>NC_011138.3:37500-337500 GCF_000020585.3 Alteromonas mediterranea DE
ATCACAAGTGCG
This sequence comes from Alteromonas mediterranea DE, assembly GCF_000020585.3. Taxonomy (NCBI): domain Bacteria; kingdom Pseudomonadati; phylum Pseudomonadota; class Gammaproteobacteria; order Alteromonadales; family Alteromonadaceae; genus Alteromonas; species Alteromonas mediterranea. The sequence continues at coordinate 37,513 of NC_011138.3, forward strand.
AATGCTGACATGAGTAACGATAATGGGAGTGAAAAACTCCCACGCCGGAAGACCAAGGTTTCCTGTCCCATGCTAATCAGGGCAGGGTAAGTCGGCCCCTAAGGCGAGGCAGAAATGCGTAGTCGATGGGAAACGGATTAATATTTCCGTACTTATATAATCAGTGATGGAGGGACGGAGAAGGCTAGGCAAGCTTGGCGTTGGTTGTCCAAGTGAAAGTGTGTAGGCTAGTGACTTAGGTAAATCCGGGTCGCTCTTTAAAAGAGAATGCCGAGACACGAGACGAGCTCCCAAGGGAGTGAAGTTGTTGATGCCCTGCTTCCAGGAAAAGCTTCTAAACTTATGATTATATGAACCGTACCCCAAACCGACACAGGTGGTCAGGTAGAGAATACTAAGGCGCTTGAGAGAACTCGGGTGAAGGAACTCGGCAAAATTGTACCGTAACTTCGGGAGAAGGTACGCCTCTGTTTGTGAACACTTTACGTGGTAAGCAAATGGAGGCCGCAGTGACCAGGTGGCTGGGACTGTTTATTAAAAACACAGCACTCTGCAAACTCGTAAGAGGACGTATAGGGTGTGACACCTGCCCGGTGCCGGAAGGTTAATTGATGGGGTTAGTCCTCGGACGAAGCTCTTGATCGAAGCCCCGGTAAACGGCGGCCGTAACTATAACGGTCCTAAGGTAGCGAAATTCCTTGTCGGGTAAGTTCCGACCTGCACGAATGGTGTAACCATGGCCACGCTGTCTCCACCCGAGACTCAGTGAAATTGAAATCGCAGTGAAGATGCTGTGTACCCGCACCTAGACGGAAAGACCCCGTGAACCTTTACTACAGCTTGGCACTGAACATTGAACCTACATGTGTAGGATAGGTGGGAGGCTTTGAAGCACAGTCGCTAGATTGTGTGGAGCCGTCCTTGAAATACCACCCTTGTATGTTTGATGTTCTAACATTGGCCCCTTATCGGGGTTGTGGACAGTGTCTGGTGGGTAGTTTGACTGGGGCGGTCTCCTCCCAAATAGTAACGGAGGAGCACGAAGGTTAGCTAATCACGGTCGGACATCGTGAGGTTAGTGCAATGGCATAAGCTAGCTTAACTGCGAGACAGACACGTCGAGCAGGTACGAAAGTAGGTCATAGTGATCCGGTGGTTCTGTATGGAAGGGCCATCGCTCAACGGATAAAAGGTACTCCGGGGATAACAGGCTGATACCGCCCAAGAGTTCATATCGACGGCGGTGTTTGGCACCTCGATGTCGGCTCATCACATCCTGGGGCTGAAGTCGGTCCCAAGGGTATGGCTGTTCGCCATTTAAAGTGGTACGCGAGCTGGGTTTAGAACGTCGTGAGACAGTTCGGTCCCTATCTGGTGTGGGCGTTGGATGATTGATGGGAGCTGCTCCTAGTACGAGAGGACCGGAGTGGACGAACCGCTGGTGTTCGGGTTGTCATGCCAATGGCATTGCCCGGTAGCTATGTTCGGAACGGATAACCGCTGAAAGCATCTAAGCGGGAAGCCGGCCCAAAGATGAGTCATCCCTGACCTTTAAGGTCTGGAAGGGTTGTTATAGACGATGACGTTGATAGGCAGGGTGTGGAAGCGTTGTAAGGCGTTAAGCTAACCTGTACTAATTGCCCGAGAGGCTTAACCATACAACGCCTAAAAGGCTTCGAAGAGAAGTTGGCGTTGTAAGCAAATGATAAGTAAATCGATAGGATGTGACAAACAACAATATGTACTGTTGGTCCTCCTTGCGCAAAAGTCATGATAAAAAGCAATCATGATTTTGCACGACAAATAGAGTAAAAAGTAGTTACTCACTGATTGAATTAATATTATCTTTCCCAAATTGTTACCAGTTTTTCCTGGCAGCCATAGCGATACGGTACCACCTGACTCCATTCCGAACTCAGAAGTGAAACGTATTAGCGCCGATGGTAGTGTGGGGTTTCCCCATGTGAGAGTAGGACACTGCCAGGTCCTATTAAGAAGAACCCGCCTAACGGCGGGTTTTTTGCTTTATATAGAAGCCGCTACATTTTTATGTATACGGCTTACAGAATTTAGTAAAGTTGATAGTAACCAGCTTTACGCAGTAAACGCTACTGCAAACCAGTTTTTCCTGGCAGCCATAGCGATACGGTACCACCTGAAACCATTTCGAACTCAGAAGTGAAACGTATTAGCGCCAATGGTAGTGTGGGGTTTCCCCATGTGAGAGTAGGACACTGCCAGGTCGGAAAACCCATTAAAAGAAAACCGCCTACCGGCGGTTTTTTTGCTTCTGGAAGAAACAAAATAATAGGGTCAGAGTCAGAACTCTGCCCCCATTTAGTTAGAAGTGGTAGGAGTATGACAAGTTTAGGAAGTCTAGTCCTGGGTTGTCGTTATTAAAGCCACCATTTGAAAAGTGCATATAACGCAGGGCAACGTGTTGCTTCTTATTGATCTCTACAAACACGCCCAATCTGTCTTCAAATTGGTAGTTAGAGCCAATATCTTTACCTGCCACTTTTTGATCGCCAATGTAGCTTGCGCCAATACCTGCTTCTATATATACAGGATACTTGTCATATAGTGTGGATATCTGTTTCATAAAAACAGGCGTCAGTGACGCGCCATAGCTTGTACTGTGCGTATCGTTCTCGCCATATTCCCAAACAACCGCACTAACTTCCCAGTAAAGCTTTATGTCGCCAAACCAATCTGTAGCTAATGTTTGTTCAAGCGGTCGGTATGCGAAGCGCATACCGTCAATGTCATCGAATCCATGCATGTAGTCAACGCTCACGGTTTGCCGTGCTTGTGCTGTAGTCGCAGTAAAAGCGATAAAAAAAGAAAATAAAAGTAATGTTACCTGTTTCATAATTGCTCCTTGATCTGCTAATCAATAAGCAAAATGTTTTCCATCTGATAAAAGTACTTAATATCAGTGGTTTATTTTTTTTTGGGGTTTCTTTTTACTACCGATAATCGTGTTATTTACTGACTTTGTGGAAGATTTACAGAGGAGACCAAAGCATGTTGTCTCGAAGTTCTTGCTCTTTCATTAATTGTTTAATTAAGTGCTTCGTCTCTTCGATACCGTATTTTTCTTTTATCTTATTTATAGTTTCAGATTTTGAATGTAAAAACGCATTTAGCTCTTCAATAATGTTGGGGTATTTAAGCGTAGACAGTGAAAACGAGACCGCATTGTGGGGAAGGGTTAAATCAGCGCTAAATGGCCCAACTTGAGGGTGTCGGCGAATAATATGTCGGGCTACGTTATACTCAATGTCCATAGCATCCACTTCGCCATTGTGAAGAAGTGATAAGCCTTCGTATACGCTAGCAACAGTAAAAGTATTTACGGTACCTTCACTAATTTGCTTCTTCCACTTCACCGGTGAAAAACCATCAGGAATAACAAGTTTTCCGATGCTACTAACGCCCTTATTTGTGTTTTCAGGTTTGATTAATGTTACTGAAAACGTCTCGATTAAAGGGGGAGAATAGATTTTATTAAGGTTATACGTTAACGAGTTGTTCCATCGAGGGTTATCTGGAAAAACAAAGTCAACGTTGCCTTTTTTCAGCTCAATTTGAAGGCGTTTAGCTGGCATACTTAGATAGACAAACTGATGTCCGCTTTGTTTGGAAAATGCTTCAAGGATGGCCCAGCCCAACCCTTTTTCATGTTTTGAAGAAAAGTTGTAGTAAGGATCGTACGCAATATTTTGAGCGCCTACGATAAAGGTTTCGGCCTGAATGGCAGGGGTAAAAAGTGCCAGCGCGAACAAAAATGATCTAACATGTCTTAAACCGTTCACCCTACTTCCAAACCTCTTCAATTTCTAATCCTTGTTGCTCTAAAAGTTGTTGAAATAAACGCTCAGTGTCTGTCATTTCATATTTGGCTTTTATATTAGCAATTAATTCTGGGTTTGAGGACATGAAATCATTGAGTTCAGTAATAATATCTTGGTGATAAAGCGTAGATAAAGAAAATGGAATGTCATTATGTGGAAGCGTCAAATCTAAAACAAATGCGTCTTGCTCAAAATAATAAGGCGCAGAATGCTTATGGACAAAATATTCCAAGTCGAGCGCATCCACACGTTCTTGATACACCAAGGTTAGCCCTTGTTGGATATCTTTAACCCATGTGATATCTGTACTCTGATTATCTATTCGCACTTGCCAATTTACAGGTGTAAAACCTAACGGCATGGCAAGGTGTTTTATATTATCTATGCCTTGGCCTGCGTTTTCCCGCTTTACGATAGTTCCTGTTAATGCGCGTGTTATTGGCGCAGAGAAGTATTTTTCTTTAGAGGTTGTAATACTGTTATACCAGCCTCTATTGTCAGGATATACAAAGTCTACATTACCTTTAGCTAATTCAAGCTGAAGTCTTCTAATTGGTAGACTTACGTAAACAAATTTGTGCCCGGAAGCTTCAGAAAAAGCTTCTAATATTGACCAAGCTACACCTTTATCAACCGTAGATGAAAAATCATAATGAGGGAAATATGCTAAGCTCTGTGCACCGATAATGTATTTCCCTGCGCTTATATTAATACTGGCCAAACAGCCACATAAAAGCGCAACCCATCGCTTCATGTTAAACCCCAAAATAATAACTAAAATTTACGATATGCATTTGACTGATATGGTTGGCGATCCTAATGAAGCCAATCATTACAAAAAATATAGCTTTTTTTAGTATACATTAGACTATAAGTACCAAGGCGTTAAACCCCTAATGAAAGTCTCGCGAATTGAGCGAAATACTTTCCAGCCAGGGTGTTCTATCGATAAGTTTGCCGGCAATAATATGAATTACCCCCTCTTTAGAGCGTTCAATAATACCGTTAACTTGCAGAAGCTTTGCTTTTAAGAAAGTCTTTTGCTGAGCGCGTGCTGTGGCTTGCCAGACAACCACGTTTATATTGCCAATGTCGTCCTCTAATGTAAGAAAGGTAACGCCTGCGGCTGTACCAGGGGCTTGACGTCCGGTCACGGCACCTAGCACTTTAACTACCGACTTATTCTTCTTGTTAATAAGCGTGTTAGACCAGCTGATATCATTGAGTTTATGCTGGCGTTTAAGCAGCGAAATAGGATGGTTGTTAACTGACAAACCTGTCGATGCATAGTCTTCGAGTAAATTTTGCGCATCTGATGGTTTATTTTTTAAAGGCGAATAGCCTTGTTTAGTATTCACCTCTACAGTGTCGAAAAGCGGCAGGCGTGTTTGCGTGTCCATTATTCGCCAGCGTGTTTCGTAGCGGTTGCCGGAAATAGTGCGAAACGCATCGGCGCTCGCTAGCGCCTCTAGCTCGTTACTTTTAATCGATAAATGCTGAATTTGCTCTATATGGGTATAGCCTGCTGCCGGGCGGTTTTTCACAATCTTGTGTGACGCTACTTCACTTAACCCTTTAATCAGCTTAAGCCCTAATTGAATATATTTATCTTCACCCTTGGTAACTAAAGTGTGCTCAGTGTCTGACTTGTTTACACAGGGGGCTTCTACATAAATATTGTGTCGCTTCGCATCTTGAACTAACTGTGACGGCGTATAAAAACCCATTGGCCAGCTGTTTAATAACGCTACGTAAAATTCCACGGGAAAGTAAAACTTTAGCCAGCAAGACACATACGCTAATACTGCGAAAGACGCTGAGTGAGATTCTGGAAAACCATAACCTGCAAACCCTTTAATTTGTTCAAACAAGTTATGTGCAAACGTACTGTCGTAGCCTTTATTCGTCATTCCTTTAATTAACTTGTCTCTAAACTCGAAAATTCTGCCATCTTTTTTCCAGCTCGCCATTGCGCGGCGTAGCTGATCGGCTTCCCCTCCGCTAAACCCTGCGGCTACCATGGCTAGCTGTATAACTTGCTCTTGAAATATAGGTACTCCCATGGTGCGCGACAGAACTTTTTCAACTTCTTTTGATGGGTAGCTAATAGTTTCATTGCCGTGCCGGCGTATTAAATAAGGATGTACCATATCCCCCTGAATTGGGCCTGGTCGTACGATAGCTATTTGCACTACCAAGTCGTAATAACGGCGGGGTTTAAGCCGCGGAAGCATAGACATTTGTGCCCGCGATTCTATTTGGAAAACCCCAACGGTATCAGCGCGACATATCATGTCGAATACTTGCTTGTCATCACCAAGCTTGGTGATAAAAGGAATGCTTGTCTCGACGGGGTATTGCTTATTGATTAAGGAGAATGCGCGCCGAATGGCGCTTAACATGCCAAGGGCCAGAACATCCACTTTTAATAAGCCAAGGGTTTCTATATCGTCTTTATCCCATTGAATAATAGTGCGCGCTTCCATTGCTGCATTCTCTACAGGAACTAGGTCATACAGGGGCCCAGCACTAATTACAAAGCCGCCTACGTGCTGCGATAAATGTCGGGGCGTTCCTAATAGCGCTTCAGTTAAGCTAATTAGCTGCTGTACACGTTTTTCTTCAGGGTTTAACCCAAGGTCTGCCAATTGGGACTTCCAAGGAATAACGCTGTCCCGTCGGTTTATTTGTTTAACCACAAAGTCTAGCTGAGACTCGCTAAATCCAAGGGCCTTCCCTACATCTTTAAACGCTGATTTAAAGCGATAGCAGATAACGGTAGCTGCAATTGCAGTTCTTTCTCTGCCATATTTTTTATAGATGTATTGAATAATTTCTTCTCGGCGTTGATGCTCAAAATCTACATCAATGTCTGGCGGTTCATTACGCTCTTTGGAAATAAACCGCTCAAACAGCACGCTAATTTGCCTTGGGTCGACAGCGGTTATTTCTAAACAATAGCAAACCACCGAATTAGCGGCTGAGCCTCGGCCTTGGTATAAAATGCGCTGCTGTTTGGCAAATTGAACAATGTCGTAAATCGTTAAAAAGAAGTACTCATACTCTTGCTCAGCAATCAGCCTGAGTTCTTTTTCTATTGTTTGCCTTATCTCTGACGTAATGCCTTCAGGGAAGCGAATCTTAATGCCTTCTTCCACGCGCTCTCTTAAATATGAGGTGGGTGTATAGCCTTCAGGCACAAGTTCAGCAGGGTATTGGTAGCGCAACTCTTCTAAAGAGAAGGTAAATTGTTGGGCAAGGCTATGGGTATTAGCCAGCCACTTTTCAGGATAAAGCTTTTTTATTTTATGGGTTGTACGCAAACTACGCTCTGCATTGCTTAGCGCTTCTCTTCCTATCTCGTGTACGGTGGTGTGCACTTTGGTGGTGTGCAAAATATGCTGTAACGGTAGTCTATCTGCATGATGCATTAATGCACCAGTACAGGCGATGACAGGAAAAGCGTAGGTAGACTGTAAGTGATTATAATGCGCAAACCTATGATGGTCACGCCCGTCTAGCAGGCGTTGCGCGCCGATAAAGGCGTCTATATTGGGGTGTTTCTGTAGCCACTGTGCCCAATACTTATCCTCATTCACCTCACCGCTAGGCAGCCAGATGAATTTACAGTGGCGAATGGTGCGTAAGTCCCACTCGGCAAGCTGATACTCCCCTTTTTCAGAGCGTCTTCTGGCGTTAGTGATAATACGGCACAGTTCGCTGTAGGCCGCTTTGTTTGGGCACAGCAATACAAAAGATAATGTCTTATCAAATATGAAATAGCTGCCTACGATAAGCTTAATGGGCAACCCTTGGTGTGTAATTTCATCGAAAGCGCGTACCACTCCTGCCACTGAGCATTCATCGGTTATTGCTATAGCCTCATAACCAAGAAAAGAGGCCGTGGTTACTAGTTCTGCTGGGGAAGAGGCGCCGCAGAGAAAGCTATAATGGCTTTGGCAAAAGAGTTCACTGTACTTCATGGTATTGCCTTATCTTAAGCGCTTAGGGCTAACAAAAAATACCTTGTACCCACCAGTGACTTTGCGCATCTTTAAACACTAAAAGCCTTACACTTTGAGGCGTTTGCGCTATAAAGTAGTCACGGTTTGTAGGGGGATCTCGCCACCACTCGCTATGCAGGCGTACCGGTCCGAAGCATATCTGTGATGGTTGAATAAGCGGTTTAGGCGCTTCAAAGGTGAAGGTTGGGGTGATATCACTGCTGTAGGAATAGCCACTGCCGTTTGGTTCTGACACCGTCATATATTCAAACTGGTGGCTATTGGTAGCGCAAGGCTGAAAAGTACTGTGATCGCCTAACTTAGCGTTTAGGCGACCAATTAGTTGCTTTTGTGCCACATCGTTAAATCTATCGCTAAAAAAGTCGCCATTGTTGCTATCTATTTCTTCAAACTGTTGGCACCGAACGCCAATGGCGGTGGCCGGTTCCGGTAACTCAAGGTTCTCTGTTTTAAGTGTGAATAAAGGTAGCCAGCTTTTAACGGATGCCTGAGGAAGCGCAGAGCGGATATTAATATCCAAAACGGGTGCTTCTCTAAAATGAATATGCACACTTATACTGGATGTGTATAAGTTTCTTGCGCGTAAATAGTGCGATAAGTGCTCGAACTGCTGGGTCACAAAAGGGGTTAGGTGTTGTGTATTTTCTATATCAAAAGGTAACAGCGTAAAATTATCGAAGTGCTCTAGCGGCCTAAACAGCGTAACCCGAGGAAAGATCTCCCCCCTAAGTGCGGTAAGGTACACAATCGTATTATTGTCAAAGCGCTTGCCTAGCTCTTGAACTGGCATTGCCAGTAACTCATGTACACGAGTAATACCTACTCTGGTCAGTGATTCTATAACTTTTGACGCAAGCGCCGTGGTAGAAAGAGGGCAAGCACCAAGCGCCTGTTTAATTTCTTGTTGCGCATGTAAGTAGGTATTGTGTTTGTGAAGCACAAGTACTTTGGCGGCTTCTATTGTCCATGCACTAGCGAAATGGTAACGAACATTGGCCTCAAATAACGCCTGAGTTAATGTTTTCCAGAGTGCCTCATGACCGCCATAATAGTGACTGAGATTATCTAACCTTATAGCCAAACCATCAGGAGCGTCTAGCACAATATCAGACGCCAACGGATAAAGCCTATGCGCCAGCTGAGTTAGCATATGTTTTTCATTTTCTTCATTGAAAGGCAAAATGTGTACATAAGGGCACAGCGCAGCCGCTTGAGCTAACCCATGACCTATTTCAATACCTTCTTTTTTCGCAACCTCGTTACATTGAATTATTTTGCTCGCTTTACTGCTATACACAGCTACTGGTGTACTTAAAGGCAGCGATGAGTCTGCGCTGCTATCAAGTTGCCCAGGCACTTTGCTATTCAACGTTTTATTGTTAGTTGCTTGATTGTGGCCATCAAGAGTGAGTTGATAGCAGTGAATATAGGCCCACAGCATGGTTAACTCACAGAGTGGAGCGCCTGATCGGAAAGCGTATTGTGTGCCATCGCCCATTTGATCGCTCGATTGTCAGGTGTCCACTGATGGGATATAACAATGTTATCTTTAGGCCAACCATGGCGCTGCTTGCGTATGCTTATTGATAAGGTGTGCGGCTCCCCTAACAAAGCGAGATCTAAAGCAATCGGTAAAGCACTAGCGTTGGTATTTTGCTGTGATATACGCTGTTGCTGTGGCGTATAAAGTAAGCACAATGCATCGTTATGTGTTGCGGCTACTTGTAAACGTCGCGCTGCTTTTTGACCTACGGCATTGCTCCATAACACTACACAATGACAGGCGGAGCTTTTTAAACATTGCTCTGCCGCCCATAATGACTCTTGCTGTGAGCTTGCCTTTACTACAAGCACTTGCTGCGCGTTTAACCCTAAATTTTCTAACCAAGGTGACTGTAACAGCCCTGGTGGGTTAATAAACACGACAAGTTTATGCGTACGGTGCCTACAGATAACCTCTTTGAATAACGAAAGTTCACCGACCCCCGTTAATGAAGCTATACGTACAAGGCCAGTAGACGCAACGCCTCCGTTAAGCGCTTTATCGAGATGCGGAAAGCCTAGTGAAAACTTTGCTTCACTTTGCTTTTTTTCTCTGGCCCGCCAGATATGCGGGTGGTTGTTAAGCACAGATAGCGGTTTGTTCATGACACTCAAAATAAACTGTATTTTTATACAGTATTATAGTGCAGCAAAAAGCCTTTTCAAGCCAAAAGGCTTTCGCCCCATTGTTTTGAATGCTAACTCACTGATTAGTTTGAAAAGGTAGAAGATTAAACTTTGAAAAATGGGAGGAAGAGTGGCTAAGGGTGCTAACCTTTGCAATGCATGAAAGATCAACACCCTAGCACATAGGTAATGCAGTAATAATGTAAATTAAACCGCGGAGTTTTAGCGCTACCCTTCAGCTGTCGGCGTTTTCGTTGGTTTTGCTGTAGTGCCATTTACCGTTGCTGTAACCATTTGGCAAAAGGCAATAAAACCATCCGCGGTATTCTTTGACCATACCATGCGTACATTTCCTGGCAGCGCCTTTACCACCTCGCGAATGTCTTCAAGGCTAACATCTTCGTTAAGCAACGCCTTATTCAGCGACTCTTCTAGTGACATACCCTTCTCACAGCACGCCATAATAATGGTCGAGAAGTTTTGCATTAGCGGGTGTAGCGCTTGGTACTGAACCTGATCGATAAGACGACTTTTATAGGCACTTTCAATACGTGATGTTAGGTTCTTTTCTAATGCATCTGTAACAAGAACCAAGTTGCGATAAACATAAGTCACCTTACTATTCGTTTGCTTATTCGAGTGGCGCAACAGCGCCAACTCTTTCTGTAAGTTCTGCGCTCGCAGCACAAAGTAAATTAAAAACAGGATGAGTAATCCAATAACACCAAATGCAACGATCATGTTTATTTAGCCTTTTGTTCTTCTATAAACGCATCGATATGTTGTTCTAAAATGAATAGTGGAACCGAGCCATTTTCTAAAACAGCGCGGTGGAATTTGCGAACGTCGAAACGTTCTCCTAATTCACTTTCTGCTTTTTCTCGTAGCGCTTTAATTTTGATTTCGCCAATTTTGTAAGACAGCGCTTGCGCGGGCCATGAAATATAGCGGTCAATTTCCGTATTCACGTTATGCTCAGAAAGGGCAGTATTTTCCATCATATAATTTACGGCTTGCTGGCGGCTCCAGCCCATAGTGTGCATGCCAGTATCAACAACTAAGCGGCATGCGCGCCACATTTCATAGCTTAAGCGGCCAAAGTTGTCGTAAGGCGTTTCATAAATACCGGCCTCAATACCCAAAAACTCAGAGTACAGGCCCCAGCCTTCACCAAACGCTGAAATATAAGTATTACGACGTACCATTGGTAAGTCTTCAAGTTCTGCTGCCAGTGATATCTGAAGGTGATGACCCGGCACGGCCTCATGTAATGTTAGCGCAGGTAGTGCATATAAAGGGCGCTTATCAAGGGCATAGGTATTTACCCAGTAATAGCCTGGTTGATCATCGCGGCTAGGGTGGATGTAACGGCCCGTGGTGTACTTAGGCGCAATGGCGTCAGGCACAGGAGCAACGCCGTAGGGCGTTCGCGGTAGATATTCAAATAATGAAGGCAGCTTAGCGTCCATTTTCTTGGCAATAAACGACGCTTCTTTTAATAAGTCTTCTGCGCTGGTGGCGTAAAACTGAGGGTCTTTGCGCAAAAAAGTGATGAAGTCGTTAATCGTACCATCAAAGTCAAGTTCATCTACAATTTGTTGCATTTGCGCGCGGATGCGTTTGACTTCTGACAGCCCCAGGTCGTGGATTTCTTGGGGCGTCATATCAGTAGTCGTATAATGCTTTGCGCGATTGGCGTAATACGCTACGCCATCAGGCCAGTTATTGGCAGCAATATCTTCACGAGCATTAGGAATATATTCATTCACCATAAAGTCGTAAAACGCCTGATATGCGGGAAGGACACTCGTGTTTATCGCTGCTTTGCCTTGTTCAATTAATGCTGACTTTTGTTCGGCAGTAAAGTACTCAGGAAAGCGGGTAAACGGAGAATAAAAACCACTGTCTTCGGCATTTTCTACAATGTATGACGCCACCGAATTTTCAAACCCTTCAAGCACCACTTTAGGCTGCGTATAGCCCTCTTTTAATGCCTGCTTCATATATGTTATCTGCTGATCAAAGTAGTCATGTAAAGCATTTAAGCGGCTAATGTAAGCTTGATAATCTTCCACGCGCTTAAATGTGGACACGTTCGGTAAAGATGCCATGGCACCGTGAAAACCGTATTCAGAGTTAATGGGCACTAAATGAGAGCGATAGGTGTATTCATCTACATAGTTAGCCAACCGGTATTGTTGCATCAGTAGTGCAATATACCCGTCGGTAGAAATGTCTTCTTTTTTGTACTGACTTAGTGCTTTTTGAAATGCACGCCATTGTTCGTTTTTGGCTTTTAATGCTTCAGGTGAAATATCAGGTAAAGCATGTGCTAGTGTGTTATCGCCTTGACGGGAAGCCAATAGGGGAGAAACGGAAAGCTCGTATTGCCAAATGTCATCAAGCAGTTGATACAAGCTTTCATCATTAAGGACTTTTGCCGGTGAACTAGCACTGCAAATTAGTAGTAATGCTGCTAATAGATAGCGATACATAAGGGTCTCCGGTAACCTTTACCGGATAGACTCCAGCGGCTACTCTTTCGTTGGTGTATATATTGGGCTAGGGAAAGCCGTTACTTTATCAGATTTATTCTCCAATTTAGTAATTTTGGCCGTTCCTTTTTTATTTACGGCGTCAATGCGTAAAACGTTGTGCATAGGAACGTAAGTTTTTGTTACTTCTGAAAATTCATTTTTTAGTCTTTCATGACTGGGATCGACAACAACACTCGTGTGGGTATCCCACACAAAGTCGCCTATCTCGATAAAGCCAAATAAAGCACCTTGTATAAGGGTTTTTACATATAACTCGTAATGCTCTCCATTGCTGATGAACTTTACGCGATAAAGAATATCGTCTTTCGACATGGATGCTGCTCTTCACTAAAAAATAAAAATACTCCCGGAATCTGATCCGGCGTTTGGCTAACAATTTTACCTTGCTCCTAAAATGCGAGCAACGGTAGGAAACGCATGGTAAACGTAAGGAGTTTAATGGTATTACGCCCAGTATCTGCGTTACCATTGTACCCACTTAGTTATACGGTGAAATTAAAATGATAAAAAAACTCCTTATAGGTAGTGCAATGACGGCAATGACATTTGCTGCAACCGCACATAACCACGCATCGACAGATAATGCTTTCAACCCTGATACACAGCGAATTAAGTCTCACCTGTTTTTTCTAGCAGATGACTTGCTTGAAGGTCGTGACACTGGCTCTCGAGGCCATGAAATTGCGGCCCTTTACATCGCTACTGAGTTTGCAAAGTACGGTTTAACCCCAGCGGGCACCGACGGCTATATGCAGAACGTAACGTTTCGCAAAGCCAACCTGGTACAAGAATCGCCAAGCTTTTCCTTCACACAAAACGGTGAAACGGTAAACTTTGATTACCCGAAAGAATACTTAGCTGGCCCGAGCTTGCTTAACACTGATGCCAGTGTAAAAGGCGAAATGGTATTTGTAGGTTACGGTATTGTGGCAGATGAATTATCGCACAACGATTACAAAGACCTTGATGTAGAAGGCAAAATTGTCGTTGCGCTTGCGGGTAAGCCAAGTGACTTCCCCTCAGAGGAAGGGGCACATTTTGCGTCGGGTTATCAAAAGCAGAAATACGCTGTAGATAATGGCGCTATTGGCATGATTACCATTACTACGCCTAAAAACGAGAAAGTACGCCCTTATCAAAGCCGTTTGAACTACATTCATACGCCGCGCATGGCGTGGTTAGATGACAGCGGTCAACCTGCGAACAGCTTTTCTCAGCTTAAAGGCGGCGCTTATATGAGCGAAGGGGCTGCACGTAAGCTGTTCAAAGGTGCAGAGAAAAGCCTTGATGACGTATACGCACAGCTTGAAGCTGACAAAGTACCACAAGGTTTTGCGCTAAATGGCGTGGTAGATATCAGCAAGAAGAGCGTTCACGACACCATCACAAGCCCGAACGTTGTGGGTGTACTAGAAGGTTCAGACCCAGAGCTTAAAGATGAGTACGTGGTTTTCTCTGCGCACTCTGATCACATTGGTTTTGCCAAAACCGTGAAAAAGGACAACATCAACAATGGCGCAATGGACAACGCGTCTGGCACGTCGGTAATGTTGGAAACCGCACGCTTGTTTAGCGAAATGAAAGAAAAGCCAAAGCGCTCAATTCTTTTCGTGTCGGTAACCGGTGAAGAGAAAGGCCTGTTAGGTGCAGACTATTTCGCCCGTAACCCAACCGTACCTGTTACTTCAATGGTGGCGAACGTAAACTTAGATATGCCAATTCTGACCTACGAGTTTGCTGACGTTATTGCCTTTGGCGCGAACCACAGTGATTTGCAAGACTCTGTGGAAAAAGCGGCGGCGAATGCAGATATCGAGCTAAGCCCAGATCCGTGGCCAGAGCAGGCACTTTTCACACGCTCAGATCACTACGCGTTTGTGAAACAGGGTGTACCTTCAGTATTTATGGTGCCAGGTCTTAAATCAAAAGATCCTAACGTAGATGGCAGCAAGGTGTTCGGCCAGTTCTTATCTACGCACTACCACAAGCCTAGCGATGATATTAATCAGCCATTTAACTGGAATGCGGCAGAAACCTTCACAAAGGTTAATGCACAAATTGGTTGGACATTAGCAAACCAGAAGAACAAGCCTCAATGGAACAGCGGCGACTTCTTTGGGAATACGTTTAGTAAGTAGTGATTACTTAGGTTAAATTAGGAAAGCAGCATTTTTGTGCTGCTTTTTTCCTCTCAAGCAGATATTACAGTCGTAGCGAGCTCGTTTATGCGTTGGCGATGACTGATCTATCGCTGGCATTAACCTTTCAAAGCCCAACAGAAAGTGCTACTTTTTCGCGCTGAAACTGACTTCAGTAAAAATAGTCAAAATATAAACTGACGGAACTTTCCATATCGGCTTGGCGCTTTTCTAAAGATCACTTATGAACACAAAGAAATAACGCATAGCAATACTTAAGGGTTAAATCATGAAGAATACGCTTTCTGTCATTGTGATCACAAAGAATGAAGAAGATCGAATATCACGTTGTTTAAGCTCAGTAACACACATTGCTGATGAAATAATTGTCTTTGATAGCGGTAGCACCGACAAGACCGTTGAAATAGCTAAACAATTCACTGATAAGTTGTTTGTTACCGATTGGCAAGGCTATGGAATCCAAAAGCAAAGAGCGTTGGATAAGGCAGCGTGCGATTGGGTTTTATCAATCGATGCAGATGAGGAAGTAGATTCAAAACTTGCTCAAGAAATAACAAGCCTTTTAAATCAAGACGTTATTGAACATAATGCCTATAAGGTGAGGTGGAAAAACATCATCTTCGGTAAACCCACCCGATTTGGTAGAACTGCGAGAGCGTGTACTCGGTTGTTCAGAAGGCATGGCTCTAGATTTGATGGGGCTATTGTTCATGAAAAGGTACTTTTCGAAGGTGAGACTGGCGTAATTAAAAAGGGCTTCTTAAATCATTACTCTATCCGAGATTTTGAGCACCTGCTGTATAAAAATAGACTCTACGCAGTATTGATGGCTGAAAAGAAATTCGCCAAAGGCAAAAAGAGTTATGGAATACCGCTTGCGGTTCTTAGAGGGCTAATCACTTTCATACAAATATATGTATTCAGGCTTGGCTTTTTAGATGGTGGCAGAGGGCTTTTGTACGCCGTTATTTATGCACAGTATACTTTTAATAAGTATGCAGGCTTGTGGTCTCTCGAGCAACAGAGTAAACAATAACTACTAGAAGTAACCACGCTAGATGCTAAAGCAGTTACCAAAAGTTGACTGCAACAAGAAAAAGGCACTTACATGCGCCTTTCATTTTAGTAGCTCTTGTGTTTGTTTTACTTAAACAAACATCTGCTTAAACGCAGCCCATTGTTCGTTGAACTGTTCAGTAGGCTTACGAGTAAAGCCACTGCGAATAAAGCCATTAATGCGACCGTCAGTGTAGCAAATCATCATATTAGCAATAATTGCTTCATCTGCTGAAAGGGTTTTCCCTTCGCGCAGTTTGCGCTCTCTTAACACCTGTTTAAGCTGGGTTTCTAAACGCTCAAACAGTTTTGCAATGCGTGCACGTAATCGGTCTTGCTCACCCATTAGCGCATCACCATTTAATATGCGGGTTATGCCTGGGTTCTTTTCCGCAAAGCCTAAAATTAGGTGCAGTATAAGCTGGCAGCGTGTTAGTGAATCTTTTTCTTCATTCACTATTTTATTAATACGCGTGAAAAGCGTTTCTTCGATGAACTCGATAAGCCCTTCAAACATTCGCGCCTTACTGGGAAAATGGCGATAAAGCGCAGCTTCAGACACGCCAACTTTTTCCGCTAATTTAGCCGTAGTGATACGTTGACCTGGGCTGGTTTCTAACATTCCAGCAAGTGCTTGCAGAATTTGCGCTCTGCGATTGGTTTTTTTGACAGCAGGCATGACGAAAGTATTTCCTCCGCTACCGAGTTAACGCAACTCGGGCTCCATGTTAAGTTGGCTTACGCCAAAGCGTTTATATTTATCGTTGTTATTATCGACACTTAATAAGCATCTGTTAGTTTTAATTGTTTAAAGCGAAACGTTCTGCAATAAGAGCGAGCAGTTGACCCGCTAGCTCATCTTTACTGGTAGCTGGCAAGCGTTTGTCACCATCTTGCCAAATAACATGTAAGGCGTTTTTATCGCTGTTAAACCCAAGACCTTCTGTGGTGATGTCGTTAGCGGCAATCATATCTAATTTCTTTTTAGCGAGTTTTGAGCGCGCGTAATTTTCCACATTTTGGCTTTCCGCTGCAAAGCCAACGCAAAATGGTCTGTCTTGTCTGTTGGATATCGTTGCTAGAATATCAGGGTTTTTAACAAAAGTAAGTGTTAACTCATCACCTGTTTTCTTAATTTTGTTGTCAGCAATGCTCACAGCTTTGTAATCGGCAACCGCTGCAGTGCTGATAAAAATATCTGTAGCAGGTGCTAGCTTTTCACAGGCATTGAGCATCTCGTCGGCTGTGGTTACATTAACACGAGCGCAGCTGTAAGGTGTATCAAGTGTCACTGGCCCTGCCACTAAAGTCACCTTCGCCCCCGCCAACGCGGCCGCTTGCGCAATCGCAAACCCCATTTTGCCCGAACTGTGGTTTGAAATATAACGTACAGGGTCTAAGGGTTCTCTTGTTGGCCCTGCGGTAATAGTAAGGTTTTTGCCAACAAGAGAGTTTAGCGTGTGAGAGGTTGACGGTGAGCTTTTGCTATCACTGTTCAATATTTCTGCAATATCGACGGGTTCTACCATTCGCCCAGAACCCACATCTCCGCATGCCTGCTCACCACTCGCTGGGCCTATAAATGTAACGCCGTCGGTTTTCAGCGTATCAATATTGCGCTGCGTAGCCACAGCTTTCCACATTTGCTGGTTCATAGCCGGCGCAATATACAGCTTGGCTGTTGTTGCTAGATACAAAGTAGTAAGCAAATCATCTGCCATGCCGTGGGCTAGCTTAGCCAGTGTATTGGCGGTAGCTGGCGCGATAAGCAGTATGTCGGCCCACTTGGCTAATTCGATATGCCCCATGGCCGCCTCTGCAGCCGGGTCTAAAAGGTGCTGGTGAACAGGGTTGCCCGACACGGCCTGTAGTGAAAGGGGGCTGACAAACTCTGCCGCAGAATTGGTAATCACTACGCGTACATTTGCACCAAGTGCAGTAAGCTTTCGCACCAAGTCGGGGGCTTTGTAAGCAGCAATGCCGCCTGTAACGCCTAGCAAAATGTTTTTATTAGCAATAGACATAAAAGAATACTAAATCTAGAAATTACCCATAGCCTACCATGGGGATAAAAAATCGGATAGCTGAACAAAAGTAGATCCTTCTTTCATGCACGGTATTTATACATCGCTTATTTACCGCAAAGAACAAACTGGCCTTTTATTCAGTCGTCAGCGTGGCGAGATTCAATTATAACCACAGTTTTACTGAGCTGGTGGACCGTCAAATATGTCGATAAAAGTATGGCCAAAAAGTGAAAGGCCAAGAGAAAAGCTATTGCAGTATGGTGCAGAGAACTTAAGTGATGCTGAGCTTATTGCCGTGTTATTGGGTAAAGGAGTTAAAGGAAAAAACGCAGTATCTGTAGCACATGAATTACTCAATGAATTAGGGTGCTTGCGCGGTGTGGTAACGGCAACGAAAGACGAGTTTGCTAAAGTAACAGGCATTGGCCCGTGTAAATATGCCCAGTTTCAAGCTGGCTTTGAAATATTTAAGCGCAATTTAGAAATTAAGCTTCAGCGGGAAGACGTGTTTAATAATG
This sequence comes from Alteromonas mediterranea DE, assembly GCF_000020585.3. Classification (NCBI taxonomy): domain Bacteria; kingdom Pseudomonadati; phylum Pseudomonadota; class Gammaproteobacteria; order Alteromonadales; family Alteromonadaceae; genus Alteromonas; species Alteromonas mediterranea. The sequence goes on from NC_011138.3 coordinate 55,882, forward strand.
TGGATGATACTAAGCGCTACTTACAAGCCAAATTAAGAGACTGCCAGCGGGAAAAATTCGCGCTTTTAATGCTAGATAGTCAGCATCAACTCATCGCATTTCGCACTATGTTCAACGGAACGATCAATAGCGCGGCGGTATATCCCAGAGAATTGATCAAACAAGTAATGATCGACAATGCAGCCGCGATCATTTTAGTCCATAATCATCCCTCAGGCGTAGCAGAACCAAGCCATGCGGATATTCGTCTAACAACAGAGATCAAAAGTGCAATGGCATCGATCGATGTGCCTGTTCTCGATCATTTTGTGGTTGGAGACAAAGAAACTATTTCATTCGCACAGCGAGGCTTGCTAACATAAGAAATCTAAGTCATTTATCGATTACAATCTAGTCAAATGGTTGAAAATGATTTAGTATAGGATTTAGTGGGTAATTTTATTAAAGGACTGTTATGAAGAAGTCAATTATTGCATTGTTTGCAGCTGCCACTATGGCAGCAGGTGTTAACGCACAAGATGGCGAAGGTGGTGCTGGTGCAGGTGGTGCGGGCGCAGTAAGCGGTGGACTAATCGCTACTGGTGTTGTTGCTGCTGGTATTATCGCTGGTGTTGCTAACAATAACTCGGCAGACGCGCCAGGAAATGGTGGTACTACTCCAGGTCAACCTACTTGTGAAGGCGACGATCCACTAGTAGACGGCGTATGTGTTGGTACAACTAATACTGTTACCGTAACTACTTCTGGTACAAGCACTGTAACTAAAACAATTACTGTGCCTGTTACATTTACTTACGCGCCGACCGTACAGTAAATTTAAGAGTATTCGAAAAAGCCGCTTTTATTAGCGGCTTTTTTTATTTGTATCGCAAAATAATTTGTTTTTAGTTTTAGTCGGCGTACCTTAATGAAACTACACATTCTATCGGCCATTCTAGGCTTTATTTGCCTTTCTCTTTCTGGGTGTTCCACTACAACACTCGCCTATTACAATACGCTCAAACTCGCTTTAAAAGACAGAACCGTTACTTATACTGTTGAAGAAATTGCTGCCAGTAAAGCCGATCTTATGCAGATAAAAGCCGGTGAGCGCGACGGAGCCTCTTTAGCTTTGGCGTACATCGACGGCGACAAATACAAATGGGTATCAGGTGATAAAGTTATCTTCACAATGCACCACGGTATCATCGTTAAAACAGAAGGCTTAGACAACGACATCTACTACACCGGCAACTTACAGCACAATCCACTGGCAACGAATAATGTTTTGCCATTTAACTGGAAGCGCAAGGTCGATATCGCAACTATCGGTTATGGCATACCTGTAGACTCGTCATGGCGAATTGAGGGTGAGGAAACTCGCGAATACCTTGGGTACTCTGTGCCTGTAATTAAGGTTGTTGAGCGCGTATCATTTTCAGAATACACCCCTTTTATCGACGTGGGGCTATCGTGGGAAAATACCTACTTTTTGCATAAGTACTCCAAAGAGTTGTTGGCCTCTAAGCAGCAATTTAGTCCAGAGGGAAACGTATACGATATGGTCTACCTAAGTCGAATTGTGCGTGAAATGAACAAGCAAGGAGCGACGCAATAATGAAGTTTATCTCTACGCTTATTGCGGTATTGAGTATCACTATATCGGGGTCGCTATTGGCTGACGAAGATACCGTTAGCATTATGATTAACAAGCAAACGTATCAGTTTGATAGACCAATAAGACTGTCGAGTGCGCTGTCTATCGTTGCTGATAACGGCGACTGGTACTGGCCTAGTGCATCTGCGTTTGACTTAACTAACCCTAAAGCCGAGCGCGAAAAAGAAATCGCGTTGTCCCAAATTAGAACGCTTCTCACACAGTTTGATAAAGACTCTGAAACTCACGTTGCGTTACAGAATTTATACGAGCAAGTGGCGTCATGGACAGTGTCAACCCGTATCGACATGCCCATTTCCTACAACCGGGCCAGACTGTTCTTTGAAGACAACCCTATGTTTCAACCGGGTAAGTATTGGATTCGCTTAAACGGCAGACCGAATGTGGTGCATTTCTCTGGCGCTGTAGTAAAACCAGGTGCCTATAAGCATCAAAGCGATACCTCGGTCTATACCGCAGTACACACTGTTAAAAAGGCAGTAGATGCAGACAGAAGCCATGTCTATGTGATTGATCCAAGAGGCAACATTGAAGAGAAAGGTATTGCTTACTGGAATTTAGACTTTGCTCAGCTTATGCCAGGCAGTCAGGTTTACGTACCTATTTCTTCAGAGCTTTTCAGCGACAAACTAAAGCAACTTAATGAGCGCGTTGCCGCGTTAGCAGTACATAGGGTTTTACCTCAATGAGTGCGCCACTACTTTCTAAGAAAACAACACTTGCGCTTGTAATTGGAAGCGCACTTTCTTCTACCACGCTCGCCGATACGCAACTTCGCGTTACGCCATCTCAAATGGTGCAGGGGGGGAACGGTCTTATTCAAACGCCTACCGCACGTATTCGTGAAGAAGGCGGCATGGCCATTAACTATACCGACAATGGCGAATACCGTTTTTGGTCGGTCAATATTCAGCTGTACGACTGGATGGAAGCAACAGCGCGCTATACCGATGTGCGTACGCGATTATATAGCCAAGTTGATTCGTTCAGTGGCGATCAAACCCTTAAAGATAAAGGTTTAGATGTCAAATTTAGGCTGTGGGAAGAAAGCTACTATTTACCCGACATTAGCGTGGGCTTTAGAGATTTCGGCGGTACTGGCTTTTTTGAAAGTGAATACGTAAATGCCAGTAAATCGGTAGGCCCGTTTGACTTTCACTTAGGTGTTGGCTGGGGTTATTTAGGAACCGCCGACGATATCACTAACCCATTTTGTGAGGTTAAAGATAGCTTCTGTGAACGCCCTGGCGGATTCTCAGGCCGTGGTGGTAAAGTCGATTACGACCAGTTTTTTAAAGGTACTACAGCGTTCTTTGGTGGCGTAGAGTACCAAACGCCTTGGGAGCCACTAACTTTAAAGCTGGAGTTCGAAGGTAATGATTACTCTCGTGACAGAGCTGGGCGACTAGAGCAAGACTCACGCTGGAATGTGGGCGCGGTTTACCGCTACAAAGATTTTGACTTCTCGCTAAACTATCAGCGAGGCAATACCATCGGCTTTGGTGTTACCTATCGATTCAACATGAATACGGCATCGCAAATCAAGTTTGACGACGACCCGCGAAACCTGATGGGTAGAAACGCCCCTTCTGATGTTAAAGACGTGAATAAGTCTCGACTCTATAACGATTTGTACAACTCGGGCGGTTTTATCTTGTCCGATGCCGAAATTAAAGAAGACAGTGCGACTTTCTACGGAACGCAGGTTAAATATCGCGATCAAGATGAAGCAATTGAGCGAGTGGGTCGCGTCGCTGCATCAGAACTGCCTGATAGCGTAAAAACTTATCACATGGTAGATAACCGCGGCGGCCTGCCAATGGTCGACACGCAAATAGATGCCGAAGCATTTATCTCTGCCGCGCGCTATGAGTCAGTAGATGCCGACATAACCGAAACCTACGTAAGAACGTCGCCTTCTAAAGAGGTATTGGAAGCGTATGACCCTGAAAATACGTCAGGGCTTTTTTACAGCGCCGATTTCTTCTTCACCCAGTCGTTCGGTAACCCCGAAGATTTCTATTTGTATCAAACCGGGTTGTTGCTAAACGGCGGCTATGCGTTTAATGAAAACTTCTCGGTTATGAGTAGCGCGCGAGTAACGCTACTTGATAACTTCGATAAGTTTAATTACTTGGTAGACGGTGAAGACGTATCCTTACCGCGTGTACGTACCCGAGTACGTGAGTATGTATCTGAAAACGATGTGTGGTTAGACACGGCATTTTTACATTACAAAGACAATGTTGCTGAAGATACGTATTTCCAGGCGTATGCAGGTTACCTAGAAACGATGTTCGCAGGTGTGGGGGGCGAAGTGCTCTATCGCCCTGTAGATAGCAATGTCGCCTATGGTATAGATATCAATTACGTGAAACAGCGTGACCCTTATAGCCAAACAGGGTTAGAAGATTACGACGCCATAACCGGTCACGCCAGTGTGTATTGGCAGCCGGAATTTCTTGATGATACGCAAATTACGGTAAGCGCAGGTCAATTTTTGGCGAAAGACAAAGGCGTTAATATCGACTATGCCAAGCGCTTTGACAGCGGCATTATCGTGGGTGCGTATGCGGCATTTACCGATGTATCTTCAGAAGAGTATGGCGAAGGCAGTTTCACCAAAGGTTTCTATATTTCCATTCCTACCGACTTGTTCCTATTGGAGCCGTCGAAAGGCCGTGGTCTATTCCCTTGGGTACCTATTTCACGTGATGGTGGGCAAATGCTTCGCAGGCCATCTCGTTTAATTGATTTAACAGAAACAAGGTCGCCTTTTTACGACTAACGAAATAAACGCCACTTCATGTGGCGTTTTTTTAGTTTTTTCTGGGCACCGCCACGCTAAAATATAAATTCAAATAGCGTATTTATTCATAGCCTAAATGCGAAAGGAAAAGTACAATACAGCACGCAAAAAAAGAGGGGTGGTGGTATTTTGCGCAAAAATAGTACGTAAAAGTAACCTTTTTGTACTTTCTTATTGAAATGATCCTGCCTTTGCTGTATAAAATGCGCCCTCTAATTTATAGTAATACGTCATTTGACCCAACCACTGTTTGAGCGCTTGGGATTAACTGACGCGACAGTTATCGTTGTTCTGGAGACAAATACAATGTCAAGAGTATGCCAAGTAACAGGTAAGCGTCCAACGGTTGGTAATAACCGTTCACACGCACGAAATGCGACTCGTCGTCGCTTTTTACCAAACCTTCAAACACACCGTTTTTGGGTTGAGAGCGAAAGCCGTTTTGTTAAACTACGTTTGTCTGCTAAAGGCATGCGTATCATCGATAAAAAAGGTATCGATTCAGTACTAACTGATATCCGTGCCCGTGGTGAGAAAATCTAAGGAAGCCGACAATGCGTGATAAAATTAAACTAGTTTCTTCAGCAGGTACAGGTTTCTTCTACACCACTGATAAAAACAAGCGTAACATGCCTGGCAAAATGGAGATCAAAAAGTATGATCCCGTTGTGCGTAAGCACGTTATGTTCAAAGAGGCCAAAATCAAGTAATTAGCTTGCTTTTGTCTCCACGAAAACCCAGCCTTTGCTGGGTTTTTTGCTTTTTGATACTTTTACCTTCCCAAGCGTAGATTTTGATCTAGCGCGATCCACCTAGCCATACACGAATGATCCCACGTTTTTCAACGATCGCAGTACGGTAAGTCAGTGTATTACTTAATGCCTACAGCCTTTTATTGAATTGAATTAGCTAATGCACGAATGAGGTATTACTATATTGCGTTATCTTTGGGTTCATATTTCGCGGGTATAATACGTGGCTAGAATTTCACAGCGAGCAATGAATAACGTGGTCATCATAGCTATGCTTGTCATGATTGCATTGTTTAATTTAGATAGCTTACGTCCACAAAAAAACGTTGTGGAAACCCGCAGTTTGCTACCCGAAAATGCTTATGTGTTAAAAATTGAGCACGATGGACATAGCTTAGAGCGCATAGGGCAACAGTGGCGTCAGAAAGGGCATACCGAAAGCCTTGCCATTACACCTGACGTGCAGTTTTCTCATTGGCAGCGTGGTGTACTTAACCCGGTCACAAAGGTGCCGGCCGATCTTAGCCAGACACAGCCCTACATTGTGGTTGCTTGGCTGGCGGGTAACAGCAACGGGCTGGTTTACGCTATCTACCCAAATACCAGACCTACCGTGATCAAATTCGAAAATAACTGGTACACATTAACTAATACAGATATCGATAATTTATTACCTTGGACATTGTAAATGCCTGAATTACCCGAAGTTGAAGTAAGCCGTTTGGGCGTCTCACCACATCTTATTGGCAACACGATTACCCGTGTTGTGGTTCGCGAGCGAAGAATGCGTTGGCCTATTCCACAAGAGGTGGCCAAGGTTGAGGGGCAAAAGGTCACGGCCGTAAAGCGCCGCGCTAAATATCTATTGATTGAGACAGCGCAGGGTACGCTAATTTTACACTTGGGCATGTCGGGTAAACTACGGGTTATCGACGCTTCTACCCCAGTGATTAAGCACGACCATGTGGACATTGTGCTTAGCACGGGTAAATGTCTGCGCTTTAACGACCCTAGACGCTTCGGTGCCGTGCTGTATCAAGCGCCAGATACACACATTCCCATGCTTGATAATCTTGGGCCTGAGCCCCTTACAGACGATTTTGACGATACGCGCTTATTTACCCTGTCACGCAACCGCAAAGGCCCAGTGAAAAACTTCATTATGGATAATGCTATTGTGGTGGGGGTTGGAAATATCTATGCAAACGAAGCGCTATTTTTAGCGGGTATCGATCCAAGGCGTGCCGCCGGTAATATCAGTGCAGCCCGCTACAAGTCGTTAACCGCTACAATAAAGCAAGTGTTGGCAAAAGCCATTGAACAGGGCGGCACTACGTTAAAAGATTTTGCGCAAACAGATGGCAAGCCTGGCTATTTCGCCCAACACCTTAATGTCTATGGCCGAAAAGGAGAGCCATGCGAGGCGTGTGGTAAGGCGATAGAAAGCAAAGTAATCGGGCAGCGCAATACCTTCTTTTGTACTCGCTGCCAACGTTAATACCGATAAATGCCTGTTACAGGCATTTAGTTTTTCTTACCTAACCTGTCTCTTAACGCTTGCTCTACTACAGGGTGGCAGAAACCGCTTACCGCGCCGCGATGAAGGGCCACTTCTTTTACTAGCGTTGAAGAAATAAACGAGTTTTCTTCAGCAGGGGTGAGGAACACGCTTTCTAATTTTGGGTTCAAGCGACGGTTCATGTTGGCCAATTGAAATTCATATTCAAAGTCCGATACTGCACGCAGGCCTCGAATCAAAATAGTCGCATTTTGCTCATCGGCGAAATCAGCCAACAGGCCTGTAAAACCCACAACTTCGACATTAGGTAAATCTGCCGTTACCTTCTTAATCATTTCTACCCGTTCTTCCAACGTAAATAGTGGCTTCTTACTCGGGTTTGAAGCAATAGCAACAATCACATGAGAAAATAACTGAGATGCGCGTTCAATAAGGTCTGCATGACCATTTGTTATAGGGTCGAAAGTACCAGGGTAAAGTGCTCGTGTGTGCATAAAGTCGAATCTTATCGTTGTAGAGGGTTTATGTGTTCAACAAAGGTTAATGTACCACAATAATGACGAAAGTAGAGCGGGCTGCCAAAGGCTTCCCGTGTGCCACTATCGAGAAACTGCATTTCGATAGCCGTCCATGCACCAAGCCCAATGCTTTTCTTCCCAATGAAACACGGGGTTTTTCGCTTTCTCTTTGTGTAGCGAGCGCAATAAGCGGTCAAGGTTACTTTGCTTCCAGCTATCCCCTTGGCGCTTTGAACAACGGTCAAAATCGATAAGCCAAATCTCTTTATCACTATCAATCATGATATTTCGTACGTTTGCATCGTGGTGATAAACTTGGCAATTATGCATAGCAGCAAGTGCATGGCCTACTTTGTGCCACGCTTCTTCAGACAAAGGCTGGTTACACAGTACATGGTGTAGGTCTTGGCTGTCAGGAATGTTTAGGGTAATAAGGTCGCCCCGATAAATGAGGCCTCTGCGATGAATACGTGCAGCAACCGGCACAGGCACGCGCAAACCTTGCGATTGCATGTGTTCAAGTAGCCTAAACTCTTCGAATGGGCGTGAACGTTCAACACCTAAAAACAAATATTGGTCGCTAAGTATCTTTCCAACTAGGCCGCCACGCATGAAATGGCGCAAAACCCAGCGCTGGTTTTCATGCTCAATGAAAATGGTTGTACCACGTCCTTTCGCTTGACCTGTTATTTTGTTTTGCTGTTGCCAAAACTCGGGGTTAAACATTTCCGCGTGGGGCTGTTTGACCAAGGTGTCGTCGAAAATAAAATGGTGCCCAGCACCTATGTCTCGTCGTATTGTCGCCATGTTGCCCACAACTTATGGTAAATTTCACATTCTAATGATTTATTTTGGTTTTTCAGCAACGATAGAGCTTCTGTGGGAAAAAAGATTTGTTTAATGCGCTTATCAGCCATAGGTGATGTGTGTCACGCCGTTGCCATGGTAACTCGAATTCAATCACAGTGGCGCGATGCTGAAATTACATGGGTAATCGGAAAAGTGGAGTATCAGCTCGTTAAGCTGATGCCAAACGTGCGGTTTATTATTTTCGATAAATCACAGGGCAAAGCTGCTGTTGAATCGCTAAAAGCGGCTGTGGCAGGTGAAACCTTCGACGCGTTACTTATGATGCAGGTGGCGCTTCGGGCTAATATGGCCTCGCGCGTTATTAAAGCAAAGCAGCGCATTGGGTTTGACTGGTCGCGCAGTAAAGAGCTGCATTGGCTATTTGCCAACAAACGGGTTGCTGCGACAAAGCACGCACATGTGCTTGAAGGTTTCATGGATTTTGCCGATGCACTGGGTGTACCCAAATCTGACACGTTAACGTGGAATATTCCTGTCACCCCTGAAGATGCGCGGTGGGCAGAGGAACAAGCAAAGGCGCTTGGAAAATATGTGGTTATTTCACCAGCGGCCAGTAAGGCGGAAAGAAATTGGTTACCGCAGCGATACGCCAGTATTGCTGACTATATCCAAGAGTCTGGCGTCAACGTGATACTATGCGGCGGCCCGGGTGAATTAGATCGCAAAACCGCCGATGCGATTAAAGCAGAGGTCAAACATCCGGTGAAAGACTTCACTGGGAAAACGTCACTTCATCAGCTACTCATGTTGTTAAAGCATGCTCACTTGGTGATTGCGCCAGATACAGGGCCGGCCCACATGGCAACCACGGTAGGAACACCGGTTATTGGGCTTTATGCACACTCTAACCCACGGCGAACAGGGCCTTATCACAACCTTGAAAGGGTGGTGTCAGTCTACGATGAGTGTATCGAAGTGCAAAAAGGAAAGCCTTGGAAAGCCCTGCCATGGGGAACACGGGCCAAAGGTAGCGAGTTAATGGAAAAAATATCTGTGGAGATGGTAAAGCAAAAAGTTGAACCATTTATCGCTTAATTTATTTTACTGTAAGGTAAAACAACCAATTATTATCTACACTTAGCGTTGCTAAGTGAACCTCCGAAACAACAGGGAGTCGTTACTGAATGAAAAAGCCCGCTTTGCGATGGCTATCCAAAGTTCTTGCTTATAACCGCCTTACACTTGTACTGCTAGTATTGGCAGGGCCTATTATGGCAGGGCATAAAGTAAAGGCTTCAGAACTTAATGTCATGGTGAACGAAAGTGTGATGGTAGCAGAGCTTAGCCGCTCTGAGCTTCGTCAGATTTTTACTGGGCAAAGACAGTATTGGAGCGACGGCACAAAAATTACCGTATTTGTTCTGCAAGACAGAGACGAACTGCATAAACAGTTTTGTCGCGATATACTCCAAATGTTTCCCTATCAATTGTCTCGTCTGTGGGATCAAATAACCTACTCTGGACAGGGCCTCACGCCTGTTAGGGTAACCTCGTATCAAGCGTTGATTGACGCATTGGAAAATACCACCGGCGCAATTGGTTATGTAGAGCGTACTGATATTGTGAAGCTACGACGCGTAGAGGTAGATTTAAAATGAAAAAGACCATTACTTTTGCGCTTTGGTTAATGAGTTCATGCGCCGCAGCCTCCCACTCTGACTTCTCATGGCACGGCTATGTTGCGCAAGGCGTGACGCAGTCGAAAGGCAGTAGCTTTATTACTGACGATGATAAAATAACGGGTGAGCTTACCGAAATCGGCCTAAATGGCTATTATCAACTAGCTAAAAATGTATCTATTGCCGGGCAAATCAATTATCTCGACGGTGGCAATCGCTTTGAACAAGGTGCGCGCCTAGATTATCTATTTGTCGACTGGAAGTTACCGGATTTATCGGAAAATTGGCGTGGGCAAATTCATATAGGTCGCTATAAAAACAAGCATTGGTTGTACTCAGTAACCCGTGATGTGCCTCAAACGCGCTATACGTCGGTGCTTCCTCAATCGGTTTATTTCGATGGTTTTCGCGACGTGGCCTTGGGCAGTAACGGCATCCAAGCAAACTTTTCTCACCTAGGTTCTCACTACAATTGGGATCTAAACTGGAGCTATGGCCGCTCTCATATCAACGACACCCAGCGAGACTTTCTTTTAGGGAGCGATGCAAACGGCGAAATAAAACAAGACTTTGTGCACCAAGCGAGCGTGTTTTTACAGCCCTCATCACTCACCTGGAAAGTAGGGGCTAGCTGGCTTAACTCAGATTTTCGCTATACGCCTTCATTAAATGACAACCGTCTTTCTGGCGAGGCGAATATCGAGCGTTTAATGTTGTCTGCGCAGTATTTTGCTGAAAACTGGGAGGTGTCCGCTGAGGTTTTACGAGAAATCCAAGACAGTAAAGGGCTATTTGCCCCCGACTTTGCCGAGAAGCGACGCGGCGAGGGAGGCTTTGTACAGTTTAGGTATCTATTTAATAACGACCTAAGTGGTCTTATTGGCTTTGATACCTACGTCAACGACGTATCAGACAGACAGGGCAAACAGTTAGAAGCACTGTCAGGTGGAACGATCCCAGCCTATTTTGGCTACCAAGACACCTACACCATAGGCTTGCGATGGGATATCGCGCCAAAATGGCGATTACAGGGCGAATATCACTGGGTAGAAGGGGCAACTCGCGTGGTCAGTTTGTTAAATCGGGACGTGGTATCTCATGCAGACAAATATTGGGAAATGTGGTCACTGCAGCTGATGTACTGGTTCTAAGGGTAAAAAATGAAGGTCCAGGTATCTTTTACCACCAAAACCATCCTTATTTTATTGGCGATGGTATTAACCGTTGCTATTGTCATTTCGACAGTGCTGATCCAAGAGTCCGAAGCTCGGGTGTTGCTCGAGCAGCGGGAAAGCCAAATCAGCAATCAGCGACGGGTTCAGCTTTTCGAAGATATTCTTCACGGGCGTATGATCACGCTTATTGATGTTATTAGTCGTAAAAAAGGCACCTATTCCAATAACCTAAACGAACTGCAGCAGTCGTTGAGTGATTTAAGCGAGTATTTAACCCTCAACTTTCAAGTAGAGTCGCTTTTATTATTCGATGAGTTTGGCGTGGTAGGCACACCAAATCGTCCAATAGACAACACAATTGAACGGCTTGTCGATACAACACGAGCAACGTTTGAAAGTCGCTCGCTATTGGTTTGTGACAATGTATGTACACACTATATCTCCATTCCTGTTATGGCGGACAGCGACACAATTCCTATCATTGTAGTTTCCACATCAATGCGTGAGCTTTTGTATTTGTTCAGCCGCGCCACAGATGTGCATAAAGTTGCCATTGTCCAAGCTAAAAAAATGCCGGCAGGGAAAACAAAACTTGCTGTAGCTAGCCAAGTATCTGCGGCAAATCGACAGTATCTGCAATCGCTTTTTGATGTCTTGCCAGAGCAATGGCGTATCGATGATTTAGTGATAAAAGGCTTAAATGTAGTGCTTGATAACCAGCAACTGCTTGTAAGCTTATTGCCCTTTGACCATGCCTCTGGCGATCATCCTTACTTGCTGATAGTGCAAGATGTATCGGCTATGGTACGACAAAACGAGCAATATCAATATGTGGTTATTTCAAGTGCCATTGGGTTATTCCTGCTGTTCTCGTCACTGCTTTACGTATTTCTAAATCAGTACCGAATCAGGTTATTAAATGTAAGTGAACGCTTACCAATGCTGGCGGAGCATAAATTTAAAGAGTTCTATACGATTGCAGCAAAACGCAGAAAATCGCCTATTTTTAGACTTACTGATGAACTCGATGTCGTAGAAGAGGCGGCGAATAACCTAGCTCGTCAGCTTGAAAGCTTTGACGGTCAAATGGCAATAAATACCGCGAAGCTTGAAAAGATGGCTATGTTTGACGTGCTTACTGGCCTGCCCAATCGAAATATGCTGACTTTTCAAATTGAAAAGCAGTTGGCCAGCTCTATCCGCGATGACAGGTTAGTGGCGTTAATGTTCATGGACTTAGATGACTTCAAAAAAGTTAACGACAGCCACGGCCACGATGTGGGCGATAAATTATTAAAAGCGGCAGCCATGCGTATTTCTCGTCCCATTAGAGATTCTGATATCGCGTCGCGTTTCGGCGGTGATGAGTTCGTTATATTGCTATCAAACATAGAAAGTAAACAGCACGTCGATAAAGTCGCACAAAAAATTATCGATGAATTCATAGATCCAATCATTGTGGATGGCGTGACATTTTATGTGTCTATCAGTATCGGTATTGCTATCACTAGTCACTCGCGTGCAACACCGGTAGAACTGTTACGTCATGCAGATATCGCCATGTATGAAGCGAAAGCCAAAAAAGGCGCTGCGTTTAAGGTCTACGATGCCACAATGAACTTAAAAGTGATGCAAAAAGTTGAGTTGGAGTCTGAGGCGCGCGAAGCGTTGAGGGATAACCAATTCAGCTTGGCTCTTCAGCCACAAATCGAAATGCACACTGGGAAGCTGATAGGGTTTGAAGCGTTACTGCGTTGGTATCACCCTAAAAAAGGGCACATTTCACCAGCTCAGTTTATACCGCTGCTTGAAAATACGTCTTTTATGCTAGAGCTAGACTATTGGGTGATAGCACGCTCTACTCGCATAGTTCGCGATTTTAAAAACAGTGGTTATCCCGATATTAAGATTGCTATTAATCTCTCAGCCGGGCAGTTTTTAGCCCCCACTTTGCCTGAGTTTTTACAACAGCAAATCATTAAAAACGATATAGCGCCCAACCAAGTTTGCCTAGAGCTTACCGAAACGGTGCTGGTGTCCGACATTAAACGTGCAACGAGCATCATGAGAACCATTCGAGAAATGGGGTGTATGCTGGCCATTGACGACTTCGGAACCGGTTATTCCTCGCTTAGCTATTTAAAATCGCTACCGGCTGACTATATTAAAATTGATCGCTCGTTTGTTGCGAATATTGCTAGCAGTGCCGACGACAGGAACATTGTTCATTCCACCATTTCCATGGTGTGCAACATGGGAATGCAGGTGGTAGCCGAAGGCATAGAGACCAGTGAGCAATACGAACTGCTGTGTCATTTCGACTGTCATATCGGACAAGGCTACCTTATAAGTAAGCCCATTTCAGAAGCCAATATTTGGGACGTGTTAAATGACAAAGTGGAATATAACTTCTGGAAAGACTTCACCTAGCTATGCGTTAACACCTTGCCCGTAAACCCTGTTCGCGCAAGTGTGCTGAATAATTTACAAACTTGGTCGACAAACCCATTAAATACAGCGCAAGGGTGTGTACCCTTTAATGCGCTTTCATTAAACTACGGGTTTTATACCTATATTCGGAGAATGGCATGTCTGCGGCGTTTATTTCTCACTTGCAATCGCAAATTGAAGCCACGAAAGAAGATGGTTTGTACAAAAAAGAGCGTGTAATTACCTCACAACAGCAAGCTGATATTGGCGTTGCTGGCGGCGAACACGTCATTAATTTTTGTGCGAACAACTACCTTGGTCTAGCAAATAACGAAAGCTTAATTGAAGCAGCGAAAAACGGCCTAGATAGCCATGGTTTTGGTGTAGCATCTGTACGTTTCATCTGCGGTACTCAAGACATTCACAAGCAGCTAGAAACCTCAATCAGCGACTTTTTAGGTACAGAAGATACCATTCTTTACCCGTCGTGCTTCGACGCCAACGGGGGCTTGTTTGAAACGCTACTTGGCCCAGAAGATGCCATCATCTCTGACGCGCTTAACCACGCCAGTATCATTGACGGCGTACGCTTGTGTAAAGCTAAACGCTACCGCTACGCGAATAACGACATGGCGGCGCTAGAAGAGCAGCTCAAGCAGGCCAATGCCGATGGCGCGCGCTTCAAAATCATTGCCACTGACGGTGTTTTTTCAATGGACGGCGTTATTGCCGACCTCGCTTCTATTTGCGATTTAGCCGACAAATACGACGCTATGGTAATGGTCGATGACTGTCATGCGACAGGCTTTCTTGGCGAAAACGGCAAAGGCAGTCACGAATACTGCGGCGTAATGGGCCGTGTAGACATTATCACCGGTACTTTAGGTAAAGCCCTTGGCGGTGCGTCTGGTGGCTATACGTCAGGTAAAAAAGAAGTAGTGGAATGGCTGCGTCAGCGTTCGCGCCCTTATCTTTTCTCTAACTCAGTTGCGCCACCTATTGTTTCAGCGTCACTTAAGGTGTTTGAAATGATGAAAGAAGGCGATGAGCTACGCGCAAACCTATGGCGTAACGCAAACCACTTCCGCAAGCGCATGGAAGAAGCGGGTTTCACCCTTGCGGGTAAAGATCACGCTATCATTCCTGTCATGCTAGGCGACGCTCGCTTAGCCAGTGAAATGGCTGACAAACTGCTGGAAAAAGGCATTTACGTTATCGGCTTCTCATACCCTGTAGTGCCAAAAGGCCAAGCCCGAATTCGTACGCAAATGTCGGCAGGTCACAGCCTTGAACACGTTGATAAAGCCATAGATGCATTTATCGAAGTAGGCCGTGAAATGGGAGTAATTTCATGAAATCGCTAGTAAAAGCGAAGGCGGAAAAAGGCATTTGGCTGCAAGACACGCCAAAGCCGGAAGTCGGGCACAACGACCTGCTGATTAAGATTCGCAAAACCGCTATTTGCGGTACCGATATGCATATCTACAACTGGGATGAATGGTCACAAAACACCATTCCCGTGCCTGTGGTCGTCGGTCACGAATACGTAGGCGAAGTAGTGGGTATGGGGCAAGAAGTAAAAGGCTTCGAAGTAGGTGACCGTGTGTCCGGTGAAGGTCATATTACCTGTGGTCATTGCCGAAACTGCCGTGCTGGCCGCGTACATTTGTGCCGCAACACCGAAGGTGTGGGTGTAAACCGCCCGGGGGCCTTTGCCGAATATTTAGTTATTCCTGCCTTCAACGCGTTTAAAATTCCAGACAATATCAGCGACGACCTAGCGTCCATATTTGACCCATTTGGTAATGCTGTTCATACCGCGCTAAGTTTCGACTTAGTAGGCGAAGACGTACTTATCACAGGTGCAGGACCTATCGGCATTATGGCGGCTGCGGTCGCCAAGCACGTTGGTGCGCGTCATGTTGTGGTTACCGATATCAACCCTTATCGCCTTGAGCTTGCTAAAAAAATGGGTGCTACTCGCACTGTTGATGTCAGTAAAGAAAACCTACAAGACGTTATGGATGAGCTGGGCATGTCAGAAGGCTTTGATGTAGGCCTAGAAATGTCGGGCGTGCCGGTAGCCTTCAGAGACATGCTGAACAAAATGAACCACGGCGGCAAAATAGCCATGCTAGGTATACCGCCACAGGATGTGGCAGTCGACTGGAACCAAGTTATTTTCAAGGGCTTGGTAATAAAAGGTATTTACGGCCGTGAAATGTTTGAAACCTGGTACAAAATGGCGAGTTTGCTGCAAAGCGGTTTAGACCTGTCGCCTATCATCACACATACCTTTTCTATTGATGACTTTCAGAAAGGGTTTGATACCATGGGGTCAGGACACTCAGGTAAAGTTATTCTGGACTGGCAATAATGACAACATTTTCACACATTAGCGTCAACGACGTTGCTAACTTTCAAGGCGACGTAACCATTGTGGACATACGCGATCCTCAATCGTTCGCTAATGGACACATGCCGAACGCGGCACCGTTAAACAATGACAACTTTGCCGCGTTTATCGAACAAACGCCCAAAGACATCCCAGTGGTTGTAGTGTGTTACCACGGCGTTAGTAGCCAACAGGCAGCACAAGTGATCGCACAGCAGGGCTTTGAAAGCGTTTATAGTATGGACGGTGGTTTCGAAGCGTGGCGACTGGCGAATCCGGTGGTAACGGCATAAGTTACATCATGCAGGATGTGACGTAAGAACATAACAAAGGTGCACACGGTGCACCTTTGTTTTATGCTTTGCAGAACTAATACATTCCAGTATAAAGGTGTTACGCACCGCACCCACATTATACGTAACATTGCGTTTATCTATTTTCTGCTTTCGGGGTAACAAAAAGCCTATGGGTCATCCTTTAATTGCGTTTAATCAACAAAGTCCAGCGCACCTTCTCGCTAACTACTTAACCAGTCAGAACATTACGGCCAACGTTGTTCAAAGCGATAAAGAATTCGTGGTAGTACTTAACGAAGATGCGCATATCGACCGCGCAAAAATCATAGCGGAAGACTTCTTAGCGAATCCTACTCACCCTAAGTATCAGCAGGCTGCGTGGGACAGCGGTAAGAATGTGCAGCTTGCGCCCTCAGGCAGCGGCTTTTCTATGGGCAATATTATTACCGATGCGGTCAAAGCGCCTTTCACGTCAGTGGTGTTTATACTGTGCGTAGCGGTGTATGGCTTGTCGTTACTTGGCATGTTCGCGCCTATTGCCCAGCATTTACTTATGCAGCCGTTTTCTGTTTTGGCACAAAATCAAGAATGGTGGCGTTTACTCGGTCCGGCGTTCATACACTTTTCGGCATTACACATCATATTTAACCTGCTTTGGTGGGCCATGCTAGGGGCCAAAATTGAACGGACCCTTGGCATGAGCATGTTGCTCATTGTGTTTATCGTATCGGCAACTATATCCAATGCGGCTCAGGCTATTTTTAGCGAACCGGTGCAGGGTAACTTGTATCTATTTGGCGGCTTGTCAGGCGTGGTTTACGCTGTAATGGGGTTTGTGTGGTGGTTAGGGTGGCTACGCCCAAGCTGGGGCTTGTCGCTACCTAACTCTATTGTGGGGTTTATGCTGGTGTGGCTGGTGCTCGGTTATGCCGATATCTTATGGGTAAACATGGCGAACGCGGCGCATACCGCAGGACTGATTTCGGGTTGCCTATTGGCGGCAACATTAAGCCTTGGCTCGGGCAAGCGTTAATTACCAAACTCTCTAATGAGAGCCGGATGCCTAATAGCACATCATTGAACCATTCATACTAAAAAGCGAGCGCATTACACCGGCTCGCTTTCTATTTTTACTTACCCGTTACTCAGCGCACTAGCCGCCCTGATACAAGTACTTGGTAAAGATAACGTTCTTTATAACTTCACCACCGGTTTCTTGTTGCATATGCTCTTGAAGGGCTTTAAGAATGGCGCGGCGAATATCTTCGCGCCCGGTAAGCGACTTCACTTTTTCTGCTGGCTGTTGGCCAAATATTTCAATGGCGGTAGAGCGCAGTAATGGCATGTGGTGTTCCGCAATTTCAAGCTCGTTCACATCGTGAATCATTAGCTCAACCGATACCCGTACGTAACCTAATTTTTGAGCGCTATCGCTAATGTAGTTGGTAACAATTTCTGGTTCTAAACCTAAATAGGCATAATTGGCGTTATCTTGAGCCACTGCCAAGTTTCCACCAAAAAGAAAGAAGCTAAGCGCAAATACACGTAAAACTAAAGGCTTAAGCATAGTGAAGTCCGAAACACCAAAGTAATAAATTCACTGGGTAGTGTAGCAAAACTCTGATTAAACACACTACTGCAAAAGTTTAACCGAGTGAAAATATTTAAACACGACGTGTTATCATACTCACAGATTTATTATTCGGGCTTTTCGTGTGAGTTTTAATGCCACTTTTCCAGTGGGTTTGGCGGTTAACTGGCAAGCACCTTCTGGCATCACAATTCCTAATGCGCAGCTGAAAAACTGGCTGCTTGATACCGGTTCTTTAACTGCGCGGGTGCAGTCTTTAAGTAATCACTTCTCTTTAGAGCTACTAGGCCAGCATACGCAAATACCCCACGATAACGAACTATCGTTACTACACGCTAACGGTGAAACCAGCTATCAAGCCCGAGAAATTTTGCTATGTGGCGATCATCAGCCGTGGGTGTTTGCCCGTTCTATTATTCCTCAAGCGTTTGTAGATAGTGAGCTTTCAGGTCTGGGTCGAGAGCCTTTAGGTAAAAGATTGTTTAACGACACTAGGTTTACACGGTCAGCATTTCAATTATGTACTATGCCCGCCTCTCAATTTGGTATGGGCGGCAACCAAACCTTGTGGGGAAGGCGTTCGTTGTTTACGTTAGATAATTACAGCATGATAGTGGCAGAAGTTTTTCTTCCTGCATCTCCTGCGTATGGCGAAAGTGTCACAAGTAAAGTAGAAAGCGAAAAACAGTTATGAAGCACAATTGGAAGGCATACGCGCAACTTATGCGCCTAGACAAACCCGTAGGTATTTACTTGCTACTATGGCCAACGCTGTGGGCACTATTGATGGCTGCCCAAGGTTTACCGCCATTGGAGATAACCGTAATTTTTGTAGCCGGTGTGGTTGTTATGCGCTCTGCAGGGTGCGTTATAAATGACTATGCTGATAGAAACGTAGACGGGCGCGTAAAACGCACTACACAGCGCCTGCTGGCAACAGGAGAAGCTACACCAAAACAAGCGCTACAGTTATTTGGCGCACTTATCGTAATCGCATTTATCTTAGTGCTGTTTCTTAACTGGCAAACTATCGCGTTATCTGTCGTCGCGCTTATGCTTGCAGCAAGCTATCCCTTCATGAAGCGCTATACGCACTTGCCGCAGGTAGTATTAGGCGCAGCGTTTGGCTGGTCCATACCTATGGCTTTTATGGCCGTGCAAGAAACTGTACCAACGTACGCTTGGTGGTTGTTCATTGCTAACTTACTATGGACAGTCGCGTACGACACCATGTACGCCATGGTAGACCGCGACGACGATTTGCAAATAGGCGTTAAGTCTACCGCTATATTGTTCGGTAAAAACGACGTGCTAATTGTGATGTTGTTGCAGGCCTGCGCGCTAATAATATTGTGGTGTATAGGCTGCACAATTAATGCTACCTGGCCTTACTATACAGCCGTGCTGTTTTCCGCTTTGCTATGCGTGCGCCAATATCAGCTTATTAAACGCCGTCAGCGTGAGGGTTGTTTCACCGCGTTTATTGAAAACCACTACATTGGTTTAGCCATTACGCTTGGTACGGCGCTGCATTTTTATTTGGTTTGGTAAAACTTACCAACAGCAAATTTAGTAGCTATTTAGCGCTGGTATGGCCTTAAGAAATTACAGCACTAAAAGCCTACTCCAATCTGTACCCACGTCCCCTTATAACTTATTTATAGCCAGTCTAAAGTATTTACTCACTAAATGTTTTTAAAGTCGCGCACAAAATGTGCTACTAAGTGTTATGCTTTAGGTGTCAAATGGAATCTATACGCATATATAAATTGAAGTGGTTCAAGAGGTGGGCGAATAAAGAAGGTTTATCAGACAGCTTGATAAAATTAGCAGTTGCGGAAATGCTAGAGGGGTTAGTTGACGCCGATTTAGGTGCAAACGTATATAAAAAGCGAATACCTCTTTTGGGGCAAGGCAAAAGTGGAAGTTTAAGAACCCTCATAGCTTTTCAAGTGGATAATAAAGCCTTTTTTATTTATGGCTTTTCCAAAAGCGCCCGCTCGAATGTTAGTGTTAAAGAAATGAAGTCTTTAAAACTCCTAGCTAAAGAGCTACTGAACTATAGCGAGGAAAAGCTCAAGAAAGCTATTGATTCAGGTAGTGTTGAAGAGGTGAGATAACATGAAAGAAAGCATTTTAGATGTGGTACACAGTACTGCAAAAGATTTAAGCGAAGCCGGAGTAATGGATAAGCAGACTATGCATCAGTTCGATGCATTATGTTTACCCAAACTCAAGCAATACGATGGACAGCGGATAAAAGCAATACGTGAGAAAGCAAGAGTAAGCCAAGCTGTTTTTGCCGCCTATTTAAACATCACGCCATCTACAATTAAGCAGTGGGAGCAGGGGAGCAAAAAGCCTCGAGGTACTTCTTTAAAGCTCTTGAGTCTTGTTGAGCAGAAAGGTTTAGAGATCTTGATGTAACGTTTCTTTTGTTCTGCGCCTTTGCAAAGGCAGAAGAGCATTTCTTTATTTCATCGATCCCAACAAAAAAGCGCCGTAAAGGCGCATTGTATTTTTGAAAGTAGTAAGTACTACTTTTCTGCTAGTTTCGCTTCAAGCTCGGCAATGCGGCTTTCCATTGCGTCTAGTTTTTCGCGAGTGCGAATAAGCACTTGGCTTTGAATGTCGAACTCTTCGCGAGTCACTAAATCTAGCTTCGACAGCTGCGATTGCAAAACCGTCTTCACTCGGCCTTCCGCTTCTTCAGCCATGTTTTTAACGCCTGGTGGTACAGCATCAGCAATTTGTTTCGCTAAATCTTCGAGTTTCTTCGGATCCAACATGGAATTCCCTTATAATGCGCAGCTCAAAATGTGAAAGCTATTCTATCGGTATCGACACGACATGCAATGAAAACCGTGTTGTGCCCAAATGTACGTTGTTTTAGGAATTAAATGAAACTAAATGAAGCTCAAGAATCTGCCGTAACCTATGTGTCGGGCCCATGTTTGGTGCTGGCAGGGGCGGGCAGTGGTAAAACCCGTGTAATTACCAACAAGATTGCTCATTTAGTCAGAAACTGCGATATGCCAGCACGCTATATTGCAGCGGTAACCTTTACCAACAAAGCAGCACGTGAAATGAAAGAGCGTGTGGCACAAACTTTGGGTAAGCCCGAAGCGCGCGGGTTAAAAGTATCAACTTTTCACACCATGGGCTTAACCATTATCAAAGCGCATGTGAAAGACCTCGGTCTAAAGCCCGGGTTCTCGCTGTTCGATGATAAAGACTCGTTTGCTCTGCTTAACGACCTAACGTCTGACACACTCGATGGTGATAAAGATCAGCTTCAGCTACTTCAAAGCTGCATTTCGAACTGGAAAAACGACCTTATCTTGCCCGATGCTTTATTAAAGTCGGCAACCAGTACGGGCGAGCGAGAATTTGCAGAGGCCTATAAGCGCTACCAAGACAATCTAAAAGCCTATAACGCACTAGATTTTGACGACCTTATTTTACTGCCCACGCTGCTTTTAAAAAGCAGCGAGGCCATTAGAGCAAAATGGCAAAGTAAAATTCGCTACCTGCTGGTGGATGAATACCAAGATACCAACACCAGTCAGTACGAGTTAGTTAAGCTATTGGTAGGGGAGCGTGCACGCTTCACCGTGGTTGGCGACGATGACCAGTCTATCTACTCATGGCGGGGGGCTAAGCCGCAAAACCTGCATCTGCTACAACAAGATTTTCCGCGCTTAAATGTCATTAAGCTACAGCAAAATTATCGCTCATCGGGGCGCATACTACATTGCGCCAACATTCTTATTCAGAACAACCCTCACTTGTTCGATAAAACCCTGTTCTCCGAGCTTCAATACGGCGAGCCGCTTAAAGTAATAGAAGCCAAAAACGAAGAACACGAAGGCGAGCGTGTAGTGGCAGAACTGCTGGCGCACAAGTTTATGAACCGCACCCAGTTTAAAGACTACGCCATTTTGTATCGTGGTAATCACCAAAGTCGTATCTTTGAAAAACTGCTAATGAGCAACCGCATTCCCTACAAAATTAGTGGCGGCATGAGTTTCTTCGGACGGGCCGAAGTAAAAGACGTTATGGCCTATTTACGGCTATTGGTAAACCAAGACGACGATAATGCCTTACTTCGCATAATCAACACGCCAGGGCGCGGTATAGGCCGTGCTACGCTAGAAAAATTGGGCAACTTTGCTAATAGCTTAGGTGTGTCTATGTTTGAAGCGGCCACGCACCCTAACTTAAACAGCGTATTGCCAGATAAAGCCTTTCACGCAGTCTCGAGTTTTTCGCGATGGATAGTTGAGCTTTCAGACAACGCCGAGCGAGGCAATACAGCAGACGCCGTGCGTACTATGATCCGCACCATGGGCTACGAAGAATGGCTTTATGAAACCAGCGCTAGCCCCAAAGCGGCTGAAATGGCAATGGCTAACGTCAGTACGCTATTTGGTTGGGTGAACGACATGCTCGAGGGCAATGACCTAGACCAGCCCATGACCCTTACCGAAGTGGTAAACCGCCTTATTCTGCGCGATATGATGGAGCGTGGTGAAGATGATGGGGAAGGGGACCAAGTTCAGTTAATGACCTTGCACGCATCGAAAGGCCTGGAGTTCCCGATTGTGTTCCTAGTAGGGATGGAAGAGGGCTTGTTACCCCACCAAAGCAGTGTTGATGAAGACAACGTTGAGGAAGAGCGCAGGTTGGCGTATGTAGGTATTACCCGTGCCCAGCGCGAACTTATCTTCAGCTTAGCCAAAGAGCGCCGTCAATTTGGTGAAGTCATCAACCCTGAGCCAAGTCGTTTTTTGTTTGAACTGCCGGCCGATGACGTGCAGTGGGAAAACCAGAAGCCAAAAGCGACAAAAGAAGAGCGCCAGCAAAAAGCTCAAGTGGGCATCGCTAATCTTCGCGGCATTTTGGGAAAGAAGTAAAGTCTAAATATAAAGCGCTACCGTTAAGAGTAAGCACTTACTCTTAACTAGCTAGCGACGTCATATCCAGCACTTTGGCGTGCTTGAGTATTTTGCCCTGACCGTAAATGCATTCGATTTCATTAAGCGCGTCTAACTGCGCCTGTGAATCTACGCCCTCTGCAATAACCTGAAACTTCAAGTGCTCCGAAATAAGCATTACCGACTGAATCAGTTTTAAATTGCGCTGCGAGCGAGGAATAGATTTAACGAAGCGGTGATCAATCTTTATGAAATCGAAGGGGTAGGCGAACAGATAGCTAAGTGAGGCTAAACCGCTGCCAAAGTTATCAAGCACAAGGGTGACGCCAGCCCGTTTTAACTTTTTAATAGCGGGAAGAATAAACTGTGAACGGCGGTTTAAGTCGTTCTCATCAAACTCAAACACCAGTTGGCTTGGCGTTATATCGGCCGACTCGATAACATCAATCATTTGATTAACCATTGAGGCCTGTAGCAAATGATTAATCGACACATTCACCGCAATCTTGTTAATAGGATCGTCGGTGCCTTGATAATAGTTAATGAGTTCACAAGCTTTGGTTAGCTGAAATAAATCGAGATCTAGCGTTAAGCCGCTGTGCTCAGCCACTTGCCTAAACTGTTCTCTGGCTATTTTGCCGTAAGCTGGGTGCGACCAGCGAACATACATTTCTTTATATAGCGTACTTTTATCGTCTAGTTTAATAACAGGTTGCAAAAAGTAGTCGAATTCTTCTTCACGCAGCGCCCGTCGAAACTCATTTTCAAGTTCTAGCTCTTCAATAAGTCTGTCGCGCATGCTCTTATCGAACATAACAAAGCGGCCGCGACCAAGGGTTTTCGCTTGATACATGGCGGCGTCAGCATCACGTAGTACTTCATCGGCACTGCGATAATAGGTTTCAATGTGTGCAATACCTACACTAGCGCCGGAGTACATCTCTCGGCCATCCAATAAGAAGGGTTCAGAGATAGATGAAATAATACGGCTGGCCACCTCTTCAACGTCGTCTTCATCTTCAAAATTGTCGAGCAATACCACAAACTCATCGCCGCCTAAACGGGCCAACAGGTCGTGCCCGCGAATACAAAGAGCAATACGACGGGCGACTTCAATTAAGAACTCGTCGCCAGCATGATGGCCTAGGGTGTCGTTAATAACTTTAAAGCGATCTAAATCGATGAATAAAACCGCAAACATGTTTTCGCTGTAGCGCTGCTTGCTTGCTATAGCAAGCTCTAAGCGACTGGTAAACATAGCGCGGTTGGGTAAGTCGGTTAACGAGTCGTGATGGGCGTCGTGAATAAGCTTCAGCTCAATCTCTTTACGCTCTTCAATTTGCTGCTTTAGAAATTTGTTTGTGCGGTTAAGCTCGGCAGTGCGTTCTTTTACGCGTTCTTCAAGCTCTACGTTATACCGCTGCATCGACTCGGTATTGCGCTTGCGCTCTATGGCAACAGCAATATGATGCGACACAAAGCGTAAAAGCTCTTGGTCGCGGGCGTTGTACTTTGCGTGTTTGCCGTAAGTTTGCACGGCAATAACCCCGGCAATTTCGCCGTCTACAACTAGGGGAGAGCCCAGCCACGAGTTCGCACTGTTTAACATGTTCTGAGCAACAGACACATCCAAATCGCCAGACTCAGCTAACTCCAGTACTTTAGGCGGGTTTATTAACTCCGCTTGCCCAGTTCGCAATACAAACTCAGTTAGCCCTAAACCAAGCGGCCTAGCATTAATCTGGTCTTGCTTTGCATCGCTGAAATAAGGAAACTCAAGAAGGTCTTTTTCTTTATTGTGTATGGCTATGTAGCAGTTAGGTGCGCTTATCAGCCTTGCCAAAATCTCGTGCAAGCTCGAATAGAATGCATTCATATCCCCTTCAAGGTTGGCGGCGAGTTCAGAAATTTCAAAAAGTGCTTGCTGTAGCGACTCTACTTTTTGTCGTTCTAAAATTTCTTCTTGAAGGTCGTCGTTTATCTTTCGAAGTTGGCGGGTGCGTTCGCGGATGGTACTTTCGGTAAGTTCTCGGTTCTTTACTCTATCAACGGTGGTAACAATGTGCTGAGAGACAAAAAGCAAAACTTCTAAATCTTCTTGTGTGTAATGCACGCCCTCATCGTAGGTTTGCACCACCATCGCCCCGATAACTTGGCTTCCTCGTTTTAAAGGTACGCCTAAAAGTTCATAGGGTTGTGAACCCACCAATTTAATATCGTGTTCAGACGCAAAAATTTCTTCTTCGGCACGTTTGTAGAAAAGGTGGTTACCGGTTCTAAGAATGAACCCCGTCATGCCATCCATTAACGACTCGGCGGGCAATTGGTGAACCGTTTGCTCGTCGAATTCATCTACAAAATAAGCGAAGTCGACAACGTGGTTTTCAGGTTCGTAGAAGGCAACAAAGAAGTTGTCGGCATTCATAAAATCAGCAATGATTTCGTGAATGGCAGAATAAAGGCGATTGAGGTGACTTACGGAACTGGCAAGCTCGGAAATATCAAAAAGCGCCTTCTGAACACGTTCAGCGCGCTTGTATTTATCGGTGAGTTGCTGAAGCTGCGGTATAAGTTCGCGCAGTTCTTCTTCCGTCAACTCGTGTTGCGTCGAATCTTGTGACATTCCGCTCGCCAGTATAAAAGTAACGTTTACCCAACCAATTAAATTACCCGATAAGCAGGTAAAACGCTACTTTTTCCATCAACTTGTTGTGATTGTGTAGGTATTAAATACCTTCAATCATGTACTCGATAGCCGCTTTAATTTCGTCATCAGAACAGGTGCCGCACGTACCACGAGGTGGCATAGCGTTAATACCGTTCAGTGCGTTTTGCCAAACGCCATCAAGGCCGCGCTCGTCCAAACGAGGTTGCCAGTCTGCAGCGTTTTGAAGCTTAGGTGCGCCTAGTACGCCTGCTGCGTGGCAAGCTACACATGCTGAGTTGTAAACGTCTTCACCAGACTTTGCTCCGCCAGCTGCGCCAGCACTACCTTCTGCCGCCGCGCCTGCAACGTGTACCTGACCTACCGGCTTAATGCGATCGGCAATTTCATCGTTACTCATTTCTTGTGCTTGTGCTGCAAAAACAGTTAGCGCAGTAGCAGCAACAGTTAACCAAGTCTTTAATTTCACATCTGTCTCCAGGCAATGATGAATTTGTTTAAAATATAACTGGCCAGATTATAACGGTAAATTGGGGCTGAACAACTATTTGAAGCCAATTACCTATAAAAAGTAAGGATTTTTAACAATCAAGCCAAGCTACCTGAAGAGATTTTAATAAATGAGTTGAAGCTAACCCTTGGCCTAAGTATTATTACGCCCCGTTTGCAGCATATGTGTTGACGCAGCGCTCTTGATGCAAGAGTGCATCACAGTAAACGCTCGGTGATTATCTCACTGGTTCTACAAACCGCCCTTAGCTCAGCTGGATAGAGCGCGGCCCTCCGGAGGCCGAGGTCAGAGGTTCGAATCCTCTAGGGCGGGCCATTACCTTTTCTAATGACCTATAAAGGAATAATCCCCTTAAGCGTTTCTATATCGGTATCGGGTACACCAGCCTTGGTAAAATAAGATATCCATTCATTAGTTAACGCTTGCACACTAGAAATGATTGTTTTGGCTTTTGCTTGAGAAAGTCCAAACCTTTTAGATTGAGACAGCGCATTTTCAAGCGTTCCTTCTCTGCCGTGAACCCCTATTCCAATTCCATGTTGGCGGGAATTGTTTATCGGCAATACGTCGTAGGCTGGAGATAAGCGCCAGTTTTTATCTGAGAAGGAATACAAGAACGCATGATTTCTGGAATGGTCATCAGTGTTACCCATTAAGATGTTAAAAACCATGCGTGTGTACAGTTCATGGGCATCTCTCGGCTCTGCTCCATGCTTCATTATAAACTCTGTCAAAGCACCATAACTATAATTCTCAGTTAATGCCTGATTCGTCAACTTTTCTTGGTTGATTAGGGAATTAGCACTTAAGAAATGGTGTGTTGGTCTATCAGCGTCACAGTCGAAGCGCTCTACTAATAATATGTCTTCTTGTTGGCTGTTCACTATAGACGTGGCTGCAACTCTAACGTCCAGTTCTTCTAGCATTGTCATTGTTGCATGTTCTACTAAACATACGTTGTATAAATCATCTGGACGGTTGAATTTCGCTAAGTAATTTATACCACTGTCTTCAACCAGTGTTTTAGGTCGGGCGCCACCCATACTGGACCCGTATTCAAATGCTTTTTTGACTTCCTTAGGAATGTCTTCATTTTTTAAAATTGCCCTCTTTCCCTGCAAAAGCATAGGGATATCGCCAAGCGTATTCTTATTCTTCTTTGGCTTACTTGCACTTCTAGATAAGCTAAAAGTAAGTGCGCCAACACCCATCCCAGAACCAGCCAGAACGAGTTCTAGGTCATTGTTAGGCTTAGTTGAGTGCAGTGACAAAATAAGCCTTTTACCCCAGCTATCTGCACCAGCATCTAAGATAGCGCCAAACATTCCTTTATTTACTCTAGTAATAAACTGATTGCTAAGTAGGGGAAGGTGAAGTGGATCTAGAGGAAATGCATCATCCCTTTGTAGGTAGCTTTGTCCATATCGAAACTTCCCGATATTAGTCTTCGGATCTAACTCAACAACGCCACATATAACCGGGTTATTTTCGAGTCCATCGATAAAGACATAAGCTCTAGAAGTCATTAGGCAGTTCCTTTTCTACGAGTGAGCTTTTTCTCAACGGGTTATTGCTTACTAACTCGTACTCTTTCTCAATAGTTTCAATAAGGGGGTCAAGCACTTCGAGTTGATCTAACACGGTAAACAATGTATCGGAATTAATGCCTTTTCCTCGCTCTAACCTGCTAATGGTATTTTTGCTTGTGCCGGTTCTAAGCGCTAACTCTTCTTGATCCATAGAAGCGGCTCTCGCTTGCTTTACGAGGTTGCCGAGCAGTTTTTTCGTGTATTCAACTTTGCTCATAAAACACCAAATATAGCTATTAGTGACGTAATTCTTTAAGTATGGCTATTTATTATGACATGTCAATTAAATAGCCATAAATGGCGTTTAGGGTCTTAAAGCACCATTTATGGCGTATTAAGAGGAGGTTGTTCTTTCAGTTTCCTCATTTAGGCAGCACTTATTGACTGAACGGGCCATTTCTTTCTGAAGCGTTGTGCGTATTTCAAGCCTATGCTGCGCCAAAGTCATTCCAACGCATAGCAAAGTCGTTATACTGTTTTTCACTACTTTCATTTTTAAAGCGGTTCAACAGGTCTTTCATGTCGCCTCAACCATCGAATACCCCCAGTTTTGCTCAGTCACTGCTTTGTTTTAGCGTTATTGTCGCGCTAATAGCCGGTGGGCTGTTCGGCCTGGGTATTAGCCTGCATGCGCTTATATTTTTGTGTTTATTGTGGGCCGGTATTAATGCGTTTAGTTTGGGGTACACATACCTGCAAATTCGGGAATTAATGACCAGCGCGTTAACCCGAGCCATGCCAGCAATCTATATCTTTATCCTTATAGGCATGGTTATCGCCAGCTTTATGCAAAGCGGCACTATCTCAACGTTAATTTATTACGGCTTAAGTTGGCTAAACCCAAGCATATTTCTGGCGGTGGGGTTAATTTTGTGTGCGGTAATGTCGGTGGCAACGGGCACATCGTGGGGAACGGTGGGGACTATGGGCGTAGTGCTAATGGGCATTGGTGAAGCCATGAACATACCACTGCCCATTGTGGCGGCCATGGTGGTATGCGGTGCAACCTTTGGCGATAAAATGTCACCGGTTTCTGATACTACCAACCTTGCGGCCATGAGTGCGGGCACCAACCTTTATCGGCATATGTATGCCATGCTGTTTACAACGTTGCCTAGCTTCCTTCTCGCACTGGTCATTTTTTTAGTGATAGGTTTTAGCTACGCAAGCGAAAGTTTAAACGCAGGTCAGGTATTTGAAATTAAAGCAGCGCTTGCCACGCATTATAACCTTGCACCCTATATAACACTGTTACCTCTGGTGCTACTTACAGTGCTAAGCATCAAAAAAGTACCTGCTGAAGTAACCATGTCGTGCAGCATTTTGCTTGCCGTAATCATCGCTATTTTTTACCAAGATACCAACACCATTAGCGTTCTCAATGCACTGTGGGAAAACACCCCACAAAACACGGGTATCGAAAACTTAGATGCACTATTAGGCCGGGGCGGCATAAGCAGCATGAGCTGGACGCTATTACTCGCCTTAATGGCAATAGCATTAGGCGGCATATTGCATGGTGCAGGGTTTTTATCGGCGCTGTTGGCGGGCATTGTTGAACGGGTAAAACGCACGGCAAGCTTAATTGCAGTTACCATAGCATCGGGTTTTTTAGGTAACGTAGCTATGAGCGAGGCTTATATCTCTATTATTTTAAACTGCCAACTATTTAAACCAAAATATGAACAGCAGAACCTTGACCCTGCCGTGCTATCAAGGTCGGTAGAAGAAGGCGCAACCATGACCACAGGGCTTATTCCGTGGACAACCGCCGGCGCGTTCTACTCTGCTACCCTAGGCGTTGACGTGCTCGATTACGCGCCCTATGCGTTTTTTAATTACTTAAACGGCGTTGTTGCAGTGATCATGGCCGCATTGGGGGTAGGTTTATTGAAAGGGAAAACCGCAAAACGATAAGTCAGCTATTTTCACTTTTGTAAGTGGCTGGCACGTTTATCCCCTTAAAGGGATAATTACGACTTTATACCCACTAGGGGATAAAGCCGCAAAGGCAGTTATGCTTTAAGCCGCTTTTGGCTTCAACCAATGCTGCGCCAGCATGCCAACAACCATAGCACCTACAAACAACAGCACATCGGTTTGAAGCGACGCAATGGCTACCACGGCAGGCCCTGGGCAAAAGCCGCTAATACCCCAGCCAATACCAAAAGCCGCAGAGCCTAAAATTAACTTAGCGTCGATAGTTGTGCTGGTTGGAATATCAAACTTATCGGCAAACAAAGGCTTGTTGCGCTTGCGCACCCAATACATACCTGGCGCTGCAACTAAAATAGCGCCGCCCATTACAAACGCTAATGTGGCATCCCAATTTGAACTGAAATCTAAAAAGTTAAGCACGCGGGCAGGGTTGCTCATACCCGATATAAGAAGGCCAAAGCCAAATAAAAGCCCACAAATTAGCGAGGCGATAATTACTCTCATAGGTTGTCTCCTCAGTTAACTTACAGGTGTCTGATAATTGTGGTGGTAATAATTGCCGCACCCATAAAGGTAAGCGTTGCCACAATAGAGCGGGGGGATAATCGCGATAAGCCTGCCACGCCATGGCCCGACGTACAGCCACAGCCAAGGCGTGTACCGAAGCCTACTAATAAGCCCGCTACTACCAACCACGCCGACCCCATTTGAGTTTGTACCTGCATACCGCCGGTAAAGGCAATATAAAGCACGGCAGACAAAACAATGCCTGCTAGAAATGCCAGCCGCCAGTAACGTTCTGAACCTTGTTGCGTCATCGCGCCTGCTGCAATACCTGATATACCTGCAATACGACCAAGGGTATACAGCAGCAATACCACTGACGAACCAATAAGCAGTCCGCCGGCCAAACCGTCTAACGGCTCAAAGGGGGTTGTCGTCCAAGTTTCCAATTTTCTCTCCTAAATCTACCCGTGCGATGCCCAAGTTAAATGACGCTATCGCGAATAAACACAGTACAAATAGAAGCCTTAAAAAACTTCTACTCAACTTCTATAAAATCGATGGCAAGGTGCATCGCTAATGCACCTTCTCTGTCTTTTACCAAATCATGAAGCGTAAATTGATCAAGCTCGCTTATAAATTTATCCGCAGCGTCCTGAAGAATTGTCTTCAAGCGACATGTGGGCGAAATAACACATTTATTCGTTGGTGATGCAAAACACTCAGCTAACGCTACATCTTCAATAGTTAATCTAAAAACCTCGCCTATGTTTATTAGGTTGGCTTCTTTCGCCAACCGAATGCCGCCACCGCGCCCTTTCGTACCAATGATATATCCCTGGTCAATTAGCAAAGTGATGACCTTTTTTAAGTGATTGAAAGACACAAAGTACGCGTCTGCTATTTCACTTGTCTTTACAGTTTGGTTTTTGCGTAGCGCGAGATAGATCAAAACGCGAAACGCTAAATTGGTAAAAGTATTGATTTTCATGGGATATCTAAAAAAACGATTAACGTAATCTAGCAATTTTACAGCACCCCGAAAATTAAATATATATTTAGAATATACTTTAATGTATATTTTGTTCTATTATATATCAAAATGAAATAAGGTGTCGATATGATTATTCTTGGCTACATCGCTGCTGTTCTTATGGGAATGGTTTTAGGCGTAATAGGCGGAGGGGGTTCTATCCTCACCGTGCCTATCCTCGTTTACTTAATGGGCGTTACGCCTGATATAGCTACCGGCTATTCTTTGCTTATTGTGGGTGCCACAGCCGCATTCGGCGCGGTAAGGTATTTCAAAGAAGGTCTAGTAGACGTTAAAGCGTCTATTTTATTTGCCGTGCCTTCCATCATTGCTGTTTATCTTTCAAGGGCCTACCTAATGCCCGCCATTCCCGAAACTATTTCTTTTCAATCGCTAACCATAGATAAGAACCTGGGCATCATGGTGCTGTTTGCTGCACTGATGTTGGCCTCGGCTGCCATGATGTTGAAAAAGGCTTATAGCAAATCGACGCCAGCAACACAGGTCATTGAGAAAAAACAACCCAACATTGGGCTGATAGTTATTGAAGGCGCAGTAGTGGGTGTTGTTACCGGCATACTCGGCGCAGGCGGTGGCTTTCTTATCATACCCGCCTTGGTACTTATTTTAGGCATGCCCATGAAAAACGCGGTGGGCGCGTCTTTATTCATTATCGCCTTAAAGTCGTTGCTTGGCTTCGTAGGCGACCTACAAACCGGAATTCAATTGGAGATGCCTTTGCTGCCGCTTATGTTGGTAGCCACGTTTATTGGGATGGCAGTCTCCACGAAGGTAGCGGGAAAACTAGATGGTGCAGCTTTGCAGAAGTTCTTTGCATTTTTCACTCTAGTTATTGCCGTTTTTATCATGACCAAAGAGCTTCTTTAGGAGAACACCCATGAACGTTGAAACATTTTACGATAACAAAACGGCCACGTTTACCTACGTGCTATTCGACCCCGCTTCCAAAGAGTGTGGCGTGATAGACTCGGTTGCTGACTACGATATCTTTTCGGGTCGCGCGTCAATGGAAAGCGCCGACAAGGTTATCGACTTCATCAACCAAAAACAGCTTACTAATAAGTGGATTCTAGAAACCCACGTACACGCCGACCACATTACGGCTGCGCACTACTTAAAGTCTAAAATTGGCGGCAAAATTGGTATTGGCTCAGGTATTAAAACGGTGCTAAATACCTGGCTAGATGTATTTGAAACGGCCAACGACACGCCAAGCGATGGCAGTCAGTTTGATGTGCTGTTCGAAGAAGGCGACACGTTCAATATCGGCGAATATGAAGTGACAGTATGGCATACGCCGGGGCATACCCCAGCCTGTGCAAGCTTCTTAGTAGACGGCAAAATATTTGTGGGCGACACCATGTTTGCCCCCAACTTAGGTACAGCACGATGCGACTTCCCGGGTGGCAGTGCAGAGCAACTTTACAACACCATTCAGCGCTTCTTCACCCTGCCTGACGACACCACTGTTTATCTTGGTCACGACTATCCCAAAGAAGGTACAGCGCCGCTATCAACAGTATCTATCAAAGAAGCCAAGGAAACGAACAAGCAAATTCGCCCAGAAGTTACGCTTCAGGAATATGTGGAAAAACGCGAGGCAAGAGATGCAACCCTTGCGGTACCCAAACTACTGTTACCCGCTATTCAAGCAAACCTTCGAAACGGCCAGTTTGGCGAGAAATCTGAAGGCGGTAAGCAGTTCATTAAAATTCCTGTAAATGCCATTTGAAGGGGTGAGTTATGCAATACGCCAACGTAACACAACAGCTATCTGTCTGCCCTCAAATCTCAGTGGATGAGCTTGAGGCAATAAAAGCAGCAGGGTTCAAATCTATTATTTGTAACCGCCCTGACGGTGAAGGTGCAGACCAGCCCACCTTTGCTGAAATAGAAGCAAAAGCATCCTCATTGGGCATGCCCTGCGTGTATCAGCCAGTAGTTAGCGGAAAAGTAACTCAGCAAGACGCAATAAAATTTGAAGCGAACTTACAAAAGTTAGAAGGCCCGGTATTTGCCTACTGCAGAACAGGCACGCGCTCTATTACGCTATGGGCAATGACCGCAACCAAAACCCTTTCTTATGAAGAGATACTCGGTCTTTCACAAAAAGCCGGCTACGACCTAAGCGGGGTAGTGCGACGCCTAAAAAACGGCGGCGAAACGCCCAGTGATCATGCCGATCACTCTCATGCTGTAGTGATAGTAGGGGCGGGCGCGGGTGGTGTTGCTGTAGCATCAAGTTTGAAATCGCGATGCCCAGATTTAGATATTGCCATAGTAGAGCCTAACGAAGTGCACTACTACCAGCCTGGCTGGACGCTAGTAGGCGGGGGCGTATTTAACGCCAACGACACGGTGCGCACTGTGGCATCTGTCATTCCTAATAATGTTAAATGGATAAAAGCCGGCGTAGCGGCCTTTGCGCCAAAAGAAAACATGATTGTGGTAGACGGCTGTCGCACCATTAAATATGAACACTTGGTGGTTTGCCCCGGCATTAAGCTAGATTGGAATAAAGTGGAAGGCTTAAGCGAAACCCTAGGTGAAAATGGTGTGACGTCAAACTACCGTTTTGACTTGGCGCCGTATACATGGGAATTAGTAAAAAACCTTAAAAAGGGAAAGGCCGTATTTACACAGCCGCCAATGCCAATTAAGTGTGCAGGTGCGCCGCAAAAAGCCATGTATATGTCGTGCGACCACTGGTTTAAAGAAGGCGTGTTAAACGATATTAACGTTGAGTTCTACAACACGGGTGCCGTACTTTTTGGTGTAAAAGAATACGTGCCTGCACTTATGGAATACATTAAGAAGTACCACGCAAACCTTAACTTTGAACACCAGTTGGTAAAGGTTGATGGCAAAGCAAAAGTGGCATCATTTAAAAAAGTGGCAGAGCCTGATGCACCGCTTGTCGAAACAGAGTTCGATATGCTACACGCCGTACCGCCGCAATCACCGCCTGACTTCATTAAAGTCAGCCCTATTGTAGATGCTAATGGCTGGATTGATGTCGACCAGTCAACGCTACAGCACAAGTCGTTCCCCAATATCTTTGCCCTTGGCGACGCAATAAACGCTCCTAATGCTAAAACAGCTGCTGCGGCGCGTATGCAGGCCCCGGTGGTTGCCAACAACTTGCTTTACGAGCGTGGTGTACAAACAGATAAAGCCATATACAACGGTTATGGCAGCTGCCCGCTTACTGTAGAGCGAGGCAAAGTGATATTGGCCGAATTCGGCTATGGCGGGAAAATTCTTAACAGTATGCCGACGTGGGTATTGGATGGCACGAAACCGTCGCGCCTGGCATGGTATTTAAAAGAAAAGTTGCTTCCACCCATTTATTGGGAAGGCATGCTGAAAGGCAGAGAGTGGCTGGCTAAGCCTGAAACTCAGCATATAAATAAGTAACTCGTCATTAAATTCGACAGGAAGCTTTAGCCCGTTAGAAAGGCTAGAGCTTTTTTATTTTAGAAAATGGACTGCACTTGAGTTTTACGTAAGCACCGCTTATCAAAGGGCGATGCTAAATAAAATGCTGCTTGTTCCTATCTCTCACACTCCTCCAATTTTTAAAACTAAAAGCAAAAATATAAATAATTCTTTATTTAATATTGTAATGTGTATTTCAAATATATATTATAGAGGCGTAGTGAGTTAGCGAAGTTCAAAATTGGATATCGCTTAACTCATTACAAGATACTTCATGTCTTTTCCAGTTTGGATATGGTCGAAACTACCTGGCCACCTCTTAAAGGTGGCGTTTTTTCAATTTCACATATGGCCGGAGTGGATACGGTAAGTGCAGGCGGGCAAGCGGGAGAGCCAGTTGTAAGAGGCTTAACCGGTAACCGCGTGCGAGTGTTGCATGATGGTGTGCCTCAGGACTTTCAACAGTTTGGAATTAGACATGCACCAACCGTTGACCCCGTTAATGCCTATAGAATTGATGTAGTACGTGGGCCTATGAGCGTTATTTTTGGGTCAGATGCATCAGGCATGGGCAGGAATATTCAGCTTAGCCTGTCGGCTCAACTTAGGTAATTGACCATGAGCATCACTTTAGCAAACAAAGATGACAGAACCACACTCTTAATCTTATCAATAGTGCTCGGTGTAGCAGCAACCGCCTTTTTAGACGCTGTGAACTATCTGCAACACATCGTCCTAGATAAGCCACTAACGCGGTATGAATTTATTGGGCGATGGGTTATTTATATGACAGACGGCGTATTTTCCCATGAATCAATTAAAACCGCAGAGCCGCGAAAGGGTGAATTACTGCTGGGGTGGTTTGGCCACTATGCGATTGGCGTCGGGTTTGCGCTTCTTATGCTTGTGTTTACAGGTTTAAGGTGGATTCAAAAACCATCGTTCATGCCGGCTTTTATTGTGGGTTTTGCCACTTGCAGTATTCCTTTTTTCCTTATGTATCCAGGAATGGGATACGGCGTTGCAGGCTTGCATACACCAAACCCTGCCATGCTTCAGTCGAAAGTACTGTTATCCCATTTTATTTTCTCAGTGGGTCTTTATGCCGCAGGCTGGCTTTTAAGCAGGCGGATTCAAGATGCCAGTAATGAATAAAAAGACTTTCACCACACGCACAGTCGCGCGTTTGCAATAACTAAACTATGCGGAACATCACACAAGGGTAAGCCATATGAAAACGATACGCCTAAATTCACACCGCTTAGCTTTAATGTACGGTTTCTTGTTACTGATATTGTCTGTTCAGGCGTTCTCTACAAACGCGTCAGAGCATGAACATAGTCCTAATCATATCTCGTTATTTATCGGTCATACGGATTTTTCTGAACATGGCAACGGTGAAACAGTTGGTATCGATTACGAATACAGAGTTTCACCGTTATTAGGTTTAGGTAGTGTAGTGGAGTACGCATTTGGCTCATTAGACGCACTAACTGCGCTTGCAGTGGCAGATATACATCTCACCGATCAGTTTATTATTCAGGTAGGCCCCGGCTACGAGTACACCTCTGAACATGAGTTCTTTGTTTCACGACTAGGTGCCTTGTATGAATTTCGATATAGCGGGTATACCTTTTCGCCGCAATTTCATTTTGATTATCATGAGGGCGTTGGAAGTTCAAAGGTTGCTGGTTTGGCTGTTGGTTTCGACTTTTAACTTATCCTTTTTGCTTGCCGCTTCATACGTTAACAGCGAGACAGGATAATGAACGCATAGGCGCCAGCATTCGTTAAATAAACGGCGCCTCAAATTTTACGCTGCTGATAAATCCACATTAAGTGAATGGTAATCAATACTTTGCTGCTCGATAAACAAGGGCACTTCATGAAGTAAAACAATAGATTTTCGTGCCGTAAGCCAAGGCAATATACGCATGAAAATACGCTCTGCCATAGCGCTATCTAGGCCATTAAACGGCTCATCTAATACAATAAGCTCTGGGTTTCTAAGTAATAACCTAGCCAAACAAATGCGTCTTGCTTGTCCACCTGAGACCTTTGCTCCACCTTCACCTAACCAGGTATTCAATCCCTCGGGAAGCGAATCAGCCCACGCTTGTAGCTCTACTAGCGAAAGTACATCGAACACTCTACTGTCTTCTATGCTTTCAAGACCCAATGTTAAGTTGTAGTACAAACTGCCAGACAGTAATGAAGAGGTTTGCTCTAGATAGGCACAGTGGCGATACAAGCTGTCTGACGAAATATTTTGTACAGATATATTATTTATCATTACGCTAGCGTTCGATTTATCTAACGGTACAAGCTTGAACATAAGCTTGGCCAAGGTTGACTTGCCAGAACCAGAGCGGCCTGTGATTAAAAAAGGGGTCGTATCAATCAGATTAAAGCTTATGTTGCGTAACGCACTCGCGGGAATATGTGGGTGATTACTTACCGTGCAACGCACTTCGCTTATCGCCGCGATATCAGTGTTATTACTTACATTGCTTTCACTGGCCAACGTTGATAGGCGCTTACTTGCATAGTCGGTTTTTCCCCATGTACTGAACTGTTCTGGTGTAGTCTGTAAAAGCTCAGCTACACCGACAAACAAAAGTGCCAACATGATAGCTGTTGGCCCCTCAATAATGTGGTGGTTTACAGCCCATAGGCTGGCATAAAGCGTAGCTACAAGGGCAATAGCAAATATTGAATCGGTTACCACCTGAATTCGAGCAATACGTTTTTGCAGATTATTGTGATGTTGTTCAAATAGCGAGAGTGCTCTCGTAGTGTCACCTGAATGATGACTCATCAAATGCTGGCTATTGAGCACAAATGCGCCCTTAAGATGGCTAATCAAGGTTTCTCTCGTGTGATTTAAGTGCGAAATGGCTTGCGAGGCGGCGCTTTTAGTTTGCCGTATTGAAAACAGTATAAGAAGTAACCAGGCTAGCGTTGAAGCAATTATAAAAACAACACCAAACTCAAACCATATGAAGCACAAAAAAAGGCTTACCACACCTAAAAGAAGCCCTGTGGCTAGAGTTGGAATGGTGTAACGAATTAATATGCTATCAAGGGCATCTAAGTCTGATGTGAGCCGGCTTAGCCACTCGCTGTCAGACGTTTGCCTTACATCGTGAAGAGGCCTACGGGAGAGCGCATTAAATATCGTGACGCGATATGTCGCAATTAGCCTCAGAATAGTATCGTGATTGTATAGTCTTTCAATATATCGGCCAATGGTCCGACTAAGGGCAAAATAGCGGATCCCAGAGCCCGGCATATACATATCAAGCTTTACAATTAAACCCGCACCTATGGCTATTCCAGCTAACGCCGTGGCAGTAATGAGCCAACCGGAAAGCGCCAGTAACCCCACGCCAGAAAGCATGGTAAAAAACGACCAAAAGAGCCCAATTAGCAGGCGTTTACGCTCATTCTTAAAGATAATTGAAAACCAAAACTTCATATAACCGTTAGGCCTTATTGGTTAAGTCAAAATGATTACTGGTTTTTGCTATAAGGTCGCTGTCATGTGTTGCAACCACTACAAGGGCGCGGCTTTTAAGCTCGTCTAAAACGCCAGTAATTACGAGCCTACTTTTTAAGTCTAAGCTTGCCGTGGGCTCATCAAGTAAAATAAGTTCGGGTGGGTTTAACAGTACTCTCGCTAGCGCAATACGCTGCATTTGTCCTCCAGATAACCCTTGCCCATGCTCACCTATCACGGTGTCTAGCCCGTTATGATGTGTTAGAAGCTCATCTGACAATTCAAGTCTTTCAAGAACCCTTAACATATCTTCATCTGATGCGAAGGCGGCGGTGACGGATAAATTCTCTCGAACGGTAGCGTTTTTAATCCATGCTTTCTGAGGCAAATAGGCAATGGAGTGCACTTCTTTAAGTGCTAGTTCAACACTGCCCGACATTGGGTGTAAATAACCTGCAATGGTGTTGAGAAGGGTGGTTTTACCACACCCCGATTCGCCAGAAAAAACCAGTAAACCTCGCCCGGAAAACGAAAAGTTAAGGGCAGACATTTTCTGTTTATTGCCGCTGTACCCAATAACGGTGTCTTTAAACATCAAGCGCGTTACATCACTTGAAGCTATAACGTGTCTGCCATCGCTGCAGCCTAATAGCACTTGTTGTTCTTCCAAGTGTTGCAGTGAAGACATTATATTATTGGCGGCGCCTAAAGCGCAGGCTCTGTCGTGATAGTAAGTCGATAGCGTGCGCAATGGCTTAAAAAATTCGGGTGCAAGCAGTAAAATACCAAGCCCTGAAAACAGCGTTAACGACTGTGCAGGCCCCCAATTAATTGCCCCGTAAAGTGAAAAACCAATATAAATAGCAAGGCTTGCAATGGCTACGCTGGTGAAAAACTCCAGTACCGTTGAAGAAAGAAACGCTAGCTTAAGTGTTTTCATAACAACGTTACGATAAGTGTCACCACGCTTAGCAACCTCATCAGACATATTTTTTTGCGCGCCTAAAAGCGCAATAGTTGAAAGGTTTGCGACACGGTCGAGAAAGTGCCCGGCTAAACGTTGGCGTAACAACGCATACTTTTCGTTCACATGCTCAGCGCCCATGCCAACCAAAATCATGAAAAGAGGAATGAGAGGCGCGGATACTAAGAGCAAAATGGCGCAAAGCCAATTCAAATAGGCAACAGTAACAAGAATGAGTAGAGGGGTTATCACAGCAAGCATTTGCTGAGGCCAATAGCGAGAAAAATAGCCGTCAGTAGATTCGATATCTTCAACCCATTGCGACGCTAAGGCGCCATTAGATAGGCTTTGTAGTGCAACAGGGCTGGTGGCATTCCACTGTTTAAGCAGTGTATTCCTTAAATGGTTTCTTACATTGGCACTTGCGTCTTGTGCAAGGTTAGTTTGCTTCCATGTGAATAGTGGTTTTACAACACTAACAACTAAAAGAAGCAGCCAATAGCCAGACAAATCACTAAGAGAGGATTGGTTTACAAGCGTATCATGTGCAATAAGCGCAACTAACAGCCACTGCACTATCATAAGCACTGACCCTATCGAACCAAAAAACACTGATTGATTCAAAAGGGAGCGTTGGCTGGCTACTTGCTCTTTTAAAAACTGCGCGCCTGATACAGCTTTGTTGTCAGGCGCGCTTCGGGTACTACTAGTCATGATTAATGATAACCAGCGTCGCCTACTTTTCCTCTAAATACCCAATAAGTCCAGCTGGTGTAGGCTAATACAATGGGAATAACAAATAAGAAGCCCAACAACAAGAAAAGTTGTGAATTATAAGAAGACGCGGCGTCGTAAATAGTAAAGTTTGGTGGAACAATGTAAGGCCATTTACTAACTAATAAACCAAGGTAGCTGAACAAGAATATACCCATTGTGGCAACGAAAGGCATACCATCTTGTTGCTTTTTAACCGAACGAAATACTACATAGGCACACCATAATACCAATACCGGAAGTGCCCAAATAATACTAAAACCTTCAAACCATCTGACCATTGCTGTGCTATCTACATAAGGCGTATAGAAAGACACTACACCAAATACAACAAGCAATGCGATAAGCAATTTAGGCGTAATTTTATATGCCCATTGTTGTACCGCACCGTCTGTTTTCATGATAAGCCAAGTGCTGCCAAGAAGCGCATAGCCTACAACAAGACCAAGACCTGTTAATACGGTAAACGGCGTTAACCAATCAAGGGGGCCACCTGAGTAAACAAAACCTTCAGTTTCAAAACCTTGAATGTAAGCGCCTACTACCGCACCCTGTGCAAAAGAGGCAACAAATGAACCTACAGAAAATGACCAGCTCCATAGGTATTTTGACGTTTTTGCTTTAAACCTGAATTCAAATGCAACGCCTCTGAATATGAGGCCAGCCAGCATTAAAAATACGCCAATATAAAGGGCCGGTAAAAAGACTGAGTAAACCAGAGGGAAGGCCGCAAGCAACCCTGCGCCTCCCAAAACAAGCCAAGTCTCGTTGCCATCCCACACAGGGGCGACAGAGTTCATCATTTTATCACGTGCTTGTTCGTCGGGTGCGAAGGGGTACAAAATGCCTTGGCCTAAGTCAAAGCCATCCATTAGCACGTACATCATGATCCCGAAACCAATGATGCCAGCCCAAATTAAGGTCAAATCAAATGTTGGTTCCATTTTTATAAGTCTCCATCAATAGCCACGTGGCCAGCAGAAAATGGGCGAGCTGGACGTTCTACTTCATCCATTTCATGAGAGGCGTTTGCTTTTTCTAGGCCGCCTTTGAACACCTTAAGCAAGTAGTAAATACCAGCGCTGAATACCAAAGCATATACCACTACATATCCAATTAACGAGAACAGTGCCATGCCACCGGTCAGCGAAGGCGTTAACCCTTCTGCATGAGTCATTTGGCCGTATATAAGCCAAGGTGCTCTTCCAGCCTCAGTGACAATCCAGCCTGCCAGTACCGCAAAGAACGGGCTTATGCTCATCAATCTAAGGCCTTGTAAGAAAACGGGCGATGTATAAATTTTGCCGCCTTTCCTGTATACAAGCCCCCATACGCCGAACAATACCATCAGCAATCCAAGTCCAACCATGACCCTGAACGACCAAAACACAACAAACACAGGAGGTTGTTCCTCTTTAGGTACCGCCTTTAACCCCGGCACTTCACCATCCCAGTCGTGAGTGAGTATGAAGCTGGCTAACTTAGGAATTTTCAATTCAAAATGATTGGTTTGTGCTTCTTTGTCTGGAATAGCAAAAAGCAGTAGAGGAACACCTGTACTTGTCTCCCAGTTACCTTCCATCGCCGCAACTTTTGTAGGCTGGTGTTTCATGGTGTTTAAACCGTGGAAGTCTCCAATAACCGTTTGAAGTGGAGCAAGGAACAATAAGAACCATAACGCTACAGACAGCGCTTTTTTATTCGCTTCTAGTTCACGTTTTTGCAAAATGAACCATGCACTAACGCCTGCTACAACGAGCGCGGCAGTAAGGAATGAAGCTAAGGCCATGTGCGTAAAGCGATATCCGAAAGATGCTGTGAATAGTGCATCAGCCCAAGATTTTACGTGGTAAATGCCGTCGATAAGCTCCAAGCCGTCTGGGGTTTGCAGCAGTGAGTTGGCTGACAATATCCAAAATGAAGAGATAAACGTTCCTGTTGCCACCATGATAGCGGCAAAAAGGTGTACCCCTTGCGGTACTTTTTCTCGACCAAAAAGTAGAACGCCAAGAAACGCCGCTTCTAGGAAGAAAGCCGTAATGACTTCGTAACTTAGCACAGGCCCTAAAAAGTTAGCCGTGGCATACGAGAAGTTACTCCAGTTTGTGCCAAACTGGAACGACATAACAATACCGGAAACCACGCCTATGCCGAAAACAACGGCGAAAACCTGTATCCAAAATTTTGACAAACGTTGCCAAATTGGGTTTTCAGTCTTAAAATAAAGTGTTTCAAATCCCGCGATGGTACTCGCCAGACCAATAGTAAACACTGGGAATATGGCATGGAAACACACCACAAATGCAAACTGTATTCTCGACAGTACGAGAGGATCTAATTCCATAATGCAGGCCTCTTTAGAGATAAACGCAATCAGGTTATAAATTCACCCTATGTAGGGTAGATGGCGAGCATTTTACGCTCCCCTTTCTTAAATGTATATTTAAAATGTACTTTTAATGCTCGTATCTTAACAATAATTAATGTTTAAGTAATTAACGGCTTACAGCGAGTAAGCTAAAACGCATAGGTCATCTGTGTATAGACATAACGGGTGGTTTGATTGCCTATCACCGTCTTTCGGTTTAATGGCTTAATGTCAGTTGTTTACGTTGCCACTCATCCATACCTCCGGCAACAGAAAATACATACTTATGGCCCATATCAGTTAACGATTTAGCCGCCAACGCAGACCGGCCGCCTGTCTTACAAATTAGGTAAACACTGCGCTGTGCTAGGTCATTAATCGCATCCTGCTCCTCGCAGTGGTGTGCAAGAAGTGGGTGGCTACATATTTTTGCTTCAAGCATGCCTCTAGGAAAGTTCACCGAGCCATTAATGTGACCGTGTTGGTATTCCTCACTTTCCCTAACATCAATCAAAATAACGTCCGGTTGGGTTAGTGCCACCATTAAATCGTCTACCGTTACTTCCTCAACCGCAGCTTTCACTTCGCTAATGAATACTTTTGGTGTTTTCATCATTCACCTCACAGTTGGTTAATGGGTACTTTGATGTAGCTAACGTCATTGCTCTCTGGTGGTGGTAACTCGCCTGCTCTCACGTTAACTTGAATAGAAGGCAAAATGAGTCTAGGCATACTTAAAGTCGCATCTCGAGTTTCACGCATTTTTACAAATTCATCCTTTGAAACGCCATCTTTAACGTGAATGTTGTATTCGCGCTGCTCGCCAACCGTTACTTTGCTTTCATGAGTGCGGTGTTTTGTAGGGTAATCATGGCAAACGTAGATATTGGTTTCTTCAGGTAATGCCAAAATGCGATGTATTGAATCGTACAGGGTAGTTGCACTGCCACCAGGGAAATCACATCGTGCGGTGCCTACATCAGGCATAAACATTGTGTCACCTACAAATACCGATTCGTTATTAAGTAAGTAGGCAATATCTGCTGGTGTGTGCCCAGGTACATGCATAACCTCAAAGCGCATGTTACCCACTTCAAGAGTGTCACCCTCTTCAAATAATCTATCGAACTGAGCACCGTT
This sequence comes from Alteromonas mediterranea DE, assembly GCF_000020585.3. Taxonomy (NCBI): domain Bacteria; kingdom Pseudomonadati; phylum Pseudomonadota; class Gammaproteobacteria; order Alteromonadales; family Alteromonadaceae; genus Alteromonas; species Alteromonas mediterranea. The sequence continues at coordinate 98,894 of NC_011138.3, forward strand.
AGGCAGAAACTCTTTCTCTAAATTAAACAGCGCTTTAAATATTTTCTGTACTTCAGTAATGCGCGCGCCTATACCAATTTGCGCGTTATATTTGCGTTTGAAAAATGGTGCGGCTGATAAGTGATCAGCATGGGCATGGGTTTCCAAAACCCATTCTACTAACAAGCCTCGTTCATCTACAAAGTCTGCAATTTTCTGTGCACTGGCGGTATGTACGCGGCCCGCGCTATAGTCAAAATCTAATACAGGGTCGATGATTACCGCTTTTGAAGAAGCTTTATCTTCGACTACATAGGTAAAAGTTTCACTGTCATTATCTAAGAATGAAGTAATTTCAATATTCATGGTGATCTCCTAAATTCAGAGTTGGGTGGCATGCTTTCATGCCACCAATAAAAGCGTTTTACTTACAGCGCTTTTTTACAGAAGTACCAGTCGACATAGTTGTAGCCCGCAGACTCACGACCTTCAGCATCTTCGATAGTGTGAGGAGGTGGAACAATAACTTCATCACCAACCTTCCAGTTTTCAGGGGTAGCACAGCTGTTTGCATCGCTGGTTTGTAGTGCTTCAACCAATCTTACGAATTCATTAATTGCTCGGCCATTGCTCATTGGGTAATAAACCATAGCGCGAAGAATACCTTCTGGGTCGATAATGAAAGTTGCTCGAACCGCAGACGTGTCGCTCGCTCCAGGCTGAACCATGCCGTAAGCCTTCGCTACTTCCATCGACAAATCAGCAATGATTGGGAAAGGAATAGTTACGCCAAACTTCTCTTTAATGTTGCGAACCCAAGCAATGTGCGAATGCGTGCTGTCGATAGAAAGGCCAAGTAGCTCAGTATTAAGTGAAGCAAACTTGTCAGCCGCATTAGCAAAACCGATGAATTCAGTAGTACATACTGGCGTGAAATCAGCAGGGTGAGAGAAAAGTACCAACCACTTGCCTTTGTAATCAGAAAGTGACTTTTGACCGTGCGTTGTCTTAGCACAAAAGTCAGGTGCAGGGCGGTTAAGTTGCGGGAAAGTTACGTTGTTTTGAATTTCTGTCGTCATGATTAAGCTCTCTTTTGTTTAAAGGTGTATTTAATTTACACATTTAATGTATAGTGAGTTATGAGGTTTTTCTAATATATTTTTTTGAATAGCTTCATCGGATTAATCGTTTAATGAAATTAATTAGGAATGAAATGATGACAAAATTTTTAAAAGCACTTGTTGTTGGAGCGCTCTTAGCTAGCGTTTCAGGCCTCGCTGAGGCAAAAGAGACCAACTTGGTTGACGGTCTAGCGGTAGTCATTACATCAGAAAATGAACAGGCTCAGATGATGGCGATGGTGCTATCGCTTCAAACGATAAAGACACATGGGAAAGAGGCACATATTACATTATGTGGTCCTGCGGGTAATTTGGCGCTACGCAGTACTGTAACGAAGCCGATGAAGCCAATGGACGCCTCACCGTCAATGATGCTTAAAAAGTTAATCCAGTTAGGCGCAAAAGTAGAGCTTTGCCCGCTTTATCTTCCTAATAAACCGGGTTCTGACAATGCACTAATAGAAGGAATTACCGTTGCTAAACCCGTTGAGGTTGCAGAGCGCTTACTAAATAGCAATTTTAAGAACTTAACGTACTAGTATAGCGAAATGGAAGCCTTGGCTTATAGTTGCCAGGCTTCCGCTTAATCACTGCTGTTGATAGCTTTTTTTCGTAAGGGGTCTAAGTAATATTGAAGGCTTGCCTCGGACAATTCGCCCATATGGCTGTCAACCAATTTACCGCCGGCATTAAAAAATAAGGTGGTGGGAAGCCCGAAGGCGCCTAACTCTTTTGCTGTGCTGCCAGTAAAATCAAAATATGTATTTTTCAAATCAATTTTTTGTTTGCCCAAAAATTGTCGTACTTTACTCGGCGCTTCTCCCTGATTTACAAAAATATACTCTATGTTTACATCGTTTTTTTGCGCGTATTCCAACATTGGCATTTCTCGCCTACAAGGCGGGCACCACGACGCCCAAAAGTTTATAACGGTAGGCTTGTTATTGTTTAAAACTAACTCGATGGGTGTACCGTCAGCATTGTAAACGTTGATAGTTTCAATCGTTCTTTGATTGCTTAGCATTGAGTTAAAAACAAAAAAAGGGAAAACTGCAACAGCCGTAATAGCTGCCGATTTTATGTATATAGAAAACAGTTGGCTGTACTTTTTGCTTCTAAATAACATGATGCACACCCCTGCAAACCAACCTATTGATTGGTTAAAACCACCGTCTCGTATATCAATTGCTGATAGCCAGTCGTGCTGGTACACCTCCCACATGGCAATAACAAACGCGACTCTAGCGGCGAACAACCCTGTAAATAAACTATAAAATAAGGTATCAGTAGCAAACGATTTGTATGATGCCTTGCGAGTGAAAAAAGCAGTTAGCAACCATAGTGAAATAACACTTACTATAGTTAGAAGAGAGTCAACTGTTAGGGCAATTGGGCCTATTGAAATACTCATAAACATAAAAAACAACTTATTGATAATAACGTCGGAAATAGGCCTACACTGATATAGACATTGAAAATTGAGACCGGTTGTAATAATAAACTTAAATAACGGACTGGCTCAGCCTCGCTCAAACCTAGAAGTCTGCTTCTACGCCCGAACTATCGGCTCATTCAACAATTGGGTTTGTCTTTATTCAAAGAGCTATGCCGCTTTATCTTCTTGTTGAAGAATATCTTCAAAAAACCAAGCGGCTAGTGCATAGCGCCCTTCAAGTTGAGACTTTGCGTAAACTGCCGATGCTTGTTGTCTAACGGTTTTCTCTTTTGTATTTCTTGCCGCTGCAATTTCTTGCGTGCTTAAGCCTTTTAACATGAATAAGGCTACCTCTTTTTCGCTCGGGGTTAAGCTCCAATCATTGAACTGATTTTCGACCTCGTGCAAGTATTGCGCTTTCACATTTCGCAGCTTGTTATTCATAGAGCTCAATCGTGCAGTGGCGGTATTGAGCTCGGCGAGTAACAGCTTTGTTTTTCGGGTGCGTTTACGCATATCAAAGATAAGATAGACAGCCATCAAACCCGCAAGTAACACAATCATCGATTCTTCGATAATGTGTGAAGTAGGCACATTCAGTGACAAATCGACCATGACATCTCTGAAGTTTAAAAACATGATGAGCAATAAAAGGCTAGTAATTACTTTATCTTTCATTTTCTTTAAAAACAGTAAGTTAGGGCTTTATGGGACATATGTCTAATGACGATGAGACATATAAAGGAGAATACTAGAGGTATTAGTTTCTCTGGCGTCTGCTTATGAATACCCGTTATCTGTTCATCCTTTTAAGTTTTCTCGTGTCGAGCTTATTTTCAATCAGCAGCGTGGCGGCTGAAACGTTAAGTGCTATCACCAACAATACTACACAGCGCTTAAAGCAAATCTATAACGTTAACCCCGAAAAATTGCAGGATAACGTTAAAAGTATCAATCGTTGGTTACAAGGGCCAGCCTCTTTGCAGCTTATTGCACTGCCAAGCAATACACAAGGCGGTACAGATGAATATGAGGTAGGGGTGTTTTTTCCCTTTCGGTCACCTGCGGGCAGAGAGCTAGACGCTCAGCAGTTGTCTATTACCAACGCGCTGGATAACCTTCAGGAAACGCGGTTCAGGCTAATGACAAGCGGTTTAATAAGAGAGGCACTGTGGCAGCGTCTCTTTGCAAAAGCCGAAGTAGATGGGCTTTTAAGCAAGCAAGAGTGGATTGCGTCGTTAGACGGTGTAATAGCAAGCTTAGCAAAAACTGGCGAGCTCGACCGTATCGCCTCATTGAGGTGGCAGCAGGAAAAACTTTCACAGCAATTGGCGTTGAAAAAAGCGCAAATGGCGTTAGATAAGGCGCAGAAACAATACAGACAAGTCACGGGTACTGATGTATTACCAGAGCAAGTGACCGAAGCCCTAGCTGGTGATCTTGAGAACAAACTGCAAACACACCCTGAATTAAGGCTACTTACCCTGAGTCAATCTCAGATTGATATGAACTTGGCGCAGTCTGATCAATCACTTTCTCCTTGGGTGCTAGGCGTTATAGCAAGGCAGCTTAGGGGACCAGCGGGCAATGAGAATCTGCTTGGTGTCAGTATTAATATTCCGCTGCCAATGGGCGAGGGCAACTCTGCAAACAATTATGCCTCATGGAAAGCAACACGCGACGAACTTACCGAAGCATTGGCAGAAACGTACACACGCCTACAAACGCAGCTCAACGACGCATTGCAACAGGTTAACTATCTTACTGAAGCTACAAACAATTTAGAGGAGCAGGTTGAATTGGGTGTAGAGATCGCCGACCTGTACCAACAGCAGGGTAGCGTGTTGCCCAAAACATTTTGGCTAGAGCAACTTATCGCCCAGCAGGAGCTTAAGCTAACGCTGTCTCTCAATCGTCTACGTCGCGCTGAAGCAATATCAAAAGTTAATCAAATCGCAGGAGTTACGCTTTGAAATTATTCACCTTTGTTTTCACAAGTTTGTTTCTGCTGTCAGCTATTGCTCAGACCGAAGTCCCAATCGACAGCCTTGGAAAGTTAAATTTAACCTACGTCAACGCAGCGCCGTCACAAAGCGTGCAAAAGGCGGTGTCGACGGGCATTGTAGCGCCTTTTCCGGGCTCCCAATTACACCTTATGGCGCCAATGACGCCGCAGCAGGTGCAATATCTTGTAGCCGATGGCTCAGCCGTAAGCAAAGGGCAGAAGTTAGCTATGCTAAAAGGCAGTGAAGTACATCATTTTACTGAAAATTTAAAAGCAAAAACTGCGTTGCTTCATATCAGCCAAAAACGGTTTAATGCGAACAAGCCCTTATTTGAAGCGAACGCCATATCACAGTCTACCTGGTTTTCTATCGCACAAGCTTATTACGACGCAAAACTTGCCTGGGGGCACTTAGACCATTTTGCTGAAATGTTTGAGTCAGACGAAGATGACGATATCGGATATTTGGTTGCCCCAGAGGCAGGCTTTTTTTTATATGCAAACGGTGAGAAAGACGCGGAAGCAACGCGACTAGGCAGCATAATCAGCAATAGTTCACTCAGAATTAAGACTATGGTAAGCGCTGATGAGGCAAGCCTAATATCAGCAATAGAAACCGCGAACTGCCAGGTTCAAGTTGCGCGTACAGACGCAATAGTTAACGAGTATCTTACTTCAGTGTGGTCTGAGACACTGCCTGAAAGCTGCAACCTGAAATTAGGCCAGCGGGCCCAAGTCAGCGGTCACTTTCAGCTTAAAGCTTTGAAAATTCCCGCACAAAGCGTGTTTTACCTGAACGGCCAATCGTCGGTATTCGTGCGCTCTGATAACGTGCTTAACGTTGTACCCGTGGAGGTAGTTGGGCAAAGTGGATCAGACGCTCTCTTAATCAAAGCAACGCCACAGCTTAATAACCAGCCTGTGCTTTCCTCATCGGTAAGTGCAGTGCAAGGTGTGCTTATTGGACTGGGAGAGATGGAGTGATAGCCCGGATTATACAATTTTCGCTTGTACAGAGGTTGTTTGTACTTGGCGCTTTCATTGGGCTGACTGCTTTTGGAATTAACGCCTGGTTGAATCTGCCTGTCGATGCATTTCCTGATATTTCGCCAACACAAGTTAAGGTCATCATGAAAGCAAATGGCATGACCGCAGAAGAAGTAGAAGCGCAAATAACCCAGCCCATAGAAACCGAGTTGTTAGGTATTCCACATCAGACCATTTTGCGTTCAACCACGAAATACGCCATTACATCCATAACGCTAGATTTTGAACAAGGCACAGATATATATTGGGCCAGGCAGCAAGTAAGCGCACGCTTAGCAAGCGTGGCCGATTTGCTGCCAGCCATTGCCGAAGGCGGGCTCGCGCCTATGAGTACCCCGTTGTCTGAAATGTTTATGTTCACCATAGAAAACCCAAACCTATCACTGCAAGAACGCAAGCATATTCTCGATTGGCAAATACGCCCTGTGCTTCGTACCGTAGCCGGCGTTGCCGATGTGAACGTATTAGGCGGGTTTACTCGAACATTTCAGTTTGCGCCCGATTTATCGCGCTTAGTTGCCTATGGGTTTAGTTTAAATCAACTAGAAACAGCTCTGGCCGAAGCCAATATGAATGGAAGCGTTGGGCGAGTGCGAGCAGGCGCCGACTCACTTGTGATCAGAACGCAAAGCCGCGCCACAAGCCTTGAAGAGCTCGCGGAGTTAGTAGTAGGCAACGTAGACGGGCAGCCGGTAAGGCTATCTGATCTCGGTACGCTCTCCCTTGGCAGCCTTACGCGCTATGGCGGGGTAACCCGAAACGGAGAAGAGACTACTCAAGCGTTAATCGTAGCGCTAAAAGACAGTAACACAGCCAGCGTTGTTGAAGGGGTGATGGAAAAGCTAAAGGCGCTGAAAGCTACGCTGCCAGAGGGGACCGAGCTTAACGTTTTTTACAACCGTAAAACGTTGATTGATACCGCTGTTGGCACCCTAACCAATGCGCTCACACAAGCTGTACTTATCGTTATTGTTGTATTGGCTGTGTTTCTTGGCAATGTGCGCGCGTCTTTCGTGGTTGCGCTGGTTATTCCTGTTGTTGTGCTGCTTACGTTTCTTGCTATGAGTATGACGGGCATTACAGCAAACTTGATGAGCCTGGGCGGGTTGGTCATTGCAATTGGCATGCTGGTAGATGCGTCGGTGGTTGTGGTTGAAAATACCCTATCGCAGCTTGGCGCGAATAAACCGTTACCTCGCCTTCATTTGGTGTACCGTGCTACCCGCGAGGTGGCGGTACCAGTAATTGCAGGCACCGTTATTGTTATCGTGGTTTTCATGCCCCTTCTAACGTTAACCGGGCTGGAAGGTAAACTGTTTTCACCGGTAGCTACCACCATTGTTTACGCCATGATTGCCTCACTGGTCACTGCATTTACCCTTATTCCGGTGGTTGCTTCGTTTTTACTTTCGTCCAAAGACGGGGGGGTACCGGGGTATTTGCAATCTCTTCAGTTAGCCTATCGACGCTCTTTAACGTTCGTCCTCAATCACGCTAAATTAACAGGCATAGTGGCACTTAGTTTACTGGTTTTAAGCGGTCTTCTGTTCTCGATAACGGGCAAAACCTTCATGCCGGTTATGGATGAAGGCGATATTATTGTGCAATTTGAAAAGTCGCCAACCATATCACTCCCATCATCACTTGAAATAGACAAACAAATAGAGCGCATGCTGTTAGCGTCGTTTCCAGAGATAGAGCAAGTTGTGGCGCGAACTGGCTCAGACGAATTGGGGCTAGATCCCATGAGCTTAAATGAAACCGACGTTTTTATGCAGCTTGCACCTTCAGATACCTGGCGCTTCAGCAATAAGCAAGCGCTGGAAGCGTCCATACGAGAATCGCTTCAGGCATACCCGGGTATAAACGTTGGGTTTACGCAGCCTATACAAATGCGTGTGTCTGAAATGCTAACCGGCACAACAGGAATGGTCGCCATCAAAATTTTTGGTGCTGATATGCAAACACTGTCGGATATTGCGAATAACGTGGCTAACGTTGTGCGAAAGCAAGAGGGCGCAGTAGACACAAACGCCACGCTAATTGAAGGCGGTGACTTTCTTAGCATTATTCCCAAACCGGGCGTAGCCATGGAATTTGGAATGACTAACGCGGCCCTTTCTCGCTACCTGAAAATGCAGGTTACCGGCATTCAGGTGGGAGAAGTAATAAAGGGAAGAGTGCGTACACCAATCTACTTTGGTGAGTTAGAGCAGGGGCAGGCAGCTATTCTTTCACCAGATGTACTTAACAGCATGATGGTACTTATGCCCTCGGGCCAAGAGCTAATGCTCTCTGATATCGCAAACATTACCCGCACACAGGGCCCTGCTGTAATTGAACGAGAGAAAGCTATGCGCTTTGCTGTGGTAACCACAAACGTTGAAGGCCGAGATTTGGTGGGGTTTGTTGAATCAACGCAAAAGGCTGTTGGTTCTAGTGTGTCTTTACCATCGGGCTATGCCATAGAGTACGGCGGCGAATTTGAAAACCAAATACGCGCGACGAATAACCTGCTTACGGTAATACCCTTGGTTATCGCAGTTATTGTACTGATACTGTTTACTATTTTTGGTTCGCTAAAACTGGCTGCACTGGTTATGGCTAACGTGCCTTTTGCAGTAATGGGCGGCGTTTACGCACTGTTTATTACCGGCGAATACATTTCAGTTCCAGCTTCAGTGGGCTTTATAGCGCTACTAGGTGTGGCAGTGCTTAACGGCGTGGTAATGGTGTCGCATTACGAATCATTGAAAAGGCAGTCGTTATCGCTATCTGAGCGCGTAGCAAACGGAGCGGTGTCACGTTTACGCCCTATTTTAATGACCGCAACCACAGCAATGTTTGGCTTATTACCTTTGGCGTTTGCATCTGGGCCTGGTGCAGAAATTCAAAAGCCGCTAGCGATAGTCGTCATTGGCGGGTTAATTTCATCAACGCTTATCACATTATATCTTTTACCTATTGGCTATCATTATTTGGAGCGCCGTCAAAATGGATAAATCCCAGCTACTAACGTTGTTTATCGACAAAGAAATGGAAGCTGATGTGGTAGATTGCCTTATTCAGTTTGATGGTGTGAGCGGTTTTACTGTATCCACCTGTTTTGGCTTTAGCCGCGAGAGCGCGCATCTTAACAAGGCCGAACAAGTCGCGGGAGGCCGGCACATGCTGAAATTAGAGGTAATACATAACAGTGAATACGCGCAAGGGATGTTGCAAGCGTTAAAGGCACTTAATGGCCGAAATGCCATACGCTATACCATAACGCCAGTATTTGATGAGGGCCACATAGTTCAAAAAACGCTGTAAGCCGAAACGTGTACTAAAAAAGATACGCCGCTAATGCGGCTTGCGTATAACATTGCAGCGACTAAGCGCGCCTAAACTGCATGCGCATAAAAGTAACCATCGCCACACATACAACACTATTCTGATAAACTGTTTTAAAAGATTACCCGTTTAAAGCTTCATTGCACAATGGCATCGATAAAAATAAAACAAAGGATCGTGTATGAGTAGTAATACCCGAGATGAAGTCTCATCAAAGGCTAGCACTGAACAGGAAAGCGCATTTAGCGTAATCGACAAGCCTACCTTTTTTGGCTCTCTTATTCTTCTTCTGTCTGTCACTCTTCCCCTTATCATTTGGCCCGACCAAGGCGCCCAGTGGGTAGCCACGGCCAAAGACTTTGTTACCAGTAAGCTCGGCGTTTTATACCTATTGCTTGGTGTGGGCGCAGGTGGCTTCATGGTTTACATCATGTTCAGTGATATTGGGCAAATTAAACTGGGCGAGCCAGAAGAAAAGCCCGAGTTCTCGCCTGTATCCTGGGCTGCCATGCTGTTTTGTGCCGGCATTGGGGCGTCTATCTTGTACTGGTCGATGATTGAGTGGGTGTACTACTACCAAGCGCCACCGTTTCACATAGAAGGCGAAACCCCCGAGGCCGCTAAATGGGCCGCGGCCTACGGTATATTCCACTGGGGGCCGTTAGCGTGGGCGATTTATCTTATTCCCGCCGTGCCTATTGCCTACTTCTACTACGTGCGCAATCACAGCGTGTTAAAAATATCCGAAGCGCTTATGCCGGTCATCGGCGAGAAAATGGCCCACGGCTGGTTGGGTAAAATTATCGATATCAGCTTTATCTTCGGCATGCTAGGCGGCGGGGCAACTACCCTTGGCTTGGCTGCACCTATGATAAACGAAGGGGTACACGAACTCTTCGGGGTACCTAAATCGCTGACTACCCAAGTAATTGTGCTTGTAACCTGTACCGCCATATTTGGCTATAGCGCGTATGTTGGCCTTAAAAAAGGCATTAAGCTGCTGTCAGACATTAACTTTTGGCTGGCAGTTGGCTTACTGCTATTTATCTTCATTGTTGGGCCAACCTTATTTATGGCCAATACCGGCCTAGACGCCCTAGGCCGAGTAATGAGTAACATCATAAAAATGGCCACATGGCTAGAACCCTTCGCCGAATTCAACGGCTTTGAAGACACCCACTTCCCACAAGACTGGACCATTTTCTACTGGGCTTGGTGGCTAGTGTTCGCGCCAAGCGTAGGTTTATTTATTGCCCGTATTTCACGTGGGCGTACCATTCGCACTATGGTGGCGGGCTCTATGTTCTTCGGTACTATGGGATGCTTCTTATTCTTCATGGTAATGGGCAATTACGGCCTGTATTTACAGCTATCGGGCGAGCTTGACGTAGTAAGCATACTTAACCAGCAAAGCCCAACAGCGGCTATTTTTGCCATGCTGCATACGCTGCCGCTAGACTACTTAGTTATTGCTGTGTTTACACTGTTGGCACTTATATTCACCGCTACGACGTTCGATTCTATTTCTTACATTCTGGCAGCCGTAGTGCAAAAAGAAGTGGATGAAGAGCCACTGCGCTGGAACCGTTTATTCTGGGCCTTTGCGCTATCCTTCATGCCCATAGTACTTATGTTTGTAGGCGGGTTAGAAACGCTACAAACCGCATCGATAATAGGGGGCGTACCGCTACTCGCCGTTGCTTTAATGCTGTGTATTGCCATAGTACGGGCGGCCAACTACGACATGCGTTATCAGCCCGATTATTCAATAAAAGAAATCAACATAGGCGAATTCCCCGACGACGACCCATGGAGCGAAGAGGGCAGTTGGGAAATTGAAGAGGAAACCGAAGAAGACGTGCCTATTGCGGCAAAACCTAAACCTCGGGAACCGAAAGACCACATTGAAGGCGACCCGCACAGCAGGCCTTCTAGGCTGTAGGTTTTAATAACAAATGTGTTAAGCAAAACGCTGCCAACTGGCGGCGTTTTTGTTTCATGAACCCGCACAATTTACTTTTTCTAAAAACTGGCTGTGGTACCGTAATTAGCTCCATTAGCCTTAACGTTTAAGCCAAGTAGCAGTATGTCAGTAAAGAATTATCAAAAATTCTACGAACCACTAAACGCGGTACATTCGGCTGACTTTAACCGCTGTATTTACTGCGGCTGCGAAGCGGCCCGGCAAGATTTTATCCCGCCCATAACATTCATTCACGATTGGCAAAGCGGGCACTTACAGGCCGACTTCATCTCTGTACCTTCATGCAATGAATGCTTCGACCTATTAAAGAATGAAAACAACGGCACGTTAGAACCCAGAATTACCGTGCTAAAAAAGCGATTGGCAGAAAAGTACAAAAAGGCCATTAGGGTTTTTAACCACTGGAGCATGGAAGAAATTGAAGAGATGGACGCGGCATTTCAAATAAGCCTTAAAGGCGGCATGCGCTTAGGCAAAGAAACCCTTTCGCGCCTTCAATTTGCTGGGTTCAACTATGAAGTAAACGGCAGTATAACGCGGGTGGCAAAACCCCAGCACCAAGTGTTTAACGTATTCGATGAAGAATTTAGCAGCTTTAGAGAAGCGCTAGCCTTTGCCAGCGCCACCTACAAAATAAAGAAAAGCCGGCTAAGCCAGCTTTATTTCGACAATGATGAAAGCTTTGATAGGGCGATTGAGGTATTTCATGGGTTGATTGAGGGTAAACCATGAAAATTTAATTGATGGCTTTGCGCGCCGGAGTCAGAGATTCGAACCCTATCGGGCCCACCATTTTTTAAAATTTGACCGTTAACCCCCAAAAGCAAAGTATTTTAGACGTCTAGTATGTGTTGCATGGGCTCAACCATCATTCTTGACCGTTTTTTAAGAAGTACAATTCAGAAAAACCCATTTTTACAAATTCGGTATCTCTGAAGTTTCTTACGGTTTTTTTGTCTTTACTGATAGCGGCAAGTTGCTGTTCAGTTTGCAGGAACTGGGAAAGGTCTATTCCCTCAGCATCAGCCACGGCTTCATGCATATTTTGATGGCGGCTGTAAGAAAAGTTTATCTCTTTTGCCACACCTTTAAACTTATAACGTACTTTATGGGCCATGTTCTACTCAAGTTGGTCGATGTAATTCAAAAACGGTTTAACCGCTATTATAAACTCAATTAGTGATAATGATTAGCGTGTTAAAAAGCGGATGGGAAAACTGCTGTGTGAGGTGTTTAAAGTGTTCTACGAAGAATTTAGTAGCTTTAGAGAAGCGTTAGCCTTTGCCTGCGCTACCTACAAAATCAAGAAAAGCCGACTAAGCCAGCTTTATTTCGACAACGATGAAAGCTTTGATGGGGCTATTGAGGGTTAACCTATGAAAAGCTGAACACTGGCTTTGCACTCCTTAGGCAAAAATCATAAGTTCTAATCCTAGCGAGTACGCTATGAAACACCGATTCTTTTCCTCAAACATTTAGTTTTTTAAGTTGTTTAGGAAATGTAGCAGAGGTTAGCAACTTTTTAGAGTGATAGGTGTGGTTAGAAAGAATTACACTAATCGATATCGAGTGATTCCCCCATATCAGAAGCAATAATTTCTAATACCCGTCGTTCTATAGGCCATTGTTCTATAGCCTTTATTTTCTCTTTCCTTATAAGCCAAATAATGAACATAACTATCGATTGTGAAAACCAAGGGTACAGCTCTACTTCAGTTACTAAGAGCTCAAGAAACTCTTTACGACGTATAAATAGCTCCTCAATTTGACCTATTAGGGTGTCTGAAAGAATTTCACTAAATTCATCAAGTATAGTAAGAGAGGATTTTTGAGCAGGCGTAGGAATATTACCGGTTAGCTTTGTATACAGAAAGTCTAATGATGATTGAAAATTTAGCTGTTCAATTGGAGTAGAGTTTAACTCTCGGTTAACCATAGAAAAAAAATCATCAGTAGTCTCTATAAGAGCCATACTTTTTGCTACGGTTCTATGTACTACTGGTTTAACTGATGTCTTGGTTTTATATATCGCGTCATGGGTTAATTCAGCATAAGCATGCTGAAGAAGAGTTCTAATTTGAATCTCACAAGGTATGCTCTTATCGACTCTGATTCCATTTGATGATAACTCCTCCCTTGGTCTAACAATGTAATGAACGGATTGATATGTAAACAAGAGGGGGGAGGCATCTCTTTCTTTTCCGAAGTTACGACACTGTTTTGCTGTCCACTCCGGCGCGCTCTCAACGATGTCGGTAATGAACTTTATGTCTTCAACCAATAAAACTACAAATCTGCAGCCAGCTTTATCTTCGATTTCTTTATAAGGATCTTTATAGCCTTTATCCTTTCTACAGAAAGCTTTATCCAATAGGGAGGCTTCTTCCTTAATACGAACGTCACATGGCTGCTTAAGAAAGGTGTTAAGACTTTTAACTCGATCTAATAAACGTTCCTTTATTGTAGATACGACGAAGCTGCCCCATTCCTTATAAACGAGTTTCTCATCATTCCACTTTTGTAAAAATTCTGATTCGGTCATTCTTGAGATGTAATTCGATCTTTGACCAGAACTTTTGTCCATTTTTCAGTCTCGCCACCTCCAACATCAACGTCATATTCTTCAAAAGTTACAATTTCACCAAAGTCTTTTGCAGGAGCTGTGATTCTTACTTGTTTCTTAAACTCTATCTTTCTCATTTGAAGTTTGCTTTCAATGAATTTTGTGTCTTTCGTGAATGCTGAAAATGGTAATCCGGATTCGTCAATTTCGTCTTTATATTGTGACCTTTCTTCTTTGTCAAAATATCTGTTAGAGAACTCTTTTGGCTCAATTACCGAGTTGTTTTCAAACTTCAAATAAGAGTTCAGTGCATTTAATAGCTGATTCTTTCGGTCTTGAGGGATAGATAGCTCGTCAATAAAATCTTTTGTAACCTCGTAAAACTTATAAGTGGTTCTTGCACTGGACTCAGGATATCCACACCCTAAAAATGCTGAATAAAAATACTGTGCAGCCGCCTTGCCATCAACTTGCGATATCTGAGTATCGCTAACTAGCACAGTATACTTATCCTTTAAATCAGTAGTTTTCTCTGCATCTGGTTTAAGAAAAAATCCTGCAGTTTTGTATAGCTTTGTTGCAGGAGTTAGTAAAGCTTCTTGAACGTATTGCAAAGTAATTTGCTTGGTGTGCGGATCTTGTTTCTTTTCGTATGCACTATATATCTCTGCTTTCATAATGCCAATGAATGGCGTTTTATTCGAGCCATAAGCACCTTTAAAAACTACTACTATTCCACCAGTGTAACTTCGCCTATTCTGTGCCTCTGCGAGATCATAAGCAATGTCATAAGAAGTCTGAATAAAATCAGGATCGGAAGCGCTGATAAGACGATCAACCTTACAGACAATGGAATCATCCCCATCTTTTTTTATAGCCATCTCTACAGCTTTTGAGTCATTTCCTAAAGCTTCAGTCACTCTAGTTTTAAAAGTATGAGATGCAGCTACATCAAAATTTATTAAATCCTCACCTTTGGTCGGCTCGACAACTTCAGACATACTATCACGTTGATATATTTGATGAATTGCAATCTTGTTGATATTTATTTTTGTAAGAATCATTATTACAACCTACTTAGAATTTTCATTTACTTTTTGTCTGACAATTTTTAGCCAATCTGAGCTATCTTGCTCCCAAGTTTTTTGATATTTTTCGAATAGTTCATCAAGGTCGAAAATTTTAGCTCTAGCAACAAGATAAGATAGTTCATTTTGTAGTTGGTACAGCGAAAGGAGAGTGGTTTTATGACGAATCCATAGATTTTTATAGTTGAACGCCGCGTCCATTCCACTAACGACAGTTAGTAAAAAACCAAAGATTAATGCCGTATTTTTCTGGTAAGTTTGATACTCAGTATCAACATCAAATCCAAGCGTTAGAGTGACAATAGCGCCTAAGATAATAGAAAGCGCTTTGAATAAATTTGCCCTTATTTTTAATTTTTTTGATTTGCTTTTTAGAGTCGAAATTTTTACTTCAAGCGCATTTTCTAAAAACTTGATATCTTTATTTTCTCTGTCCATGAGACCTGCTAACTATTTATGTTTTTCTATTATTCTTCTATCATAACCTAAAGGAATAATTTGAACCACGTTCCGGCTCTAAAACCTCTATTTTTAAGTGCCACACGCCCATACTATGTTGGAAATCTGAATAGCGTGATCATTGCACTAAGGAATACTCACCTCATCAGCTTTATGAGGTCATTCATTGCCCCTTGTCTTCATTTACTCCAAATTAGTCGCGATGTGTTACTGTGTCCAAAGGCTCAATAGCTTTGCTACTAGAAGAGTAAATAGGGTAGAAATAACCGTTAGCTTTGTAGAAGTCTTAGCGCGGTTTTTATTGTGACGATGACATCGTCAAATGGAATAGAGAAGGACTCGTTTTGCTCGTCGATCAACGCGAGTAGGTTGGACAAAATTACTTCAACCGTTTCTTCTTTGAAATTTTCTTGGCGTATCAATGATTTTAGCTCAATTAGCGAAGCATTCGGTGTTATTGTTACCATTTACTGTCTCCTGTAATTCTTTTTTAAAATTACAACAGAAGATGTGTGAAAACAGCTGTACCAACGTTCAGTTAAGTGGTTTTTCGAGTAGCTACTTGAAATGAAAAAATAAGTAAGCGGTTTCTATGTTGTGAAAAACAGTAAAAAGGTAAACAGAAAAGGATGTTCTAGTGCTCGAAAGAAGTGATGTTGAATGGCCGCTATGGCGTAAAAAAGTAGATGGTACCTTTCTCAAAGAGTTCTCTACACCAATACCCCAATGGGTTCAAAAAATATGGCAGATTCAGGATAACTTTAGTGAAGTTAGGTCTAAACTAGATGAAATGAGCAATGTACGCATTCAGTTTAAAAAACAGATTTTCGAAGGAAATGTAGTAAAAAGAAAAAGCCAGAACGGCTATCGATATAGGCTTAGTTTTCAGCGTGAATTAGGCCGGAAGTTACAGGATATCTATTTAATGACCTTTATGAGAGCTATTGAAGCCGAGCTCACAGAAGGAGTTAGCCATAGACAAATTGAAAAGGACATAAGTTTCTGGGAGTTTCTTGATATTGAATTCGATATTGATAATAAGCTTTTTATATTTACACCAAGCTTCACAGTAGAGCCCCAGTTCCCTCAATTATTTAATCGGTTAATCGATTCAGCACCGCTTAAGGCAGTGGCTTCTACCCTATTGTCTGGTGAGTTCGCGCGTATTCACAAGCAAGACTGGAAGCCACGATCAGAATACAAACTAGAAATTGGTGCAAGCAATGTTATTTATATGCTGTTGGATACTGAGAACAAACTTCTTTATGTTGGGGAAGCGAACTTACTAATTCCTAGGTTTAATAATGGCCATCTTGATATAAAAAATTGGGATTATTATAAGTACAACGTTCTCCCGCCAGAACTTGGAAAATACAGACTAGCTATAGAACGAATGCTAATCAGAGATCTCGCTGCGATTTTAGATAATAAACAGGGAATTAAAACAATTTCAATCTCTGACTATAGCCTTGCTAATCGTAAAATAGATATTTAATTCGCTAGTTAAATACCTTCTTTAAATATTCCTACAACATAACGAAAGTGTGAACACGTTTAAGCCTGAGTCAGTATTGGTTCGAGTTCGCGTTCACACTTCAGTTTTACTAATTAATCTTCTTCCAATAAGTTTACAAACAATAACTCATCTTCAGCCGCTTCTTCACTTTCTTCAACCTTCTGTTTTATATACATAAAACCACCATTGGCAAACTTTTCAATTGTTGAAAGGACCTTGGTACTTTCTTTGTATAGGCTGTCTTTATCCATACTTTCGACGGCGTTCATATCAAAGTCAGACTCGGCGATAGCGCAGATGATCAATTGCTCAGTAAGATCTGCAGGTTTCCAATTTTCTATTTCCCAAAAATCTTTTGCAGTATCTTCGGAGGTCAATTCAAGTGACTTGTTCTTAGCTAAACCAATAAAGAATGCATAAATATAAAACTCATACACATTTGCAAATGCTTTACCCCGGTTAAACTTATCTTCTTTACTTCCGCCGCCGTATTGCGCGTATCTCGATATAATTGGCTCAAAAGACTGGAGAAACTTTGGCCTAAAACTATTAATTCTCTTTTTTAGTAAGTTCATAAAACAACTTCCTCTATAGAGGTTTCTAAGTCCGTTCTGTCATTCATATTTCCACTAGCGTATTTGGAATTGAGTATGTGAATTGAACCAATGTTTTGTTTGTTTTCCATTATGAACTTAGCCCTATCTTCTGGTTCGATAAAATCATAAGTCATAACGATAGACTGAGAAAAATTCGAGCTTAAAGCCTTATAGAAGCCTGTGGAGTATTCGTGTGCCATCTTTGACGTGGGCGCATCAGAAATTAAAGTGAAGTTGTCACTCCACCTGGCTCTAGCCGTCAAGATAGCCATGATTAGCGCGAGTTTCACCAAAACAATATTAGAATCATTGCTTCCTGTAACAGAGTAACCTTCTTGGTCAACTATTTCAGCTTTATATGCACCGTTATCAAGGCGCTTTAACCTAATTCTACCTTTAAAGGACATGTTGGAGGACGTCATTTCCTCAAAGATTTTGTTTGCTTTACTCTCTAGCTCTAAGACGATCTGTGTATAAACCTCTTCTCTAGTAGATTTTGCGATTCTAGCTAGCGAAGCAAAAACTTTTTCAGCATTCACTAAAGCTAAATCAACTTTACCTAATGTCAGTTTTTCTAATGATTTTTTGATTTTTTCCTGATTCGTGCTGAGGCGATTGAGTTTATTTTCAATATCTTTTTGCTCTGCTCCGAATCTTTCCACATTGCTTTGAGCACGTCTAAATTCACTTACAACATCTTCAGAGCTATCGTTTTCTAATAAACCTTCAAGCTCTGCATTTATAGTGTCCAATCTACTTTTATTTTCAAGAATATCAGCCTCAAGACTCGAAATTGTGTCGAATTGCTCTGAAATTCGTTCATTCGTAGTCTCAATATGTTGATAAAATCGAATGCTTTTAGTGTATAGATGGTCATAATATTCGGAGCAGTCACACTCAAACGGCGACTTTGTTACACTACTACTGCGGTTAACTAACTCTTCTATGTGTTGGTAGGCATCGCTTCCCTTTTCTGCCTTCCTATTACAAACGTAACAAGTCTCACTTTCTAGCATCCCGTGCAGGTGCATGGGCTGCGGTACATTAAGGGGAAGCTTAAATGAAGTTTGTTGATTTTGATTAACAATCTGCTGGTGTTTTTCAAAATATTCTTTATATTTGCGACCAAATTTTTCTAGTGATGGTTTGCTAAACTTAAGAATCCAGTAGTCATGGAACATTTTGCTGGTGAAGCTCTTCCTTTTTTCAATTACAGAGTCTTCATTGGCTTTTAATTTTATTTCAAGGTTAGCTCTTTCAATTTTTAATTTTTGTTTTTCTTCCGCATCATCAATTTTATTTAAAAGATCGTTTATCTTTGATTGCGCATTGGTGTAATTCTCATTCGCTAATTTTTTGTCATCTTCGAGATTTTTTATTTCTCTTAAGTTATCGTTAAATTCTTTTTCAAGTCTATCAGATTCTTCTTTGTTTTTACTTAAGCTTTTTTGGTTTTTTAATAAGCTTTTAGATGATTTCTCAGCACCTTTATGCGTGATTTCAACGAGTTCATCGTAAAAGTTTATGTCGGATAGCAGCTTTATTATTTTGGCTAATGAACTTTTTTGCGTTAAATCCATTAGGCCGTCAACTTGTTCACCCTGAAACCACATATAAGGTTTGATGTGTGGGGGAATGACCCTATTTAATACTGAATCAGGTGTCTCATTTGATGTAGTCCATCTATTTGTTTTTTTCTCTTCGATCAAAAGGATAGACCGCTCTTTCATCCATTCAGTATCTGAGAGCTTTGTGCAATGAAATACTCGAGTAAGCCTGTACTCTCTGCCTTGACTACTCTCTACTACGAGACATGCTTCGGCAGTAGCTGTGTCACCTACCTCACAGTTTCTAGTAACTTTATCTGATATTAACTTTTCACCATATACACTCGTAGGGGTAAACTGTCGTATGTCAGTGTCAAAGATTTGGTCATATAAGACCCAATAAAAACCATCAAAAACTTTAGATTTGCCATTTCCATTATTACCAATAATTAGGTTTAGGCCGTTTTTGAAGCAAAAGTGATTCTGATCTAGCTCGCCACAATAGCATTGAAAATTTTTAAGCGATAAACTTTTTATTAACATAGAGCATTACACCGATTTTGACATTTCTTCTATTTTCACATTGACCTTTTTAAAGCACGCTTGTTCACCATCACCGCTACTATGCGCGATTAACAGTGTTTTTAAGCTTTCAATTAAAATGTCTTTTGAATCCCGACTAAAATCAACGTCAGATAATTCATCATTAGTAAGTGCGCACTCCTTATCTAAAGCACTTGATAGTAAAAACGAGCGTAGTATTTCATTTCTATCATATCTCATTGAAAATCCTCTATTTCGTCTTGTAGACCATACAAGTCAATTTGGTACTGTTTGCAAATCGGTTCAAATAAGCTCATGACATTTGAATAGTTTCTAGCTAATGATGCAAAGTAGACAACTCGTACAATCTCATCTTTTAAAATTTTTCGCTCAAACCTAAAAGTGTCTGGATCTGATGGAGGAGGTGGTATAACAACCATGTCATGTATGAGCGCTACGTGTTTATCTTTATGTTTTCTTAAAACCCGTCCTCGTCTTTGAACAAACTGCCTCGGGTTTCCTGAACTTGCGCAAAAAATAGCGAGTTCCGTTCTTGGTACATCAACACCTTCATCTAAACACTTCATGGAAAATAATGTATCTATAATTCCATTTTGAAAGTGTTGCATTGTTAAATCTCTACTTTCAGTTTTACCGGTAAACGCATGTGCTTTATAGTTTGGATAGTTAGTTTCGTACACGCGGATAAATTCATCCAATATATTCTTTTGTTCTGTATCTTCACTTTCGTAATCGCCTTCAGGAGCATACACAAACGAAAATGATAGCGTTTTGTATTTTGCTTTATGCTTGGCTAAGATACTTTTAAAAACGCGTAGCTTGTCTTCAGCTTTGTGTATGATGCGTTTTCGTTTTATAAGCAGCATCTGCACATATTCTGAGTCCTTAAAGCGATTTGTCTCAAAGTCAAAATATTTCAATAGCTCTTTACTAGTTGCATAGTATTCTTCGTTCTCTTGTTCATTTAACTGAACAAAATGAGGAAAATAGTCATATTTACACAAAACCCCTTCTTGAATCGCTTTGCTCATCGGGAAGTTGTACGTGTAGGGATGCCGTGAGTTAAACGCGTGCTCTATTGCTTGATTACCATCTTCGTCAAATTGGCGTTTAATAGTGGCTGAAAGTGCAATTCTCCGCTCGATGTGGAGTTTTTCTAGAATCGTTTTTAACTTTGGGCTTCCAAATGCGTGGGCTTCATCTGCTATTAGGAGAGCGGGTGACGGAATTTTTGTAAAATATCTCTGAAATTTTTCTGATGAAAACGTAGTGTAAGTAGTTATTAAAACAAAGCTTTTCTTTTTATTAAATCGTAAGTTACTTTGTAGCTTGTTTAAATCTTGCTCCCATGTCTTGAATTCAGACGAACATGGAATAATGTTTCTAAAGTTAAACGACTTAGCTTCACCTATCCACTGCTTTAATAATGTTTTTCCTGGTACTAGAATAACCGATTGGTAGTAGCCTTCCATTTCATAAATATTCAGAAGACAGTTGAGAGCCGTTATGGTTTTACCTGTCCCGGTAGCCATCAGAAAGATGCCCTTAAAATCATTCTGTTTCCAATTAGAATATGCTTCTTTTTGATACTCTCGAGGCCCGGTCTCAAATGGAAACCGTGGAGTTTCATTATATTCTTCTATCTGTTTTTCTAGGTTTGCTGCTGCTTCCTTTAATTTTCGACTAATATTAAAAAACTTATCAGAACTAGCTTCTAACAACTTTGCTTCATTAGCGAGTAGCTCCACTAAACTTTTATCTTCACCTAGTGTCTCGACAGCGTCTAATAATTGCGATTCATCTAAATAGCGATATTGGCCATTTTCTTTATTTAGGATAGCTTCTATTTCAGACTTCTTACCCTGTCCTTTACTTTGTTCAAAAGTACTAGCCCATAGTCTAAAAACGGACAGAGTTTCAGCATTTTCCAATAGCCCATTAGCCGTAAAGTTACAGCTACCATCCATAAAGATTTCATTATCAAAATGATCGGTGAATACACCTTGTTTAAAGTGAGTCATTCTCGCTGGTTTCAGCATAACGGGAACAATTCTCAGTCTTCCTTGTTTGCGCAGATATTTTAAGCAATTGAAAAAGTGCTCCTCACTTGTTGTCAGCGCACTTTTTATATGGACTAAGTTTTTTAAATCGAGTTCTTCAGAGAGTAAGGAGTCTTCACTGAACAATGCTCTATCTTCACCGTATACAAAGTGGTTTGAAACTATATTCAATGTACCACCGCGATAAATGAACTGCGCGAGCGCACAAGAAAGGAGTCTTAGGGCTTTTGAACTAAAGTAACCTAATTTTAGATGGATAGATTTACTAAGTGGAATTACATCAAGGTAAAACTCTATAGGAAGGTTTTGACCGTCTGTAGTGTACTCAAAACTTTTAGGGAAAACTAAATCGCGGAAACTACTGCTCACTTTCCATTGCACTCCTTGCATCTATACAAAAGTAGAATATCATTGATTTTATTTTTTTCAACAGGATACCTATTCAAAGAAGATTGAAGGAGTTAACATCTACCTTTGGACAATTTCTCCAGGAGCTGTATTAGAATGGAACCTAAGTTTTCAGGGCATGAGACTTTCCCGCTTAGATATGGGTGGTTATTTAAATCCGCAAACTTGTTGAATATAAAAGGGAATTTGAGCACTTCGAGTGCTAAAGATGTACAAGAAGCTATTGTCGAACTCGGCGTGGGGAAAAACATGGTGAGTGCTATTCGATACTGGAGTGAAGCTTGCTCTATAGTCAAGACACTTAAAAATGACGCTTCTCAATCGTTAACAGATATCGGAAGATATCTATTTCTTCCTTCAGTTAATGAAGGAACTACGAGAGCCGCGGGAGTTGCGAATGATCCATTTCTTGAGCGAATTGGAAGCATATGGCTTATACACTTCTTACTGAACTTTGATGAGGATGTTCTCACCTCTTATCGCTATTTTTTCAATATGACTGCTATGCAGAGCTTTGAAAAATCAAAGCTTATTTTTGATATTGAACGAGATGCTAAAGTCATATGTGATAAAGAAGTAAAGGAAAGCACTATTAAAAAAGATGTAGATTGCTTCCTTCATACTTACGCAAGTAAGTCGTTAGCGAAAGGTAAAAAAAATTTCGTTATAGGTGAAGAGCACTTTGCTTCACCGTTGATTGAGCTAGGCCTTATACGTGATTTAGGAAAGGGCAACTATTCATCAATTTTAGACGAGCGGCCAACCCTGCCTACCGAAATTTTCTCATTTGCGCTGTTACGTTTTGTCTTCGAAATTAAAGCTTCAGAAACAGCTGGTTTTGATGCGTTGTTATCTGATCAGTGTTCTCCAGGTAAAATATTTAGGCTTTCAGAAAGGGGCCTCGGCGTACAGTTAGACAACGCGGTAAAGCAGTATCCTAATTTGCTTGAAGAGACAGATACGCAGGGAATGCGACAGGTGAGGGTTTTAAAAACGTTCGATGAAAACGAAACCTTCCAATTTATCTTGGATGATTATTACAGAGGCTCGAAGTGATAACGATAAAGCAAAATTATAAAAGTTCTACAAGGATTGACGGCTTAGTAGATCCAAAGCAATTTATAGACAATATTGTTTTGCATGGTACAGCGTTGAGTACGTTGGATACGTTAGGAAAGGAAGTAAACAACACTAATCAGCGTTGCTTCACCCTAACCGGAACATATGGAACGGGTAAATCTACGTTTGCTCTATTTATGTCGCTATTATTGTCTGCAGATAAAAAAGTGAGAAGCCTAGCTAGTAAAAAGCTGCTAGCAGCACAAGCTGATAGTACTTTCATTAAAGACTTCAAGGTAAAAAAAGGCTGGAAAGTTGTAAAACATGTATGTGGCTTGGGCGCTCCTGCAGAGGGTTTAGCAAATAGTGTTTTAAGTACCTTACAAGGTAACGTGGCACCGTCTGGCGAAGACGATAATTTCTATGTCGAGCTTATTAAATCCGCACTAAACTCGCAAGATGAAGACGCTGATGGTGTTTTGATTTTACTAGATGAGATGGGTAAAGCCCTAGATTATCAATCTCGAGAAAACAAAGACCTGCACTTCTTTCAAGAGTTAGCAGACGCTATTGAGAAAAGTAATAAACCAGTGGTCCTAATAGGCTTTCTTCATCAGTCATTTGCTGAATATGCACGCTCTATGACATCTCATATTCAGCGGGAGTGGGGTAAAGTACAAGGTCGCTATAGAGATATTGCTTATTCGCCGTCAATTGATGAGTCGTTAATTCTCATCGGTGAAACAGTAAAAGCGGATAATGATTTAAAGCAAAGAATAGAACGTAAGTATGCTCGTTTAGTTGATGTCGTAGCCAAATATTTGGGGCGAGAAAAGAATATCACTAACTCGTTAAAAAACGCATTACCTATCGATCCGGTGGTGAGTCTACTATTAGGGCCTATATCCAAACGCTCATTTTCACAAAATGAGAGGAGCCTTTTTGGTTTCTTAGCGTCTAGTGAGAAGCTTAGTTTTAACCAATTTATTAATACCTTTTATGCCGATGATGAATCATCAGAAGCGCTGAAACTTTATAACGCCAATCTTTTTTGGCAGTACCTTACTACTAATCTAGATCACATTATTTCATCGAGCCGAGATGGCAAAATATGGCTAGAAGCCAAAGATGCGCTATACAGAGCTTCTCTAGATGGTGAAGAGCTACACGAAGCGATAACGAAAACAGTCGCATTAATCACGATGTTTGGTTATCAATATCAATTGTTTGCTTCGCGAGAGTTCTTAATAAGTTACTTCGAGCAGCTTGGCTACAAAGCTAAAAATGTAACCAATGCACTAGAAGAATTAGAAAGCTGGAAAGTTCTGATATATCGCGACCTACATCAGGCACTGACTATATTTCAAGGCAGTGATATTGACGTTAACGAAATTATTACCTCGACAGTAGATGCCATCAAAGATGGTGTCGATTGGGTTTCGGAAGTTAGCTCAACTAAACACATATTAGCTTCGGCGCATTATCATCGAAAGGGCACGCTTAGATGGGCTGATGTCCAATTGATAAATGAGCGTAGTGTTAATTTAATAGCATCGAAGGCAAAAAGCTCTGCGGAGAACGCTGCGTTTGTAAACTTTTACGTTCCTACGTCAAAGGCCGCCTTAGAATTACTAAAAAAAGTAGCTGCAAAGCAGTCGCAAGTAGTTTTTAGCGAAAGTATAGCGCCAGAGAATTTAAGAACGCTTGCAATCGAACAAATTGCGTTAAGAAATATAAAAGAGACTAATAAAACCTTAGTGCATGACAAAATTGCGAGAGAAGAAGTAGAGAGCAGGCTTCAGGCTAATGAGCGTGCACTGGAGAATGAATTAGATTTATTATTCAATAAATCGCAATGGCACTATGAAGGGCGCCAATATTCTGATGTTAGTCTTAGCACGATAGTTTCAGCTTTAGCTGATGAGATCTACAGTGAGTCACCTGTAATAATTAACGAGCTAGTCAATAGAAATAAGCCTTCAGGTAGTGCAAACGCAGCAATTAAGAAGCTTGTATTGGCAATGGCCGAGAACTACGGCGAAGAATTACTTGGCTTCCCAAGCGACACCTTTCCAGCTGAAAAGGGGCTCTACTTTTCTTGCTTAGCAAACTTTGGAATTCATTGCGCAATCGATAATGGCTGGGGTTACCCAACTGAGATTGAAAATAGCGACGTAGATAACCTTTTCCGAAAAACTCACGAAACGTTAATAGCTGATACTAACGCTCCTGTCTGGTTATCAGAAATAGATGAATATTGGGCTGCTGCACCTTACGGGCTGACAAAAGGAATTCGCGCAATTTGGCTAATGGCTTTTGTGATGAAGCATATGAAAGACTACGCTTTCTACGATAAAAATGACGCTACTGGCGAAATTATTTTTATTACGCAACCCGATGATGAATTTGCTTTGAAGCTAATTCAGAAACCACATAATGTAGCAGTTCAGGCTATACACATAGATCAAGAGAAAACCGCTTACCTCAATAAGGTCGCGGAAGCATTAGACAGCGTAACGAACCACGAACACGACTATTCTAAGGACGTTACGCCACTAAACGTAGCAGAAGGACTGGTAACTTTTTACTCTTCGTTATCCAGTTACACAGTTGCTACAAAGAACGTAACTAAAAAGGCTAGGAAGTTTCTAGAAATAACGAAAAAGGCGTCTGACCCCAATGCTTACTTATTCAAGGCTTTACCTGAATTATTAGAAACTGACTTAGATAGTATTTCTGTACAGGACGTTGAAGATATTTTACGTACTCTTAAGAACGCACATGGTGAGCTGCTCAGTAACTTCAAAAAAACAACTGAAAAAGCGCTGGGAAATGATTTAATCGCAAAAAGTACCTGCACCGCGGTAGTTGATTTTACTGATGATCATAAGCTCAAGTCTTTTGCACAGCGTTTAAGCGAGAGAAAAGAAAACGATAACCGATGGGTTTCAAACTTGATATCGTTGCTATCATCTAAATCGGAAAGGAATTGGGATGACCTTGCCATTAAACGTGCACAAGTAGCACTGCCAGAATTAGTTGAGAAATTTAAGATTGCAGCGCATCGCGCAAAGTTTAGTGGTTTAGACTTCGCTGAGATTGAAAAAGAATTCAATGAACAGATACAAGGGATTACAAGTTCACTTGAAGGGTTAGACAGTGAGAAGAAGAAAACGCTATTAGTTGCGCTTCTCGATGAGTTAGAAAATGGAGCTGTAAAAAGTTGAGTTCAGAAAAAACGTTACACGTGCTAGGCCTCTCTGGGGGTAAGGATAGTGCTGCACTCGCGATGTATATGCGCGACAATTATCCTGAGCTAGATATTCACTATTACTTTACAGATACGGGCAAGGAGCTGCCTGAAGTAAATGTTTTTATTGATAAGCTTCGTGGTTACCTGGGTAAAGAAATCATCGACCCTTATGAAGAAGTGTTTACGTCCAATCGTAAAAAGAAGGACTTCGATTATCACCTAGATCAACATAAAAATTACCTGCCTTCGCCACAAGCGCGCTGGTGTACCATTCAAATGAAATTAGTGCCATTTGAGCAGTGGGTAAAGAAAAAAATCGAGGAAGAAGGTTACACTGAAATAGTATCTTACGTAGGTATCAGGGCTGATGAACCGGCCCGAGACGGCTTTCTTACCAATAACGTTACAGAAGAATACATTACTATCAAGATGCCGTTCAGAGAAGACGGCCTAAATCGCCAAGATATTCTGAATATTTTACAGCAAGCGGATTTATATAGTGATGATGAAGAGGTACAAGCTTTTAGAGAGTTAAAGCTTGGCTGTAATGGTATTGAGCAAAAGCTACCAGAAGAGCTGTTAGAACAACATTTTGAACAGCGATTGAAAGTGATAAAGGCAGACGAAGGTCATCCTTATTATAAATCAAACATAAACGTTCAGACGTTGGCTAAAGTCGTTAGCGCCATGGACCAAGGTAAACCAGGTTATTACGGGTGGCGCTCGCGAAGCGGCTGCACCTTCTGTTTTTATCAACAAAAAATAGAATGGCTTCGCCTGATGGAAATTTATCCTGACGCATATGAAGAAGCTAAAGGATACGAAAAGGCCGCGGAAGATAAGCGACCTGATGGCACATTTTACTGGTTAGGTAAAGGTACCCCTCTCTCGGTTCTTGAAGATGAAGAACGAAAGCAGATGATTCTAGAAAACCATAAAAAGCGTTACGACCGCTTTGTTAAAAAGCAGGAGCGACAACGTGCTAGGAATCCATTGCAAAAGATAATCTATTTTTCTGATGTAGACGTGATGGACGAAATTTATGACCAAGCAGAGGGTGGAGGTGCTTGCGTTACTTGTTATAAATAAACTAGGCACTTTCAATAAAAGCTTTTAGTTTCGAAACTAAAGTGCTGATGTCGTGTTTAGTTGTGTTGAAGTCGAAGCTGAGTCGAATTGTTCGCTCAGCTTTTTCTCTATCTAACCCTATAGCTTTCAGTACATGTGAAGCCTCTATCTCTTTTGAGGAACATGCTGATCCCTGCGCTAACGAGAAGTCTTCTCTGTGAGCCAGTAAAAAGGTAATCACATCAATTTCCGGCAATGTTAGTGAAACGATGTGAGGAAGTCTGGTTCCGCCATTAATGGTGTATCTGATGTTTTTGCCTTTTAATTCGCACTCTAGATGCGCAGTAATTTGGCCAAAATCTGCTTCAGCGTAATAGATTGGGAAAGCTTTACAGGCCTCTCCTAAGCCGACCACTAGTGGAGTTGCAACGGTTCCACCTCTAATTCCCAGTTCTTGCCCTGCACCGTGAATGACGGGCAAAACATCGATGTCACGTGCATCTCTTATATAAATCGCCCCTATACCTTTTATTCCACCTATTTTATGAGCAGATAGAGATAGCAGATCAATACTCATGTCATCGACATCGATTTCTGTTTTGCCAAAGCTTTGTGCTGCATCGGTATGAAACAACGTTCTGTTTCGGAAGCACAGTTCACCTATTTCACTAATAGGGTTTAGCGTCCCGAGTTCATTGTTAACATGCATAATACTGACGAGTGCGGTGTCATCTCGCAACGCGGTTTTTACTGTATCTGCTGAAATTCGCCCCGTAGAGTCTGGCGATAAGTATGTTACTTCGTAGCCGCAAGCTTCTAAGTAGCTACATATACTCAGAATACATTTATGTTCTATTTTACTCGTAACAATGTGTTTTTTATTCTTAGCTAAATCGCAATGTAACAGGCCTTTTAACGCTAAATTGTTTGATTCAGTGGCTCCGCTAGTAAATATGATTTCGCTAGGGCTTGCGCCAATCGATTCAGCAATTTTTTCGCGCACTCTTTCAAGCTCATTAGCCGCCATTGCTCCTGCAGCATGGTCTGAAGATGGGTTTGCGTAATGCAAGTTAAACGCGCCAATGACTTTCTCTTTCACTTCATCAAGTACGGGAAAAGAGCCTGCTGAATCGAAATAAATCATTGCTATTGACCTTGGTTAGTTTGGGAGTCAGACGAATTCGTTTTTATTTTCTAGCACCGGAGCGCTATGTTCATTTAAGTGATAGTCAAAGAAATCAACATCTTGATCGGCCATTTTGATTTTAACTCGCTCTTTCAAAGTAGGAGCGTTACTTTCCTCAAAATTGTCATAACCGAGTAGCGTTAGTTTACCTGAATTTATGTGGATTTTAATTAGCTGTATGTCTTCAAGTTCACCATAAAGCTGCAATGCTGAGCTTACATAAACTCTCAATAGTGGGGAAAGTAAGTCTAAGTATTGCTTATGAAAAGTTAGGGAATGTGGTTTTCCGTACTCTTCTGCCAATACACTTTTAGGCAAGGTTTTGTGGGCTTCTAAGCATTCGGCTTCTATCATTTCGACATCAGCTATTTGAAAAAGGAGTTCTTTAGCTAGGGTTTGGGCATTTTTGTTAGTATCGAAGAAGGCTTTTATGTCACGCTTCGTTTGCTCTGGTTGATATTTGTATGCCTTTCTTTGTCCAAAATGGCCTACAGCGAAGTAAACTAGCAAGTCTTCCGTTCGCATTTGTTGAGCAATATTAAAGTCATCACTGCCATAAAAGTTTAGGCACAGCCTAAAAGCTTTTTTCATGGTGCCAACTAGTTCTATTAACTCGTCAGCTTTACTAAACTCGTCCTTCGCGGGTGCTCGTCCTAACAGCAAACACGTTTTCCAGTATTCTTCAAAAAGCTCGCCGTGCTTGGTAAATAAAAGCTGTGTATTGGCTTCTTTGATATCAATAGGTTTAGACTTCTGTTCCCAAGTTCGCGTTCGCTTATGTCGGTTCTGAAGATAATCTTGTTCTAGATACTTATCTTTGAATACGAAATATACCCCAGGGGCTACTGCAATGGCTGCCTCATCTAAGCTCAGCTCAATGAACATTTTTAGTTCGCTTTGAGTGAAGTACTTTTGAAAGGTATTTCGACTAGTGATAATGCCATCTTTATATGGCGTGAATTTAGCCAGATAGCTTTCGTTTGCTAGCATTGCTGATATCACCAGAAGCTTATCAGTAAGAGCCCATGCCCCTTGAATAGCTTCCATACGCTCGTTTCTTTCTTCAATTACATTAATTACAAAACCGATGTTAACTAAGTCAGCATTCACTTTATCTGCATCTGGCAGAAAGTTTGGATCCCACCCAAGGACATCTAGCCCATGCGCTTCAAGTTCTCGAAGATCATCTCCTCTACCGCACCCGTAATCAAATATGGAATATTGGCCTTCAAGAAAGCCGTGCTTTGCTAAGACCTTCATTGGGGCCGATAGTTCGTGGCGTACTATTGCGGTTTTATCGCGCTCAATTTTTTTATCATCTTTATTAAGTAGTAATGCAGAGTTTCGAAACAAGCGCCCGTCTAAAAGTTCGTAGCCATGCGCATTTATCAAAGCCTCCCAAGACGCTTTAAACCCAATATGTCGCGAGCTTTCATAAAGGCCTGCTTGCTCACCCTCTTCGGTAATTTGCTTGAATTCTTCGTATTGCGGATGGTCGGGTAAAACCATGGTTTCTTTGCGGTGAAGAATAGGCGGGTTATCGTAGTTAGAATAGTCTGTTACTTTATGAGAAAGCTTTTGCAGGTCAACCGTTACGCTTTGTTTTAACGAGGGGTAAGACTCTTCTTCGAAGGTAGGGTAGTGAAGTAGGCTTAATGAAAACTGCTTTCTAGAAAGCTTGATTAAGTTCCAGTGCTCCCGAGGGATTTTCAGCGCTTTGCCAATAGCCAGAATAACATTTCGTAGTTTGTCGGGTAGTTGCGGCAATGTACTGTCATGAATGTAAATGGCGTCGGGGAGCTTTTTCCCTACTTCCAATTTATCAACTAATGTTTTAAATAAAGCTGCGTCCACTATAATCCCTCTGCCAATATTACTGCTCGATCGCCAAATGCCTTTTTACCCGGATAACGCCTACCATTTTCGCTTTCGCCCATTATCTGTAGGTGTTTAAGCGGGTCGGTTAAATGAATACTGACATGAAGTGGTCTGTTATTTCCATAGTAATAAATGCGATCGTAATTTAGCTTTTGCGTAATGAAACGAACGATATTGGAAGTTGGCACGCCTTCCATGTAGAAATCACATGCAGCACCACCTCTACTGCATATTTGTTTACCCACACTATTGGTTTCGTGAGATGAATGCTGATCTAGTGTCGGTGCCGTACCGCTTGGTGATGCTTTCTGGATAAATTTTTTCAGAGGGAAGGAGGTGAAGCCGTAAGTGATTATCGGTTTTCCCAAGGTGCGGTTGATAGGTAGAAGTATTTCACTGACTAACTCTTCCAATGCGAGCGTCGAGCTATCATTAATAGGTTCATTTGATTGTAAAAAGTCATGCCTGCCTATGTACCAGTTCAATAAATCTCTACCTATTGGATGAGCAAGTACTGAATGTCCAGCAGGTAAGGAGTAGAAGAACGCTCGCCCACGTTTTTCATAGGCAATGCCGCCTTGTTCGCGCAGGTGCATCAGTTCACAGTCACTGATGTTCAATGTTTGTGCCGTATCGCGGCTGTTCAATTTTTGCATAGGGTCCATCATATTTCATTTTAAGACCCTGGGTATATGTTGAATATAAAATAAAATCTAATAATTAATTTTTTGTTCACTTTAAGGTTGACTTTGTTTTGGTTTGATTTAACCTGTGTATGATTTTTTAAATAACATTGAGGTTTAAAATGGAAAAGCATCAAAATCTGAACGAACAAACCTTCACTAAGGTTGCAGAGTCATTAGTAACTTATTTCACCTATTGCCTAAATGAATACTCAGGTTACGAAACTCCTCATATCGACTATGCTGCTGTTGGAAATGAAAGATTACTAGATATGTTACAGCGGTTGTTCAGATTTGGAATTATTGGGCAAGTTATTGAGGGGGATCTTGCACCCGATGACTTAGGTGACATTGAAAAATTTGCGAAGTTAGAGAGTGTCATTGATGTTCTTACACCAAATACAATTTGCGCCACTCTTTTCCATGCCTTGTCGGGGCGCCTAAAATTATGCCTATATGAAGGAATTCCGATCGAAGAGATTTACGATACAACGTTTTATATTAGTAATGAAAATGCCCTTTCTGTCAAAGAGCTAGTAGCTCTTTCAAATACCAGCGAAGGCGCTGTACGTAATGAGCTGTCGAAGATGCCAGCTAGCGCTTTTAGTAACGAAGCAACAGGGAAGCAATTGTTGAAAATTGAAGAAGCTGCTGAATGGTTGAAGTCACGCAAAGAGTATAAGCCAACTAAAAATTTGTCAGGCATGACGGGATTAGAAAAAGAGTACGTTAATGTTCCAGTTGCTTCTGACGGCACGT
Source organism: Alteromonas mediterranea DE (assembly GCF_000020585.3). NCBI lineage: Bacteria > Pseudomonadati > Pseudomonadota > Gammaproteobacteria > Alteromonadales > Alteromonadaceae > Alteromonas > Alteromonas mediterranea. Next base: position 130,485 of record NC_011138.3, read on the forward strand.
ATTTCTCTTACGCTTGTGCTTATAAAAGAGGCGGTTTTACCGTTGGAGAAAAAGGTGATGAAATTAAAGTTGAGTCGTTTGATGAAGCACTGAACTACTTAATAAGCATGCCGCATGCAAAATGGCGTAGGCCTAATTCTGCTGGAAATTATGGCATTGTCAGCGCTGTTGAATGGAAGCGTATACCTAGAGCTCATTTAAATAAAACTCGCTAAGTTCAGCCACCTAAACAATTCAATAGTTAATGGTATTTGTATATACAAATACCATTAGGGCGGAAAAACGCCAGTTTTTACTTTGGCGCCTGTACTTATGATGAATACTACTAGAGCGGCGGCAGGGTTAGAACATTCATAAAATAGTTTTTGAGCGCATCTCGTCTTTGTCGGAAAAACTCCTCAGTTGGAATATCGTTTGAGTTATTTGCTTCATACTGTTTTATCGCTTCTATACCTAGCCAATGATCTTTTATACCTGCTTTATTTAATGCTTCCACCACTACGATACTGAAAGGTCGGTTGCTTTTCTCGATATTAATTTCAGATGGTAGTGGCAGCATGTTACCTAAACTATTAACTATTCTTTCTCGCTCATCGTGCTCAAAGTAGCTTTCACGATGATCTTTATTAATAGTTTTAGGCTCTAGATGGTCAAGATGCAGTTTTCTAATAGCATCTTCAGATAAATTGAAGGCCATAGCTTTTCTTTCTAGTGAGCCATCGTCGTTTTTTGATACTGTAAATAACATAGCGAACAGAACTTTTACATTTAACGTGCGTGAGTCATCGTAAGACCAATCTTGAAGCCATGGAAGCTCAAATTGCCGCTGCGTGTTGGCAAAAGCGACGACTGTATCTACAGGTGAATTTATAAGCATGTCAGAAAAAGCTTTGGGTGAAGTGTAATCTTTTGAGCTAACTGATATTTTCCACAAAGCATCAGCAACTTTTGTTAAGACATCATTACCACTCTTTGCTACATCTTTATTTAAAAATTCGAGAAACTTGTTTTCTTCAAACTTCTTTACAGAGTCGAAATACTGTCTAAGAATAAAAGTTACGAATCCCGCTAGAACTCCACTCTGTTTTTTAGCCCAGAGAAAAGCATAAGCTTTTTGCGCAGCACTGAATTCAGGTTTATAAGCTTTAAGAATCGCATTTGAGTCACGATTGCGAAATGGAGCATCAAAATGTTTTATAATACATTTAACAGCCTTAAAAATATCAAAGTGAGACTGCGCCTCTGGCATTGTGTAATTTTTTGCATAGCTATTTGATAAAAATGTATTCAACGCATCTTTTATATCTTCTTTCTTATCACTTTTAATAATCTGTCTAGTTAGATAAGTTGCGCTAAAGTAAGCAATGTTATCCGACTCATAAGAGGCATTCTTAGAAAAAATTTCACCCCATTGGTTATCGAGGTCTTCAATATTTTCGTCTAGTTTTTTTGTGTCTATCGAAGGGTTTTCACAAAGTGTCTTAAAAAAGTCGTTCTTTATGAGGTCAAGAGGTTCCAATGCGAGAGAACGATCATTTAATACTTCGAACAAAATGTATGCGTCCCGTGGGTTACCTGTTTGCATTAGGCATACTTGTATACTGCAAATAAACCTTTTAATGTTCTCTGTGATTTGTTTGTAAAAATCAATTACTTCGTATTCATCTCTAGGCTTAGAAAGTGATTCATCATTAACGAACTCAGTAAAAATAGTCTTTAGTGCTTCTATATAGACTTTTTCTTGTTCATCAAAATCAACTTCTGCCACTTCATACTTAAGGCCGGTCTTAGAGAAACTAACTCTGAAAGAAGACAAAACGTTACTAAGTTTTTTGTTGTATGAATCCCTGTTGTAAGTAAGTCTCAGTTGTTTGTTGACAAAAAACTCTCTGGAACCGATCTCGATTTCATCTTCACTAGTTTTAATAACTATTCCGAATGCTTCATAAAGCGCATTCATTATATCTTTTTCGATAGAAGTTTTTCGCTCATCACTAAAATCAGGGCTTTTTAGGTCATTATATTTTTGAATTACACTCTCTGAAATTGTTTGGCTGTCACGAAAAACATATCGATAAGCGTTCTCTAGCTCTCGACACAGCTCGGCAAAGTTGCTGTACTTTTTCTGGACATATATTTTCAGTCGCTCTTTAAGAATGAGGTAAAAGACGAAGTTTGCTAAGTACAGTGTTGTTGTGCGTTGTTGCCCGTCTATCAAGTCGTGACAACTACTCCCTTCTGCATTTACCGTTACAACCGTGCCTGAAAAATATGGCTTTCTCTCGTTGTCTCGCCAATCCTTTATTAATTGACTAATGTTCTCGGCTTCCCACTTGTAAGGACGCTGAAAGTGAGGAACTCTAATCTGATGGTTCTCGATTTGCTGATTTTTCCACTCTTCCTGAGTCATATAGCTAGGGCTATGACTTACGTCACTACCAATATTGTTCAGCATTCTAGTGAAAGTTCTTACCTGAGCACCGTTTAAATCCATTTCTAATCCTTCTTATCTTGATCTAAATGCCCTCACAGCAAATACGTACATATAAGTAAACATAATAAGTTACGAGGACTACCTAACAACAAAGAATATAACAATATATCAGAGTTTTAGACTGAATTTGTAAAACCAAAAACTTATAAACCTAAACTTTTTTAAGGAAGACTTCTTCAATTCTAATACCCCTTCTAATTCCTTCTTAAGAATAAGCATTGCTTGACCGAAAGCCATTTGTATAGCCATTTGGGGGTCAGTCTCTGTCTTACCCATAATATATAAGCCCTTGAAGAGGTCTGTAGTTAATAACGCAATTGGTAAACTAATATCTAAGTTTCCAGGTCTTTCTTTTCTACATTGAGCGCAGTAAATCACCATTCTGCCGGGAAAGTCGTCCCCTTGTGTTCCATTAGTCACGAAATACAAGTCACGGGTTCCCGCGCAGTTTGTGCATTGTTGTCGCATTTGTCCTTTATATTCCCGTTCAATGTCTATTACATCGCTTAATTAGTAGCCTTCACCACTTCTACCGTAACCCACTTCACATCATCACGCTGCAACCCGTCCTTACCAGGAACAGTGTTTAAGTTGCGAGCCTTTAGGCCGTTACTTTCCGCTAAGGTCGCTAACTCTTCATAACTAACGGGGTGCATGGGCCTTGCTTCATCATTTGGGCCGAACCGAAGGCTTATATACATGGTTCCATTTTCTGAAAGCAATTCTGCTAACCTTTTTAACGTGGGTGGCCTTTCATATTTAGGCAAGTGCATCCATACCGCTGAAAGCAGTATTAGGTCGTATGTGTTTGGTTTTTGGGGTAGGGCGGTAAGCGCGGGTAGGCTGGCGTTACACCATGTAACACTGTTATGGGCATTGGATTGCGCTAAGGTTCGTAAGTTATCAGCGGGCTCTACAGCTACTACTTTCCAGCCTTGTTCGGCTAACCAGTTGGCGTCGCGGCCACTTCCTGCGCCTACATCTAGTGCGGTGCCTGCTTTTGATTTTTGTAGAAACGCTTTCCAATCGCTGTGCACACTTTCGGCGTCTACCGAATTATACAAATCGTAATAGTGCTGCGCTTTTTTGCTGTAGTGTTCAATTGTTTTTGTCACTATGAACAGAGTCCCTTCATTGTTTAATCTAATTTACCGCATGCCCAAAAACTCGGCTAGTCGCTCAACCTACCAAAATTTTGATCCAGCGCAAAGATTAAAGTACACCACCCAGTATACATTAGCTATTAACCTTGGCGCTTTCGCCACTTTTCACCTTTATTGATAAACCACAGGGAGCGTCACTGTGAAAAAAACGCCGTTTATTCTATCCATTATGTTCGTTGTGTTTTTAATTGTGGTTTTTAGTACTGTTTTCAGTGGCCCTGAAAATGTCGATGTGGTGTCAGGGAATGGCCGCATTGAAGCTACTGAAATTGGCATTTCTGCAAAAGTAGCAGGGCGTGTAGAAGAAATTTATGTCAGCGAAGGAGACAGAGTAACGGCGGGCGATGTGGTCGCCAAACTTGATACCACCACCATTAATAGCCAGCTTCAGCAGGCCAAGGCACAGCACCAGCAAGCCAAAAGTGCGGTAGAAGCTGCAAATATGGCTGTTGCACAGCGCCAAAGTGAAAAGTCAGCGCTTGAAGCCGCGCTGCTGCAAACTAAAGCCGAGCTAAAAGCAGCTGAAGCTCATGCTGCCCGTACTAATGAATTGGCAAAAACAGGCGCTGTGTCTAAACAATTGGCAGAAGATAACCTTACCAATGTTGAAAGCGCAAAGGCGGCGGTAAATGCAGCTAAGGCTCGTTTGACAGCGGCTGACGCCACCATTGAAGCTTCGCGCGCGCAATACTACTCGGCACAAGCAGCGGTCAGCGCTGCCAATGCCACTATTGCGCAAATCCAATCTGAAATTAACGATATGGTGTTAAAAGCACCACGTAATGGGCGTATTCAATACCGCGTAGTGGAGCCTGGCGAAGTTGTTAGTGCAGGTGGGCGTGTACTTAGTTTGGTCGACCTAACAAACGTATACATGACATTCTTTTTGCCTGCTTCGCAGGTGGGCAAGCTTACTATGGGCGGTGAAGCACTTATTGTGCTAGATGCCGCGCCCGACATCGCTATTCCGGCCACCATTTCTTACGTTGCCGACGTAGCGCAATTTACTCCTAAGTCGGTTGAAACCCAAAGTGAGCGAGAAAAACTTATGTTTAGGGTTAAAGCGCAAATTCCTGAAAACTTATTAAAGCAGCACATTGAAAAAGTGAAAACAGGGTTGCCGGGTGAAGTATGGGTAAAGCTAAACGATACCGCTGAATGGCCTAGCGACCTACCTGAGCTTGTCGACTAATGGGCAACATTATTGAATGCAATTCGCTAACGGTTCGCTACAAAAGCACCACAGCTATTCACAATCTTGCGCTTTCTATTCCCGCGGGCCTAACGGTAGGCGTAATTGGCCCTGATGGCGTGGGCAAATCTACGTTGCTGTCGCTTATTGCTGGTGAGCGAGTTATGCAAAAGGGGCAGTTGCAGGTTCTTGGTGGCGATATGCGTGATGAAAAACACCGCGCCGCGATATGTTCTGATATTGCATACATGCCACAAGGTTTAGGCAAAAACTTATATCCCACGCTGTCTGTAGAAGAAAACTTACAGTTTTTTGCCAAACTTTTTGGGCACAATCGTGCTCAGCGTCGTGCACGAATAGATATCCTTACCAAACGAACCGGACTTTATCCATTTTTATCGCGCCCAGCCGGCAAGTTGTCGGGTGGTATGAAGCAAAAACTGGGGTTATGCTGTGCCTTAATACACGATCCCCGCCTGCTTATTCTAGACGAACCCACTACAGGGGTAGACCCCCTTGCCCGAAGTCAATTTTGGTCGCTTATTAAAGACATTCGCAAAACCCAGCCAAATATTACCGTATTGGTAGCGACTGCCTATATGGATGAAGCCCAACAGTTCGATCATCTAATAGCGTTAAATGCAGGTGAGATACTGGCGAGCGGCTCACCGAAGTCACTGCTTAGTGAAACACAAACCAGCAATTTAGAAGCGGCATTTATTGCGCTTTTGCCGGCAGACGCAAAGCATGAACATCGCAGCGTAGTTGTGCAGCCTTATAAGGCTAGTGAGCATATGCAAACCGCGATTGAAGCTAAAAACCTTACTATGAAGTTTGGCGATTTTACGGCAGTTAATAACGTTAGCTTCACGATTGGTAAAGGAGAGATTTTCGGGTTTTTAGGGTCGAATGGCTGTGGTAAGTCTACCACCATGAAAATGCTTACTGGCCTGCTGCCGCAAACCTCTGGCGAGGCGTGGTTGCTGGGCAGCCCTCTTGTTGCTAACGATATTAACACCCGCTACCGCGTAGGTTATATGTCGCAAAGCTTTTCTTTGTATACCGAATTAACCGTTCGGCAAAACCTTACGCTTCATGCCAAGCTCTTCAAAGTAGCAAGCAACGTATTAAATTCGCGCGTTGACGAAATGCTTAACCGCTTTGCATTAAGTCATCACCAGCACAGCTTGCCTAACGACCTTCCTTTAGGTATTCGCCAGCGTCTGTCTTTGGCCGTGGCCATGGTGCATAGACCTGAAGTGTTAATACTCGATGAACCCACTTCTGGCGTCGATCCAGTTGCCCGAGATAACTTTTGGCAGTTGCTTATTTCTCTGGCGCGAAAAGACGGCGTAACCATTTTTATTTCTACACACTTTATGAACGAGGCAGTACGCTGCGATAGAATTTCCCTAATGCATGCAGGCGAAGTGCTGGTAACCGATACACCGCAAGCCATAAAAGCGTCTAAATCTGCCGATACGTTAGAGCAAGCGTTTATCGATTATTTAGTTGAAGCGCAAACACCTGAGAACCAAACACAAAACACTGAGCAAAGTGCACCAGAAGGTGTTAGCGCAGATAAAGCCACGCCACCGAATAAACGTGCAAAAGGCTTACGGCGATTGTTAAGCTATGCCTCGCGTGAAACCCTTGAGCTTATCCGCGACCCCATTCGCTTAACCATGTCGTTCTTAGGCAGCATGGTGTTAATGGTAGTTATTGGCTATGGCATTACTATGGACGTTGATGACTTAAGCTATGCGGTATTCGATCGCGATCAAACTTCCACTAGTCTTAACTATCGCAGTGCTTTATCAGCTCGCGCTATTTCAATGAACAGCCAGTCATTACCAGCTATGCCGATATGGACAGGAGAATGAAAAGCGGAGAGCTTTCATTGGCTGTGGAAATTCCCCCCGAATTTAGCCAAAAACTGCATAAAGGCGAACAAGTGGAAATAGGGGCATGGATTGATGGGTCTATGCCCTCAAGGGCCGAAACTATACAGGGTTATGTAACAGGTATTCACCTGAAATGGCTTTTGCAGCAAGCCTCACAAGCTAGCCAAGTGCAGTCGACTAGCAGTATTAATGTGGAATCACGCTATTTGTATAACCCAGATGTTCGCAGCTTAGTGGCCATTGTACCTGCGGTAATGCCCATGCTGTTGTTGATGATACCTGCGCTTTTAACGTCGTTGGCGGTGGTGCGCGAAAAAGAGCTGGGTTCGATAATCAACTTATATGTTACACCAGTTACACGCATAGAGTTTTTGTTGGGTAAGCAACTTCCTTATATCGCTACCTCATTTGTTAGCTTCTTGCTGTTGGTTGCTATGGCGGTGTGGCTTTTCGACATTCCACTGAAAGGGGATGTGATAGTGCTATGCCTTATAACGCTGTTATTTGTTACTTTTTCCACTAGCTTTGGTTTGTTGGCTTCGGTTTTTACTAACAGTCAAATTGCCGCTATTTTGCTTACCACTATTGGCACTATGGTACCTGCCGTTCAGTTTGCGGGCATGATAACGCCGGTTTCTGCCTTAGAAGGGGCAGGGCGCGTAATAGGAGAGCTTCACCCTATTAGTTATTTTTTAACTGCTAGCAGGGGAATATTTAGCAAAGGGTTAGGTTTTGGAACCCTTGACTTTGCCGTGTTTGCCATAGCTATTTCTATACCAATTACACTGTGGCTTGCCACTGTTTTGTTACGCAAACAGGAGCGATGAACCGTGGATATTAAAAATGTAGGCCAGCTAGGTGTAAAAGAACTTTGGAGCTTATGGCGCGACCCAGCCATGCTTATTCTTATTGTGTATGTGTTTACGGTAAACATCTACACGGCGGCCACTGCGGTGCCTGAATCTTTGCACAACGCGCCCATTGCCTTTGTCGATTACGACAATTCGCAGATGTCTAAGCGGGTAATAGATGCCTTTTATCCTCCTTATTTTTTAGCGCCAGATATTATTGAAAGTAATGAGGCCGACACGTATTTAGACACGGGCAAGTATACCTTTGTTGTGACCATTCCCCCTGAATTTGAAAAAGATATTATGGCTGGGCTACAGCCCGATGTTCAGGTCAATGTTGATGCAACACGTATTAGCCAGGCGTTTACTGGTAATGGTTACATCACAGAAATAATCACCAGTGAAGTAAACACTTATTTACAGGGTTATAAATCCGACATTGATTACCCTGTCGAGTTGATCATGCGAGCCCGATTTAATCCAGCGCTAGAAGGTTTTTGGTTTGGCTCTGTGATGGAGCTCATTAATGCGGTAACAATGATCGCCATAATTCTGTCTGGGGCTGCGCTTATTAGAGAAAAAGAGCGTGGCACTATAGAGCACCTGCTGGCTATGCCAGTTTCAGACAGTGAAATTATGCTGTCTAAAATATTAGCCTCGGGAGTAGTGGTTTGGGTTACTACTTTGTTTTCTGTTTATTTTATTATTCAGTGGGTACTCGCCGTCCCCATTAACGGCGAAATATGGCTTTTCATGGTGGCTGTTGCTCTACAATTATTCGCCGTTTCGAGTATGGGGATTTTCATGGCTACCATTGCGCGATCTATGCCACAGTTCGGATTGTTACTTATTTTAGTTTTACTGCCCCTACAGTTGCTATCTGGTGGGGTAACACCAAGAGAAAGCATGCCCGAGTTTATCCAAAACACCATGCTACTTATGCCAAACACGCACTTTGTGATGGTATCGCAAGGGGTACTGTATCGCGGTGCCGAGCTAAGTGTGGTGTACCCTCAACTTATTGCGCTATTTGCTATTGGGTGCATTTTTTACTTTATCGCTTTAAAGCGTTTTAAAAGCACCATTGGCAGCATGGCGTAGCGTTAGCAAGTCGAACACGGTAATGTAAATAGCAATAATTATCATTTAAATTTGGTTTTCTTTAATTTATACTGCGTGCGAAAAATAACCCAACACGCTTAACGAAAAAGTTAAAAACAGAGAAAACCATGAAACTATCTAGCCTATTTGCACTAACGCCACTTGCCCTTGCGCTGTCAGTACAAGCGCAAACACCCCAAACAAATACTGACGACGTTAAAGAAGCCGACGTAGAAAAAATTCGTATTGTTGGCGTTCGTCAAAACCGCGTAAGCCGCGGTGCTACGGGCTTAACCATGGAAGTCAGCGAAACGCCGCAGTCTATAAGTATTCTTTCTGAAGACTTAATGCAGTCGTTTGGTGCGTTTAATATTAACGATGCGCTAAAGCTAGCGCCGGGTATTAACGTAGAAGAGTGGGAAACCAACCGTACCAACTACACGGCCCGTGGTTTTGAAATTAAGAATACCCAGATAGACGGTGTGGGCCTGCCGAACGACTGGGGTATTGTTACCGGTTCGGTAGAAGCGTATGGCTACGAAGAAATTGAAGTGATTCGTGGTGCCAACGGCCTGCTAACCGGGGTAGGTAATGCGTCGGGTACCATTAACTATGTGCGCAAGCGCCCCACCAATGAAGAAGGCGGTGAAATTGGTGCAAGTATTGGCTCTTATAACTTTAAGCGCGTGCAGGGCGACTATTCTATGCTGCTTACCGAAGACGGCAGCTGGGCAGCTCGCGTAGTAGGTAGTGTTGAAGATAAAGAGTCGCACCTTGATGGCCTAGAGAACGACCGCAGCTTTGTTTATGGTGTTATTGACGGCCAGCTAACCGATAACGCCACGGTAACGTTTGGGCTGTCGTATCAAGATGCCAATACCGACGGCAACACCTGGGGCGGGCTAGTGTTTAACTACACCGACGGCACGCAAGCCGAGTGGGACATTAACGACACTACCACACAAGAGTGGACAAAGTGGGATACCGAAACGACTAATGCGTTTGTTGAACTAGACTATGTGTTCGACAACGACTGGCAGCTACTGCTTAGCTATAACTACCGCGATTTTGAAGATCAGAGCAAGCTGTTTTACGCCTATGGCGCTATTGATAAAGACACCGGCCTAGGCCTTGTTGGCTGGCCAGGTCGCTACGATTCAGAGCGCGATTCTCACCTAGTAGAAGGCCGTGTATTTGGCGATTTTGAACTATTTGGTCGCAACCACGAAGTGAACTTTGGTGTAAGCCACGCCACCAGCGATGATGTGTCTTTTGTTCACGCGTTTGATTATGCAACCACACCTGCATATGGCCCCACGCCAGCGTTCCCTTATGCGTTAGATGCCATAGCCGAACCTGACTGGTTAGACGTTTCCGAGTATTCAAACATTGAACAAACCCTAACCCGTTACTTTGGTTCTGCCCGTTTTAGCGTTACCGATGACATGCACGTTATTGCCGGTTTTAATGCCATCGACTTTGAGCGTAAGGGGCAAAACGCCGGAGCTGTTATCGATAACTCAGAAAGCGAAGCCAGCCCTTATGTGGGCGCGACTTATGCGGTAACTGAAGATGTTAACGCGTACGTAAGCTATTCAGACGTGTACCAGCCGCAAGAACAGTATGATATTAACGGTCAGTACCTAGACCCAACTAAAGGTCAAAACTTTGAGGCGGGCGTGAAAGCCCAGTGGTTCGACAATAGGTTACTCACCACGTTTGCTTACTTCACGGCAGAGCAAGACAACCTAGCCGCTTACGCAGGCACCAACCCAGATACGCTGCAGTATTACTATGAAGGTGTGTCGGTAGAGTCTGATGGTTTTGAAATTGAAGTGGCGGGGCAGGTAACTGACGCGCTGCGTGTTAATGCGTCTTACACCAATATTGATGTAGAAGACGAGCAAGGCAATGATGCTAACCTGTGGGCGCCACGCGATGTGGTTACCTTTCAGCTAGGGTACACAATACCGCAAGCGCCAGAGGTGGAAGTGGGCTTTGGCGGCCGCTGGCAGTCTGAGATAAGCAATGTGGATTATAACGTTAAACAAGGGGCGTATTTCTTGGGTAACGTGTATGCGTCTCGCGCGTTTACCGACGACCTTACGGTTCGCATGAACATCAATAATATTTTCGATAAGAAGTATATTAACAGCCTACATACCGTGGGTTACTACGGCGCTGGCATTAATGCACAGTTAAGTGCCTCTTATACCTTTTAATTGACCTCCTTATACGCTGCGCAAGCCTTTGTGCAGCGTTTACGCTATCCCTCCTGAAATTCTAAAGCTCTCTTATCCTAAAGGCTAATATAAATTAAGCCTTATGAGTGATGATTATCTCCTTCAGATATATTTTTTAGATTAATCATTCTAATTATCTAGTGTTTATTGGTTTGGCTGTCTCGTTCATTTTAATTGCCGGCCGCCAATAAATATTAATCACGCCAATAATAAAAATAATTAAACACTTAAAAAAACAACACGTCTTGAAGGAGAAACACAGTGGATCAAGGTAATTTCCCTAAGGGGAAAAAACTTAATCGAATAACCTCGGCCATAATTGCAAGTTCATTACCTTTTTTTGACTGAAATTTGTTCAGGTGCTAGTTTGAATAGTATACAAAAGAAACAACGAGGATGTTGACTATGATGAACAGACGTAAACACGGATTTCACGCCATAAAAACTGCTGGGCTTTCGCTAGTGCTAGCGGCAAGCTTTCAAGTAGCGGCGCAAAACGACAAAGAACGCGTTGAAACCATTGAAGTATTTGGTCAAAAGACCACGCCGCAATTAAAGAAAGCATTCGATAACCAGCGCTTCGAGTTCTTAGAACTGTACAACAGTATCAATGACGTCGCGAAGTTCGATGTTATCTGTAAATACCAGAAACCCATTGGTAGTAAAATTGCCCGTAAAAGCTGCGAACCCCGCTATGTGAAAGATTTTCGTGCCATGAAGATTCAAGCCTCCTCTACCGGCCCAGGTATCGACTTTAATCGCTTACCTAGCGACGACGATATTCGCTTTCTTACTAATGACACGCGAGAAGAAGCTTTTGAGCATGTTGCCGCGCTCATTGCCACACACCCAGAACTGTTCGACAGCTTCAGTAAGCTAGACGCGCTGCATCAGCGTATTAAGCAGCGCGAAGAAGAGAACTAATTCTTTTCGAAATGAAGTAAAACCAACAAAAAATGCGGCATTAAGCCGCATTTTTCGTATTAGTTTTACTACTGATATTTTTTGAGTTCTAGGCGAGATACCATGCCTTTGTGCACTTCGTCAGGGCCGTCAGCCAAGCGAAGGGCTCTTGCGCCAGCCGCAAAACGGGCGAGCGGGAAGTCGCTACACATGCCCGCGCCACCGTGAATTTGTAGTGCCATATCCACTACGCTTTGTAGCATATTTGGCACAACTACTTTAATGGCTGAGATCTCTGTCATAGCGTGTTTAACGCCAAGGTTATCTATTTTCCACGCCGCGTGAAGGGTAAGCAAACGCGCTTGTTCTATTGCCATGCGAGCATCAGCAACACGCTCTAGGTTGCCGCCTAAACGGATGATAGGCTTACCAAAGGCAACCCGTTCGTGACCGCGTTTAAGCGCAAGCTCTAACGCTTTTTCGGCCATGCCGATAGCGCGCATGCAGTGGTGAATGCGGCCCGGGCCTAAGCGACCTTGTGCTATCGTAAACCCTTTACCTAAACCCATTATGATGTTGTCTTTACTTACCCGAACATTATCAAAGTGCATTTCGCCGTGGCCGTATGGCGCATCGTAATCACCGTAGGCATCTAGCATACGCTTGATGTTAATTCCTGGTGTATCTAGCGGCACTATCACCATACTGTGGCGGCTGTGCTTGTCGTTGTCGGGGTTCGATAAACCCATGAATATCGTGAATGCTGCGTTAGGGTGGCCTAAGCCTGTCGACCACCATTTCTTACCGTTAATAACTACGTCGTCGCCGTCTTCAATGATGGTTGCGGCCATGTTAGTGGCGTCGGACGATGCAACGTCAGGTTCGGTCATGCCAAACACTGAACGAATCTCGCCAGCCAGCAGGGGTTTTAGCCACTGTTCTTTTTGTGCATCGTTGCCGAAGTGATAAAGCACTTCCATGTTGCCGGTGTCAGGCGCATTACAGTTGAATATTTCAGGGGCAAAAAGGTATTTACCCATGCGCTCAGCCATTGGCGCATATTCAAGCGTGGTAAGGCCCTGGCCTAGTTCTGCATCGGGTAAGAATAAGTTCGCTAAGCCCGCTTCACGTGCTTTGGCTTTAAGGGCTTCTGTACCAGGGTGCAGCTTCCAGCTTTTCCAATCGCCGTGGTTATTTTCTTTGTGGTGAAAGTCGTAAACTTCATTTTCGATTGGCGCTATATGCTCAGCAATAAAGTTATCCAGCTTTTCTAGCAAGGCTTTTGTTTTGTCGTTATGTGAAAAATCCATAGGGCACCTGTTATATAATTTATTAAGTTCATACTAGTGAAAGTTGTTTAGTGAATGAAATGAAATATAATCTCTAAATGGTGTGAATTTTATTCATGGTGTTGTGGGTGTTAGAGCACAGACAATTTGAAAAGCTAGACCTAAACCTGCTTAAGGTGTTTGAAGCACTCTGGCAGCACAGAAACATGACTCGTGTGGCCGAGGCGCTGCACATTACGCCGTCGGCAGTCAGTCATGCTATGCGTCGGTTTCGGGATATTTTAGGCGACCCGCTTTTTGTAAAAGAAAAACAAAGTATGTTGCCTACCGCTGCCTGCGAACGTTTAGCCCCCGCAATCCTGAAAGCCTTGAACGATATTCGAAAAGCATTAGGGGAATTTGTTGATTTCGACCCGTTACACAGCCATCAGCGGTTCGTTATTGCCATGCAAGAGTCGTTAGAGTTAGGTGTTTTACCTGCACTGCTTTCAACCCTTGAGAAGCAAGCGCCTAATATTGAAATAGTAAGCACTCGCTTACATCGTGACACTATACTAGCTGATTTAACCAACCGAAACCTTCATTTGGTCATTGATATTGGCCGCGCCGTTGCTGCACCTATTTCCCATTCGCTTTTACGTCGCGATACCTACAAAGTGCTTATGAATAAGCAAAACCCATTGGCACAGAGTTTAGATAAGAAAAGATATGTAGCGGCGCGGCATATTACGGTGTCTAACCGGGCTAAAGGGGCGTCGGTGGAAGAAATTGCGCTGCAACAGTTAGGCGTAAGCCGCCCTTCTTTGTGGCGCTGCCAAAACTATCGTGCTGCGGCAGATGTGGTGGCTAATACTGATGCGTTACTCACCTTGCCGGGTTCGGTGGCCGATGCCGTGAATGACGACAATTTGATTAGCACCAAACTGCCGTATCAGCTACCTGAATTGGAAACCCACCTTTACTGGCATAGTCAACAAGAAGGCGAACCAGGGCTAATGTGGTTGAGGGATTTAATGCTACACTTGTTTGCTGAATCTGGTCTTACCAGATAGTCTTTGGTAGAGTTTACGACCGTCGCGGTTGTGCTGACGTAGAGCGGCGTATACCACCGTGAAAGAATGGGTGAAAAGGAAGTTGTTATGAAGATTCACACGCTAAAAGGGTACATTCAACATATCTACCTAGCTGAAGATAGCAAAGGTCTGCTTTTGCTGGACGGGTGTAGTCGTGCTGACGTAGACACCGTGTGTAATTACATAACACAAACCTTGGGTCGCCCGCTGGCTGATTTAAAGCTGATTGTGGTTACACATATGCATCCTGATCACGCCGGTGGGGCCATCAAACTTCGCGTGCGCACAGGGGCGCAGGTGGCATGTCACCCCAAAGCGATTAACTGGTATAAAGGGCTTGCTGGTCGTACGGCCCACGGTATCGATTTGCTGCTCACGTGGTGGGTGGCAAGCCGTATAGGAAAGCCCCGTTTACCCATTTGGTATAACCCAATTCTTACGCCAGATATCACGCTTAAAGATAACCAAACATTACCCGGTTTCCCTGACTGGCAGGTTATCTATACCCCTGGGCATACCGATCACGATTTAACGCTAATGCATGCGCCTACGCAGCAGGCTTACATTGCCGATGTGCTAGTTAAAGTGAAAGGCAAGTTGGTACCGCCATACCCTTTATGCCACCCTAATCAATACCGAGAAAGTTTACATAAACTGGCGCAGTCACAAATTGATACATTCTTTTGTGCTCACGTACCGCCCACTAAACGCGCCGATATTGATTTTGAGCATGTAATGGATAATGCCCCTCGAAAGCCAAAGAACCACTGGCATTCCAGCAAAAATCGTATAAAGAAGAAGCTGTTTAACCAGACCAATGAACACTAAAAACGGTAGACGTTTTTTATCGTGTGAAGCCCACTTAGCTGGCACTGCCCTTGCTTTTATTACCTAGCAACCACATTACTCTTTTATATCTATACTTAACCCTATATTCACGATTATGCGAAGGCGTACCCTTTTCGTTAGGTGAATGGCAAAGGAACTAAAGCTGCAAAGGCAGAATACAAACAAATAATGCAGAAAAATATCGCTACGTTTTTTGACAAGACTCGGGAAATAGCGTCGCTAACTGGCGACAAACTAAGTAGTGCGTTTAACAAAGAGACGCACCGTTTCACCATAACGGGGCTTAGTCGAAGCGGTAAATCTATGCTGTTTACCAGCCTTATTACCATGCTTAAAAGCCGTAGTGAAGAGGGCTATGCGTGTTTGCCCTTGTTGCGTTATTTACCGCCCTCCCAAGTGCTTGATATGCATATAGAGCCTATTGATGGCTATAAACCTTTTCCTCATATACAGAATATTGAAGACCTGGAGAACGGGCAGTGGCCGAAGGCTACTGAAGAAGCATTTGGCTTTAAACTAGTGGTGCGCTTAAAAGAAACAGCCTCACTAAAGCGCCATGTATTGCCGCACAGCGACGTAGTATTTGAATTTATCGATTACCCCGGCGAGTGGGTAACCGACATTCCTATGTTAAGTAAAACCTATGCGCACTGGTCAGATTCTGCATGGGCACAGCTTAGTAGCGGGCCGCAGCAGTATTTTGCTAATCAATGGAAAGCGTTCGTTAATCAATTCGATTTCGAGCAGGAGCCAACGGAGCAGCGCATACAGCTACTGGTTAACGCTTACCGCGATTATTTAGTAGACGCCAAAGCGAACGGCATATCTTTACTTCAGCCGGGCAGTTTTTTGTTGGAATCTAGCGACTTTGATTGGCAGGCATTTGGGTTTACACCACTGCCGTCCAGCATTACCAGCGACGTGTCGCACCCGTGGTTCAACATATTCGATAAGCACTTTGCTAAGTTTCAAAATGGATGGTTAACGCCGTTAAAACAGTCCATTTTTAAAGAAACGGATAAACAAATTATTCTGGTAGATTTGTTTGAAGGGCTTAACCACAGCAGGCAGCATTTGTATCAGTTAAAGGAAACCCTAAGCCATTTGGCCGATACGTTCGTGTACGGGCAAAGCACGTGGTTTTCACGTAATGTGTTAAAGAAAGAGCAAATAGGTAAAGTGGCGTTTGTGGCCACCAAATCCGATCTTATCCCGGTTAGCCAGCGGGGCAATTTACTGAGTTTGTTAATGCAAATTACCGAAGGGGCCAGAGCACGGTTCGATGGTAAACCTATCCAGTTTGAACATTTTTTAGTGTCGAGCATGCAAGTGACCGACGATGGCAGTAATGAAGATGCTATTCGCTATAAAGACACCGATGGTCGCTATGTTGAATCTACGTTCGAGCCCATTCCTAGCACATTGAAAGAGATGGAAGAGGGCAGCCATTTCCCTGTACCAGATGTAAGTGTGCCAAGCGATTACAAAGCACGTATTTTGGCCGGCAAAGGCGTAGACAGATTGCTTCAGTTTTTACTGGGCAAAGGAGAGCAAGAGTGAGCGATAAACCTTATAAATTTGACGAAAGCCCAGAGCCGACTCGATCGTCTAATATTAGCAACTCGCCCAATATCAGAAGCGAAGCGCTTTATGGCGCGAATAGCGACCAGCAAGATGAAGCAAATACGAAATCTCAAACAGCGTCTCCGGGTGAACAAAATAGTAGTACGGTAAACAAACCGCAGTATAAAACCAAAGTTAAAACACAAACCTTAGATATTGCACAGCCTGAAACCAAGCTACCGCAGCAGGTTACTGAGGATGTATGGGAAGTCGAGGCTAAAAAAGGCGGCATTTCGTTAGGTGCAGCGACCTTGGGTTTCGGTGTAATTTCATTATTGGGTTTCTTTGTTTTTGAAGCTTATACCACCCTTGTTGCAAATGTTTCTGAACATCCCATTGGAACCGGTGTATTAGGTGCGCTGCTGATAGGTTTTGTTAGCTGCTTTAGCTTTTTAAGTTTTAAAGAATGGCGTGGCTATAAGCAAGTTAACACGGCAATGAAAGACGCTAGCGTTATCCGAAATTTGTTGGCTAATAAGGGCGTAGAGCCCTCAGCGGGTAGAGAGCCTTCAGCGGGTAATCAGCCTTCAGCGGGTAATCAGCCCTCAGCGGAAAACCAGCCCTCGCCAGAGAAAATAGATCGCGTGTTGAACCAGCACGGAAAGCGCTTTTCCCAAGGGTCTTACGCGGCGCATTGTTTTGACCGTTATCAACAGCAGCTTCAAGACGATATGACCGGGCCAGAGCGATTAGGTCTTTATGAAGATACTGTGCTAAAACCGGTGCAGGAAAAGGCCTACAAGGTGCTAAATAAAGAGTCGGTAACGGCGGGGAGTTTAGCGTTCATTAGCCCCAATAACCTTATTCAAACCTTTGCAGTGGTGTGGATTAGCTTTCGCACTATTCGCCGCATGGCTCGCGTGTATGGGCTAAGACCAAGTACCGCGGGGAACTGGAAGTTGCTAAAAGTGTTGGCGCAAAACATTGCTGCGCAGGGGGTATTCGATTTAGCAACCGACGAAGTAGCTAATCAAATTGGTGGCAGCTTGTCGGCGAAATTTATGGAAAATTCGGCTGAAGCCATTGCCGCTGGCGCACTTAACGCCCGTTTAGGACGGGCGCTGATCAAGCTGCTTAAATAATAATGTTTCTTATAGCGCCTTTTTCGTAGGCATAACAACGTTGGCAAATATCAGCCCTGCCACTAACGACATGAAGATAAGAAACACTTCTTGGCCTAAATGATCGGCTTTTACAAAGTCTTGGCCCGTCATAAACGAGTTTAAGCCAATGTAGGTTTTCGACCCCGGCACTAATACAATTAGCCCGTGCATCGCCACAATAGTAGCGGGCTGATTGGCAATGCGGGTAAACGCATTAGCAAAAATACCCAACGCAAATGCACCTACGAAAGCGCCTAGCCCCGGGCTCATGTAATCTGAACTCCACGCCGTTGCGCTGTATGCGATAAACGCCGCTGCCAATGCCCAAGGTATGTGCTTAAGGCGGGTTCTAAATATTGCAACTAGCGCAATACACAATAGGAATACAGCAAGCCAAGTCGCCCAGTAAGGTAGTGACTCTGCTGGGGTATACACGTTTTCACCAAACACGCTAAAGCCTACCGATACACCTAAAAATGCACCAAAATACAGTTTGAATAACTGCATAATGGCGTCCATGGTACGAGCGGTGCCCGACACCATATTGCGCGAAGATAGTTCCGCTAATCCCATAGTCAGGGCAAGGCCTGGCACAAATACAATCACCGACGAAAGTACAACTAGGGGAATGTTCATACCCGGGTCTATATATCGGCTGATTGCGCAAGTTAGAATGCCGCCTACGAACGCGGTGACCGGCTCTAACATCAGGTTTACCCGTTTAGATTGCTGTGCCCATAAGGTCCATAAGTACGCCACTATCCCCAGTGCTGCAGACCAACCTATTTCACTCCAGCTTGCACCCATTAGCATAGCGAATGCACCTGTTGCCATGGCAAACGCCGTTCCGGTAGATAACTTACCGTAAGGGCTACCCATGGCATCTATTTCATTTAGGCGCTTATCGGCTTCAGTTAGCGACAGGTTTCCCGATAGCAACTCGCTGGCTAATTCATCGGTTAGCGACAGTGCATTCATGTCTAGGTCGCCAGGCTGTAATCGCGCAGCATGGTTGTATTCGTCTTCGTGACGGTCGCTCCAGATAACAAAAGTTAGTGACGTGGGCGTCGAAATAAATGAAGCGTGTACGCCCAGATATTTGGCGACTTCACCGAGGTAAGCTTCAAGACGGAACGCAGGCGTACCGTACTTGTGCAGCATTTTTCCTAGCTTCACTATAAATTTACGAATTTGAATAAATTCAACGGTATCCAACGCACTGCCCTTAAGTTTTGATAACTTTAATATGAGATAAATAAGACAAAAAAGCCAGACGCATAGGAAAAGAGTCTGGCTAAAATTTGGGCGGATTCTACGGAGGGTTTTACGTGAAAGCAAAACAAATTTTTTATTTATTTTGCCTTAAAAAAACTAATGTTTTCGCTCAAACCAAACGCTTGGTATCAAGATCAAAAATAGCTATTTATACTATAACGAGGTAGAGTTATTCGTTATGGGAGGTGTATATGTCGCATACTGTTTCAAAAAATAGTAACCACAGGAAAGAGAGGTTTGCTCCTAATATTCAAAACTACGAGGTAAGTCTCAGTTACGAAGGTTTGGAGTTAAAGAAAACCAATGAGCGCAAGACTATTGTCGATTTAAAGCGAAAATATGCGAGATAAATATTATTCATCCTTTTAGAGAGGGTAATGGTAGAGTACAGCGATTCTATTTTGAAGAATTACTATTTGTTCTGGGCTATGACATTAACTGGCCTAAGATTTCTCAGAATGCTTGGATAGAAGCTAACATTGCTGGAGTCCACTTTGACTTGTCACCTTTAGAAAAAATTTTTGCCGAAGCTATGTCGGCGAGAGCCTAAAGGGCATCCAATCTTTCCAAACGGGCTCTAATCCTCTCGCCGAAATCGCGTTTACCACTTCTGGCACCGAACGATTGTCATCAATATCAAACTGATTTAATGCCTGTGAGGGTTCGCTGTAGCCGCCTGGCTGCGTTTGTGACGCGGCACTCATAGATGTTATACCCAGCGGCATTACGCCATCTCTAAACGCGGCCGATTCACGGGTAGACATTGATAGTTCGGCTTGTGGGTTAAACAGGCGGTGGGCACAAATTAGTTGTAGCAAGTCCCGCTCATTTGGCAGCTTGCTGTTGGTAAGTGCATTCCCGCCAGTGTTGTTACCTTCACAGCTGCGAAGTCTAGGAAAGGCGATAGATACGCGGCTTTGCCAATAATGCTGCTGAATCAACTTACCGTGAAGGGCGGTCATAGCACTATCAACTCGCCAGTCACCTAAACCAAGTAGCGCACCTATGCCTATTTTATCAACACCGGCTTGGCCTAACCGGTCGCTGGTTTCCAAACGCCATAAAAAATCCTGTTTTTTCCCTCGCGTATGATAGGTTGCGTACTGCTGGGGCGAATAGGTTTCTTGGTACACTAAAACGGCATCTAACCCCTTCTGCTTTAGCGTTTCATATTGCTCACGCTTTAGCGGCTGCACTTCCATCATGAGGTAGCTAACTTTGTCTCGTATAGCGCTAAGGGTTTGCTCAAAATAGTCCATACCTACTTTGGTTTCGTGTTCGCCAGTTACCAGCAACACCTGAGAAAAGCCCATATCTTTAATAGCTTCAATCTCGGTAAGCACTTCACTTATAGATAGGGTTTTGCGCTTTATTTTGTTGCTCATGGTAAAGCCGCAATAGGTACATTCGTTGGCACACAGGTTCGACAGATACAAAGGCACGAATAG
This sequence comes from Alteromonas mediterranea DE, assembly GCF_000020585.3. Taxonomy (NCBI): domain Bacteria; kingdom Pseudomonadati; phylum Pseudomonadota; class Gammaproteobacteria; order Alteromonadales; family Alteromonadaceae; genus Alteromonas; species Alteromonas mediterranea. The sequence goes on from NC_011138.3 coordinate 150,996, forward strand.
CTGCATGGTATTGCCGAAACGATGGCGGGTGAGTGCCTGAGCACGAGTTGCCATCGCCTCCAAATAGGGTGCACCAGCAGGGGAGATAAGCGCCATAAAATCATCTATTGAAAGTGTGCTGGCATTTAAAGCTCGCTCTACATCACTCGCGGTTTTACTGTTAATCAACATAGCTAGATGAGCTAAGTCTTGCTGCATTAGCGCTTGTGCTACCTTCATACTGTTGGCTCCAAAAAGGCGGTAAGCGGGCTAGAGGCCAGCGCCACGTTACTGGTTGCGCCCAAACCCGCCTCAAAAGCGCAACGGCCTGTTTCAACGGCGCTGGCAAAGGCTTTAGCCATAGCCACAGGGTTTCTAGCGGTGGCGATAGCCGTATTGACCAGCACAGCGTCTACGCCCATTTCCATGACAGCCATAGCCTCGCTGGGCTTGCCAATGCCTGCATCAACAATTACCGGTATCGACGCTTGCTCAACAATGATCTTCAAAAAAGGAGCAGTTTGCAGCCCTTGATTGCTTCCAATGGGCGCACCCAATGGCATAACGGCTGCACAGCCTACGTCTTCTAAGCGTTTACAAAGTACAGGGTCTGCGCCGCAGTATGGCAGTACGTTGAACCCCTTTTTTACTAAGGTCTCGGCGGCCCGAAGGGTTTCAATGGGGTCGGGCAGTAGGTAACGCTGGTCGGGGTGAATTTCTAGCTTTACCCATTGGCTACCCAGTGCTTCATAAGAAAGCTCGGCTGCAAATACGGCTTCTTGGGCATTTTTAGCCCCCGATGTGTTAGGAAGTAAGGTAACCCCTAGTTCGCGTAGTGCCTTTAACGTTTCGTCTTGTGCGTTATTACTCGCTACGCGCTTCATGGCCAGGGTCACAATGTTGCTTTGAGCAGCGCTCACAGCACTTTTCATAGTGGTAGCGTTACTGAATTTTCCTGTGCCGGTTAAAAGGCGTGATGAAAAAGTATGGTTTGCAAGCGTTAGCATATTAGCCTCCTGCAACTAGGGTAAAGATATCAACGGTGTCGTTATCGTTAAGATACGTTGTCGACCAGTCTCGTTTGCTCACAATGGCCGCATTCTTAGCGATGGCAGTCCCGTCTACGTTGATCTGCTTAAGCGCAACCAGTTCGTTTAACGAGATGGGCGATATCACGTTCATGGGTTGATTGTTCACATTCACTTTAATTTGGGTCATGACATACCTCGCAAGTAGAAGAAGAGGGCAGCGTAAAGCTTTTAAGGGAACCAAGGTCGGCGTTCCCAGTTAGGTAATGGCCCCATTTGATATTGGCACTGAACCCTTTGGCTAAAAACAGCAATGCTTGCGTTGCCTGATGGCAAGCCGCCATGCCAACCACAGGGCCAAGTACGCCTTTGCTTAAGCAGTCTTCGCGCACATTGATGTATTCAACAAGACAGGCGTAACAGCCACAGCTTGTTGAGTTTTGCGGTAGGTTTAATGCTTGCCAGCTTAGTCCGCTCGCTGCCGCAATAAATAGCGGTGTAGAGGCGCGGTACGTAGCCGCATTAATCAATTTTCGCGTGTCAATTTTGTCAGTGCAGTCAAGCACGCAATCGGCTGAGGAAATCAGCGTTGGTAAGTTGTTACTATCAACATAAAGGCTTTTATATCTGATATTAAGCTTGGGGTTAACTTTGCGGAGCTCGTTATACAGTGATTTGGCTTTAAGCTCTCCAAGGTGCATCTCGTTGTAGGTTACCTGGCGCTGCAAATTGCTGATGTCTACCGTGTCACCGTCAACCAAAGTGATGCTTCCCACACCGGCACCCACCAAATACCGGGCGACTAAACTGCCCAACCCACCAAGGCCAACTACTACGGCGTGTGAGTTTGCAAGCTTAGCTTGGCCGTCTTCTTCCACGCTCTCAAGCATAAGTTGTCTGCTGTATCGCTGGATATCTTGTTTGTCTAGGGGCTGGGTAAATGAATGGCTATGCAAAACCCGCCTCCTTCGATAGTTTGCAAAACGCATTTAACGGTTCATCAGCTTGGGTAATTGCACTGACGACGGCAATACTATTAACCCCGGTTTTTGCTACATCGGCAATGCGCGCTAAATTGATACCGCCTATCGCGACCGTAGGAATTCCTTCGCATAGGGCTACGTATTTACGCAGCCTCTCAACCCCTTGAGGCTTAGATGGCATGTCTTTGGTATTCGTAGGAAATATGTGCCCTAGGGCTATGTACGAAGGGTGCAAAGCACGTACGCGCTGTATTTCAGCAAAGCCGTGGGTAGAAATACCAAGCCGTAAACCTGCCTGTCGAATGGCCTCTAAATTTGCGGTGTCGATATCTTCTTGCCCTAAGTGAACGCCGTACGCACCTAGCGCAATAGCTAACTCCCAGTAGTCGTTAATGAACAGTTGGCAGTGTGTGTTTTTCGTAAGTGCTATGGCTTCTTTTATCTGTTGGCGAATCTCTTCCTGCGTTCCGTGCTTTACGCGAAGCTGAATGATGTTAACCCCGGTAGGTAATAAGCGTGCTATCCAGTCAACGCTATCAACAACAGGGTATAAGCCCAAGTCGGTTTGCGTAAGGGCGGGAAAGGGGCGTTCTATAGCTTGGCTTTGAACGTGTGACACCTGTTTGGCGCTTAGCAATGACGGCTGCGAGGGCGCGTGTTCCCGTTGATAAAATTTTACCGAAGGAAAGCACAATGGGTTATTGGGGAAACCTATACAGTGCCCAAAGGCAGGGCTGCTTGTTTGTGATGTAAGAGTATACGCTGTGTTCGCACAAGAAGCATGCCTAACCTGGCTAACATAAGCGTTGGCAAGGGTAAGGGCATCTTCAATGCAGTAGTCGTTTACCACAAAAGCCGCTATGGCACTGGCTAACATACAGCCCGTACCGCGAAGCTTGCTGGTCTCTTTTCTTGGCTGACTAAACTGTATGGTTTGGGTGGGGCTGATGAAGGTATCGCATACGTGTGCTTGCCAGTTGGCGTGTCCCCCTTTTATGTAAATCGCGTGCGCGCCCTTGGTTATGAGTTGGTGGGCTGCAGTAAGCAAGCTATCTTCGCTTTTTATCGATAGACGAGTTAACCACGAAAGCTCTTGGGTATTAGGCGTGACTAAATCTACGGTATTTAAAAGTTCTTCTACTACAGGTTCAGACAGTTCGCTTAATTTTCCACCTGATGATGTGCGTATTACCGGGTCCCACAATACAAATGGCCGAGGTTTATCCATTGAGCGAATGCGCGCGCACAACAACAGCGCTTGTTCATCGTTAGCAATAGCGCCAATTTTTATCGCGCTGGCTGGTGTGCTCTCGCTAAGTACCTGCCACTGTTGATTCAGTGCTGAAGCCGTCATACTTTCTTTGCTTAGCATTATCGAATTCGACTGCACAGTGGCCTGCGTAGTAATGACGCAGGCGTGAACGTTTAAGTCGGCAAGGGTAATGGCATCGCGGGTAATACCCGCGCCGCCACTAGAATCTATACCGCCTATACACCATACAACCGGCTGTTTAACCGCAGGCTGCTGCAAGGCGTTCTCTGTCATGGCAATTCAACCTTACTGTCGGCGGTATGATAAAGCTCGGCGCCCGATTTATTAAATGCGTTCGCCATGTCCTTCATGCCTTTTTCCTTTTCTTTTTCTGCGGCTTGGGCGGGAGCTAGGTTTTCCGCCTGCTTAGCGACATCCCGTACTTCCTGAGATATTTTCATGCTGCAGAATTTAGGCCCGCACATAGAGCAAAAGTGTGCGACTTTGCCAGAGGCTTGCGGAAGGGTTTCATCGTGATACGCACGCGCGGTATGTGGGTCTAACGCTAAATTGAACTGATCTTCCCATCTAAACTCAAAGCGCGCTTTCGACATGGCGTTGTCGCGAATTTGCGCGCCCGGGTGGCCTTTAGCTAAATCAGCGGCGTGAGCAGCAATTTTGTAGGTAATTAAGCCTTGTTTAACGTCTTCCTTGTTAGGTAAACCAAGGTGCTCTTTAGGGGTTACATAGCAAAGCATGGCGCAGCCATACCAGCCAATCATGGCGGCACCAATGCCGGATGTGAAATGATCGTAGCCCGGTGCAATATCTGTGGTTAGTGGCCCCAGGGTATAAAACGGTGCTTCATGACAGTGCTTAAGCTGCTCTTCCATGTTCTCTTTAATCATGTGCATTGGCACATGCCCTGGGCCTTCAATCATTACCTGAACATCGTATTCCCAGGCAATTTTAGTTAGCTCACCAAGGGTACGTAGTTCAGAAAACTGCGCATCGTCGTTAGCGTCTGCTACGCTGCCCGGGCGCAAGCCATCACCTAGCGACAGCGCTACATCGTATTTCGCGCAAATTTCGCAAATATCGTTGAAGTGCTCGTACAAAAAGCTTTGCTGGTGATGACTTAAACACCACTTCGCCATAATCGACCCGCCACGAGATACAATGCCGGTTACCCGTTTTGCGGTAAGGTGTACATATTCAAGCAGTACGCCTGCGTGAATAGTGAAGTAATCTACCCCTTGCTCGGCTTGTTCGATAAGCGTGTCTTTAAACATCTCCCACGTTAAGTCTTCGGCTACGCCATTCACTTTTTCCAGCGCTTGGTAAATAGGTACGGTACCAAGGGGGACTGGGCTATTTCGCAGCAGCCACTCGCGGGTTTCGTGAATATTCCTGCCGGTGGATAAATCCATGATGGTGTCGGCGCCCCAGCGCGTAGACCACACCAGCTTTTCTACCTCTTCTTCAATTGATGACGTTACTGCAGAATTACCAATGTTGGCGTTAATTTTCACTAAGAAGTTACGGCCAATAATCATTGGCTCGAGTTCGGGGTGATTAATGTTACACGGAATAATAGCGCGCCCTGCGGCCACTTCTTGTCGCACAAATTCAGGGGTTATCGTCTCGGGTAAATTGGCGCCAAAGTGCTCGCCTTTGTGCTGCTGAGTTAGCTCGGCGTCTTTAATGGCTTGGCGGCCCATGTTTTCGCGTATGGCAATGTATTCCATTTCAGGGGTAATAACGCCCTGTCTGGCGTAATGCAGCTGTGTAACGTTTTTGCCTGCTTTTGCTTTTAGCGGTTTGCGACTGCGTATAAAGCGAAAGTCTTCGGTAAAAATGTCGTTTTCACGTTCTTTGGCAAAGCTTGATGAAACGCCATCAAGCTCACGGGTATCGCTGCGCTCTTCAATCCAGGTTTTACGCAAAGGCGATAAACCTTTGTGTACGTCAATATTTTCCTTTGGGTCGCCGTAAGGGCCTGATGTGTCGTAAACCGGAATGGGTGGGTTGGGTTCTAAGATAGGGTTGTCTTCTGTGCCGCCTACCAAGCTGTCGTGCTGGTGAATAAGGCGCATGGCCACACGGATATCGTCTCTACTTCCACTTTCATAATGGCGTGTTGAGTTGGGGTAGGCTTCGCCCGCTAGTTCATTAATGAATTGTTGCGCTTGTTGGCGCTGTTCGCGTCTGTTCGACATAGCATTTTGGCCTTTTACGTTTAGGTTTAAAAATGCTTGTCAGGAGTGAAGGAGAATACAGTGTGTGAGGTTGAGTGATTTTAACCGCGATTCTAGCTAGAAGGTAATTAACATTGAGTGGTGAAAACTTATCGCAGATAAGAAGTAAATGTTTGCGCCTTGTGCTGCGCTAATCACTTACCATTTACATCACTCGTTGTTACTTACACATTCAAATCACAGCGTTACGCTTATTAAAAGCACTGTGCACATTGTATTTTCTTGTTCCCTTCGCAGGTATTAGCCTGATCAGGTTCTACGGATCCCACTTTCGCGGTCTCAGCTTACTGGGTTACCAGTGAAGCACTCCGACAAGTAATTTGTTTCTATTCGCACTTTATAACCACCTATGCAGGTTGTAAATTAAAGTGCGAATTCAAAATTCCCTTTTACTATATCGCCAATTTTACGAACAATACAAGTACTACCAGCTCGGCTAAATGAAATTTCACTTAGCCCGCTAGCTGCTGACCTTCTTTATAAAGTTGAAGGGCCGTGGCTGTATCTTGGTGGCGCTCACTTATCGCTGAAAGAAGCAGTAAGTCTTCTTTGCGCGACTTCATTTTAGTGGCTTTAAGCAAGGCTTTTTCAGCCAATACATCGTCACCCGAATTAAACGCAACTTGGCCTAGGGTTGAGTAAAGGGCCACGTTTTCTTCATCTTGCTTAATCCAACTTTCTAGTAAGCGAAGCGAGGGGGAAGCATCAGGTAAATTCAGCTGTGTAAACAGCGGGAATAACGCGCTATTAGGCCCGCGCTTTTGCCACTCGACAAGGTGTTGCTGTGCGTCGGCATGCATACCTTGATCAAGCAGCTGCTGAACGTAGGCGGCGCGATAGGCATCGTCATGACGCAGTTTGCGTGGCAGTGTATCCCAGTAGGATTTCAGCTCGACAGCGCCTTGTTTACTGGCAATTTCAGCAAATTTACCTTTTGCAATTCGCTGGCTCCAGGCGGTGTAGTCGGCTTTAGGCAGTGCTTTGCGCCACGTAGATAAGTTTTCCTGAAGCACTTGCCATTTGCCAAGCTTGGCAAGAATTTGCGCTTTTAACTGCACAACTTGCTTGTTCTCGCGCTCTTTTTCGTCTAGTTCGTCAAGCTTTTCCAGTGCCGCGTCGTATTTCTCTTCAGCCACGTCAATACGCGCATGCATCACCGTAGCGGCGACTTTAGCATTAGGAAAATCGGTGGCTTGAACCAGGAAGTACCGGGCTTTAGACAAGTCGTTATTGGCAAAAGCAATTTGCGCAGATGCTAAGTAGTTTACACCTTCAAAATCACCGTTGGTGGTTTTACCCAAAGACTTTTGAGCACTCTCAAAGTCGCCTGCGGCCATAGCGTGAAGACCGTCGTAAAATGCACGTTTGCGTTTGCGTTCGCCAAGGGTCCCAAACCACTTGTGAGAGCCGGTAATTAGGCTTAGCGCCCACAGTGCAAAGCGCGATAGTACGTACCACGCAATAACGGCACCAATAACCAGAATACAAAAACTGATCACCGTCATCTCAATGGCGGTACTACCTAATGAAATTAGTACGTAGCCTTTATCGCCAAGTAGCATGGGGCCGACAATTAACGCAACAACGAATGCGGCTAATACCGCAAGGGCAATAGCTAACCATTTCATAGTGCGCTAGCTCCTTGTCCAAATACCTGTTTAACACGGCTATCGAGTAAACGCTCCAATGGCTTTTGAGACGCAAGCTCGGTTGGAATAGGGCGTGCAATATCGGTAGCACTTAAGTTTTGTAGCGCATCCATAAAACCGGTAACTTGGCTTTTTTCGGTATCAAACTTTTCAGTAAGTAGGGTTTGCGCATATTGCAGTGACTGACTGTACAGGCCTTCATCACCCTGAAGGGCAGCTGTTTGCGCATGCATAAGCTGTAATCTAAGCTGCTCTTTTGCTAGGAACTGCGCTTCTAGCGAAAGCACTGGCTCTACCGGGCCTTCAATGCTTTTTACGGTAAGAAAATCGTCAACCAATGAACGCCACACCTTCGCAAGATTTTCTTGCCAATCGTCAGCCGATTCCGACAATGTCGTGTCTTGTGCATTGCTATCTTCTGGTTTTTCAAAGGTATTCAGAGGAAGCTTATCGATTTGCGCCATCATGCCGGTAAGTGCTAGCGCCACCGAACTTTGCGATACGGGGTTTAACTGCTGTAGTGTTTGAATATCTTCGGCAAGGGTAGCGCGAACCGGTAACACCGATGGGTCAGCCAGTGACTTTAGGCGCTTGTCAGCATTAACTAACAATAGAATTGCCGTGCGAACGTCGTTTTCTAGCCATAGCTTTCTTCCTGCCATACGCACAAGGTAGTCAGCTTCAGCAATTAGCCAATCAGCTGGGCGTCGGCCTTCCATGTTGTTAAGCTGCTGCAGGGTTGATTCTGCTTGAAGCGCTAGCTGTTCGTTTTGTGACTTAAGTTCCGCAACTGTACTTTCTAGCGCTTGGTTTGTTCGCGTGACATTTTCAATTGATGCCAAAATGTCTGCGCGCTCGCGCTCAATCGCGTTTAACTGAGATGCGTTATTTTGCTGTGCAATAACCGTTTCTTGGCTTGCTGATTGCTGCTGCATGTAATACCAATAACCTGCGCCTGCCATACCGAGCACAAGTAAAAACAGGATAATTACAACAAACCAAAGTAGACCATTACCCGATGATTTTTTTTGTTTAGCGCCAGACTTTGAAGATTCACTCTGCGTGGCAGAAGACTCTATTACTTCTTTTTCAGCATCCACTTTCACGAGTTCCTCTTTGTGTGGGCTATTTTCATTATTGTTGGCCATTCAATACTCCCAGTTTTCCTTTACCCAGGCGATGAGTGCCTGATCGGTGGCTCGCTGACAAACGGCAACCTCTTCAATACCTTTATTGGTGAGGGTTTTAGCAATGCGGCTGCTTACTGTTAGCCATGGATAAGCTAAAAGCGCGTTGCCAAATTGTTCTATAAGCTGCAGTGCCATTGCTTCGCTTGTAGCGATAATGCCGCTAACTTCGCCCAGTTTCCACCGTTTTGTGTAAATTGGGCGCGTAAGTGGTTCCCTTTTATAAACGCAAAAGCTGTTCACTGACATCCCTTTTTCGTCTAATCCATTAGCGATAGCGTCCCTTCCACCTTCACCTTTAATAATAACGACTTGTTGACAGTTTGCCTCATTAAGTTGGTGCATTGCCAGTATACCTTCGGATGTATGAACCTTAGGAATGGCAATATTGACGGATGATAGCTCGCTCAGCCCTGCACGAAGTTTATGTGCGGTGGCGTCGCCCACTGCAACAACAAGGGGAGGGGCTGCCGCTGTTTTCTTCAACCCCGAAACGACGGTATCTACAGCATATACGCTGGTAACAATAATTACGTTTATCGCGTTGTGAGATAAAAATTCAGCTGCAGCATATTGCTCTGAAAGTACTGGGACAATATCAGACGTAGCTACACCTACCGCATCAATTCCAGCATTTTCAAAAGCTAACGCGCTCGCTTTTAATTTTGGTAAAGGGCGTGTGAACAGTAGCATTAATACGAAGCCTCATCCTTTTAGTTTTCGAAATACTGCTTAAAAAAGGGAAGGTAAACGGGATAAGAAAATATCCCTATCCCGTTTAGCGTGCATTTTAGCTATAAAGTGCTTTCAAAATTTCGCCAGCACCTTGCTCTAAAAGGGCTTCAGCTACCTCAATACCCATGTCTTTGGCTTTCTCTCTAGACGCGGTAGCTGAGGCAAAAAGAAGCTCAGAGCCATCGGGCTTTCCTACCATGCCAGTGAGCGTTAGCACATCGTTATCCAGTGTAGCAAAACTGCCAATAGGGACTTGGCATCCGCCTTCTAGCCTTTCATTCATGGCGCGTTCTGCAGTAACACGGGTGTGCGTATCTGCGTGGTTTAATGCTTGAAGTAGCGCTATTAGTTCTTCATCGTCGTTGCGACATTCAATGCCTACAGCGCCTTGGCCTACAGCCGGAAGAGAGATGTCAGCAGGCAGAGCCATGCGAATACGCGATTGCATTTTAAGGCGAATAAGCCCTGCAGAGGCTAAAATAATGGCGTCGTATTCGCCTGCATCAAGCTTAGCTAAACGGGTATTTACGTTACCGCGAAGGTCCTTGATGATTAGATCAGGGCGGTATTTGCGAATTTGACATTGTCTGCGTAGGCTAGATGTACCCACTATTGCGCCTTCTGGCAGTGCATCTAGGCTGTCGTGGTTGTTAGACACGAAGGCATCGAACGGATTCTCACGCTCACATATAGCGTGTAACCCAAAGCCTTCCGGGAATTCTACCGGTACGTCTTTCATTGAGTGCACAGCAATATCGGCACGGCCTTCAAGCATGGCAATTTCAAGCTCTTTGATAAAAAGGCCTTTGCCGCCAATTTTGGCCAGCGGCGTATCGAGAATTTTATCGCCTTGGGTGCTCATGGGCACAAGCTCAACGGTCATTGATGGGTAATGCTCCAACAATTTTGCCTTCACATACTCTGCTTGCCAAAGCGCTAAGGCACTTTTTCTAGTAGCAATTCGAACGGTGCGGGTGGTGTTGAGATGACTCATGCTTATTCCAAACTATTAAAAAGATAAACAAAACGACGTATCACAGAACGTCATACGAGATACGTTGTAGTATACGCATTTTCTTGGTTAATGTTTGGAAATAGCGGTGATTTTCTACTTGGTTAATCGTTAACTTTCAGACTATGCTGAGTTGGGCTAAGGGTGTCTGGTAATAAAAGTGGAGAAGGTTCTAGTATGGACTACTCGTCGTTAGGGAAACTGTTAAGAAGCGCTCAACAAGACGAAGCGGAGGCAAAACGCAGAAGACTGACACTGTATTTTATTTCTTATGTTGGCGGCACCATCATGGCCTTTATGGCGTGGCTTAATGTGGGAAATAATACACCGCTCCTTGTAGGAACCCTTACAGCCTCAGCAGCCGTTGTATACATAAACGTGTTGTTGTCTCACATATTCCCGCGAGTCGACGTGTTTTACTACGTTGGCGGCCTTGTTGCAATGTTTACTGTTAACGGCTTGGTGTATACCGGGGGATTAAATAATACCGGCCTTTACTTTGTGTTTCCGCTGTTGTTCTTGCAGATCATAGTGGTGCGTTTTAGGCCCGCGTTGATTTATGTTTCGGTAACATTGGCCATCACTACTTTTATGCTATACAACCAAGAGAATATAATTGCTCAGTATTCCGATGAACACGTATCTCGCTTCCTAATCTCTACGCTTTGTTTTGTTTGTGTGGCCTTTATTGGCGAAAATTTTTGGCATCAAAGCCGAAAGGAGATGTTGAAAGAAAACTTTGAGCGTATGCGCCAAGCCAATACCGACCCGTTAACCAAACTGCCCAACCGCCGTTTTCTAGAAGCCGTTTTTTTTGAAAAGGCCATGCAAGACCCTGCTACATATTTTCCTTTAAGCGCGGTAGTGGTAGATATCGATCACTTTAAAAAGATTAACGATAGCTATGGTCACGATGTGGGCGATCAGGTGCTTATTCATGTTACCAGTTTGATGAAAGAAGCGGTCAGATCTTCTGATGTGGTAGCACGCACTGGCGGTGAAGAATTTTTGGTGCTTTTTCCTCATGCTACGTTGACGCAAGCGGTTAAGTTGGCTGAAACAATGAGGAGGCTAATAGAAGAAAGACCTTTTGTAGCAGGAGACATTAATCACCCTATCACCGCAAGTTTTGGTGTTGCCACAGCGTTAACCGATACCAACCTACATGCCAGTTTAAAACAGGCTGATGATAACTTATACAAAGCGAAAAATGCGGGCAGAAACCGCGTGATGGAATGACAGACGCAAAAAGCGTTAATGCTTCAAATATGTCTTGGCGAGCACAACAGCAAGTAAAAAACGCTGGTAGTAATGGTACGCCAGCGTTTCGAAAAAATTAGCGACAGCAAGTGTTAGTTAAGCAACTTTTGTAACCATGCACTGATGTCATTAAGTTCTTGCATACAAACGTTGTGTTGCATGGTGTAAGTCTGCCACGTTGCCTTAAAACCGCATTCGTTTAGTGTCTTAAAAGCAGCGTTGCCCATGAAAACCGGTACAACCTCGTCCTGCTCACCGTGGGCCATCATTATGGGTGTCTCGCGGTTCACGTCTAGTGCTTCACTACTTAGTAATGCGGGTTCACACATGTAGGTAGAAAGCGCCATAACGCCGGCCAGTTTTTGCGAAAATCTAGGGGCAAGGTGCAAGGCGATAACGCCCCCTTGGGAGAACCCTGCTAAAACGATACGTTCTGCTTTAATGCCGCTTTCAATCTGCGCTTTGATAAGTTGCTCAACCTGTTCTGCCGATTCTTTTACCCCTTCAAGATCTGCGCGGCTTTCAAAATCTAGCGATTTGATGTCGTACCAAGCACGCATGCGCATTCCGCCATTTATCGTGATGGGGCGCTCCGATGCATGGGGAAACAGGAATTTTACGGCCATTGAATCTGGTAATTTAAGCTCGGGCACAATAGGAGCAAAGCCGTGGCCTGAATCGCCAAGACCGTGAAGCCAGATAACGCAGGCATCAGGCGCTGTTGACGGATTTATCTCTACGCACGGCAGAAGTTGCTGAGTCATTCTATATTTCCTAGTTTTGTTGTTGCTTCATTACCAATGGTTATCCTTTCTCACGGGCAATCTCTGTCTTTCGCAAGAATGGTGGGGGGTCAGAGTACTTTTTCTGCCCCACCATTCTTAGAAACTTATTATTGTTATGTATTTTGCTAACGCCGATCGGCAACTTAAATACAGGTCATCATCGATCATCAATGCATAAACCAGATAATCACAGTTACGGCGCAAGGGCTTAATATGCTATCATTGCTACTTGAAATCACCACATCTTGATAAACTTTTAATATCCTATGGCTTCACTACTTGGCAATTTATTTATACTTGCAGCTCCTTCAGGGGCGGGAAAATCTAGCCTTATAAAGGCGCTAATGGAAAAGTACGAAGGTAATGAAACTACGCCTATGCAGGTGTCGGTATCTCATACCACGCGTCAGCCTCGTCCGGGTGAAGTAGACGGCGTACACTACCACTTTGTAAGTCGAGAGCAGTTTGAAGCGCTTATCGAACAAGGCGTATTTTTTGAGTACGCAGAGGTGTTCGGCAATTATTACGGCACATCACGGGTTACCATTGAACAAACCCTTCACCGCGGAATTGATGTGTTTTTGGATATCGATTGGCAAGGTGCTCGCCAAGTCAAAAAGCTTATGCCAGATACCTGTGGTATTTTCATTCTTCCTCCGTCGCTAGATGTTCTTGAGCAGCGTTTAAATAACCGCGGTCAGGACAGTGAAGAAGTCATTGCTGGGCGCATGGCACAAGCGGTGGCGGAAATGTCACACTTTAGTGAGTTCGATAGCGTAATTGTTAACGATGACTTTGCCACAGCACTAGGTGACTTAGAAGCGATAGTGACTGCGCAGCGTCTTCGTACGATGAAACAACAAATGCGTCATCAGGTGCTATTGGACGAATTGCTTGGTAGCGCGTAAGCTTATCAGCATAGACAAATGTTTTAGTTTAAAGGCAGACGATCAGCACATAGCTATAACGATCTGACTGCTTCAAATTCAAACAAAATACTAGGATCGCGCGGTGTATTTGTGTATACTACGCGGCCGTTTTTTGAATAACTTGCTCAACCTAATTTTCGGAGAAATACATGGCTCGCGTAACTGTAGAAGATGCCGTAGATAAAATTGGTAACCGCTTTGACCTAGTGCTTGTTGCTGCACGCCGTGCACGTCAAATTGCCACTGAAGGCAAAGATCCTATGGTTGACGTTCAAAACGACAAGCCAACTGTGACAGCACTTCGTGAAATTGAAGAAGGTTTAGTAACGGCTGCTACGCTTGAACAAGCAGACCTTCAAGCGCAAGAACAGCAAGAACACGCTGAATTTGCGTCTGTTGCAAATATTTTATCTGATCAGTAAAACCCGCTTTTAAGGGCTTTTATCAGTTATTTGGCGCCAGTGCTTTGAAAAAAGCACTGGCGCTTTAGTTTTGGTGTATTGGCTTCTAGCACAATTAAACGTATTCTTAGTGGTGTAACGTTATATAAGGGTCGCGCTTCACTGTGTATTTGTTTGAAGGTTTAAAGCAGAAAGTTTTAGAGTATTTATCAGCCGACCGTGTTCAGCTGGTGCAAGATGCTTTTGTTCTCGCTCAAGAGGCCCATGACGGCCAAATGCGCTCCAGCGGCGATCCGTATATCACTCACCCGGTAGCGGTGGCAGGCATTCTTGCCGATATGCACCTTGATCATGAAACGATCATGGCGGCACTGCTTCACGATGTCATAGAAGATACCCATTATAGCCAAGAAGACCTTGCCGAGGCCTTTGGCGATACGGTTGCTGAGCTGGTAGAAGGGGTCAGTAAACTCGACAAGCTTGCCTTTAGCACCAAACAAGAAGCCCAGGCGGAAAACTTCCGCAAAATGATGATGGCCATGGTGCAAGACATCCGAGTTATCCTCATTAAACTGGCCGATCGCACACATAACATGCGTACGCTAGGCTCTCTGCGCCCTGATAAGCGCCGCCGCATTGCCCTAGAAACGCTAGAGATTTACGCCCCTATAGCTCATCGCTTGGGTATTCACGATATTAAAAACGAGCTGGAAGATTTAGGTTTCCAAGCCATGTACCCCATGCGCCATCGCGCATTGAAATCGGCGGTACGCCAAGCCCGTGGTAATCGCAAAGAGATTATCGAGAATATTCGTGGAGAACTGAATACGCGTCTAGATGCCTACGAAATAACATCAAACGTGATAGGCAGAGAAAAACACCTGTACTCCATTTACCGCAAAATGAAAAACAAAGAACTGATGTTCAACGAGGTAATGGATATTTATGCGTTTCGCATTGTGGTGAGTTCGGTAGACAACTGCTACCGCGCACTAGGCGCTATGCACGGGCTATACAAGCCTATTGAAAACCGTTTTAAAGACTATATCGCTATTCCGCGTACTAACGGCTACCAGTCGTTACATACATCGCTGATTGGCCCGCATGGTATTCCTGTTGAAATTCAAATTCGAACACAGGAAATGGACCAAATGGCGGATAAAGGGGTAGCAGCACACTGGCTTTACAAGGAGCCGGGTGACAACGGTACTACTGCACAGCTTCGTGCACGTAAGTGGATGCAAAGCTTGTTAGAACTGCAGCAGTCGGCAAGCTCGTCGTTTGAATTCATCGAGTCGGTCAAAACCGACCTTTTCCCTGATGAAATTTACGTGTTTACGCCAGACGGACGTATTATAGAACTACCTACAGGCGCAACGGCCGTGGATTTTGCCTACGCCGTACACTCTGACGTGGGCAACACGTGCGTAGGTGTGCGCGTTGAACGGCGCAACTTCAGCTTAAGTAAGCCGCTGCAAAATGGGCAAACCGTCGAGATTATTACCTCTCCAAAAGCGAAGCCGAATGCGAATTGGCTCAATTTTGTGGTGAGTGCTCGCGCGCGTACCCGTATTCGCCAGTATCTGCGTAAACAGCATTCACAAGAAGCGGTGAACATGGGTAATCGTCTACTTCGTCATGCGTTAGGTAGCGTGAAACTCGATGATATTCCAAATGCAGATATAGAACGGGTTGTAGCAGAAACTAAGCATGCAAACTTCGACGACTTGCTAGTAGACATTGGCCTTGGCAACGAACTAAGCGCTATTGTTGCTCGCCGTTTGTTAGGCGAAAGCACCACTGATTTGTCAGACAAAAAGGGCAATGTGGCTATTCGCGGTACAGAAGGCCTGCTTGTGCACTACTCTCGTTGTTGCCACCCTATTCCTGATGATGAAATTGTGGCGGTATTAAGCCCGGGGCGCGGTATGACCATTCATCAGATTGGTTGTAATAACATTCGCAAACTCACCCGTGAAGAGCCGCAACGTGTGCTGCCCATGCAGTGGGACGACAACCCGCAGGGTGAATTCAAAGCGTCGTTACGCATTGAATTAATTAACCATCAGGGCACACTGGCAACTTTAACGAACACCATTTCAGGCTGCGATTCCAACATCATTGGTCTGCAAACTGAAGAGAAAGAGAGTAATATCTACTTTATTGACCTAGAACTTACCACACACAACCGTGTGCACTTGGCCCGCGTAATGAAGAAAATACGCACCATGCCGGAAGTTCAGAAAGTGTCTCGTCATAGTCAATCACGACACTAATTACTACAAAATTTAGGAACTACTATGTCTAAGTCTATTATTCAGACCGATAAGGCACCTGCTGCTATTGGTACTTACAGCCAAGCAGTTAAAGCAGGCACTACCGTTTATCTTTCTGGTCAAATCCCTCTAGTTGCTGAAACCATGGAAATGGTGTCGGACGACTTTGAAGCGCAAGCCGTACAGGTATTTGAGAATATTAAAGCTGTGTGTGAAGCTGCAGGCGGCACCACCAACGACCTAGTGAAAGTTAACATTTTCCTTATCGACCTAGGTCACTTTGCGACGGTTAACGAAATAATGAGCCGTTACTTCACTAAGCCTTATCCAGCACGTGCTGCCGTTCAGGTATCTGCACTGCCTAAGGGCGCACAAATTGAAATTGATGGTGTAATGGAACTGCCGGAGTAAGTCATGTCACCTGAGCGTTACCAGCGCATTAGAGATGTGTTGGAAAAAAGGCAAACCGACCTTACGGTATGCCTTGAAAATGTGCATAAGCCCCATAATGTTTCTGCCATAGTGCGAACCTGTGATGCCGTGGGTATTCACAGGGTTCACACCGTATGGGAAAAGAAATATCAGTTTCGTCGCGGTACGGCAATGGGCAGTCAGCAGTGGGTGCGCCAGACTAACCATGATGGCATTAACGATGCGATGGCTGAGCTTAAAGGTCAAGGCATGCAGGTGTTGGTTACCCATTTATCTGATACGGCGGTAGATTTTCGTGATGTGGATTACACCAAGCCGACCGCTATATTATTTGGTCAAGAAAAATACGGTGCCACTGATGAAGCCAAGGCGCTGGCCGATCAGGATATCGTCATTCCTATGATGGGCATGGTGCAGTCGCTAAACGTGTCGGTGGCCGCAGCGTTAGTGCTTTATGAAGCGCAGCGCCAGCGCACTATTGCGGGTATGTACAATACACAGCAGTTGCCGGAAGAAGAGTGCCAGGCTTTGGCATTTCAAAATGGTTATCCTCGCTTGTATAAACTCTGCCAACGCAAAGGCTTGCCACTGCCTGCGATTAACGCTATCGGTGAAGTGGATGCCGACGATAGCTGGTGGCGAGAAATGCAAATTACCAAAGCGGAAGCTGACGCATTAGAAGCAGGCTAAGTAACTGGTTTCGCTTTTAGTTTTGTTTAGGCCAGTTAAGAAAACTGGCCTAAAGCGTACTCGCCAACCCCGCAACAATCCTTTACACTTCCTTTCTAATAATACGTTGATTAACACCCGCTTGCGCCTTCCAGCGTGAAAGCAATGTAGGTTTTAAAAGAAGGATGTCGCTTGATGCAAGCACTGGCCACTACACCCATAACTGCGCTTAAAGGCGTAGGCGCAAAGGTGGCAGAAAAACTCAATAAAATAGGCTTGTTTACCCTTCAAGATATACTGTTTCACCTTCCTCATCGCTACGAAGACAGAACCCGCATTTACAGCGTGGCTGAGTGCCGCCCGTTTACCCATGTAAGCGTACAAGGCGAGGTAATGGGCGCCGACATTCAATACGGCAAAAAACGCATGCTAGTGGTAAAGCTTAGTGATGGCACAGGCACTATAACCCTAAGGTTTTTCCACTTTGGCGCCGTGCAGCGTTCTATCATGACGCCGGGCAACACGGTACGCTGTTTTGGTGAGGTGCGTACTGGCAAGTGGGGTATTGAAATGATGCACCCCGAATTCAAGCTAGTGGACGAGGACGCGCCACCGACAGAAGAATCACTGACACCGGTTTACCCCACCACAGACGGGGTTAAGCAGCTAACCCTTCGCAATTTAACCGACCAAGCGCTAAAGCTTTTGGACAAAGGGGCGCTGGCCGATTTACTGCCCGAAGGTATATACGATAATCAAATTAGCCTTAACGAAGCCCTTCATTTGGTCCATCGCCCGCCGCCAGATGTCGATGTACACGAAATGGAAGAGGGGCTTCATCCTGCTCAGTATCGGTTAATTCTTGAAGAGTTGTTGTCACACCATTTAAGTGTGTTGAAAGTACGCAAGTTATCTGATGCACAGCCCGGTATTCCAATTAGTGTTAATCAGCCGCTTATCGATAAAATGCTCGCTCAGCTGCCGTTTTCACCCACTGGTGCTCAGGCAAGGGTAGTAGAAGATATTCAAAAAGATATGCAGCACGCACGGCCTATGATGCGCCTGGTACAAGGCGACGTAGGTTCGGGCAAAACTTTAGTAGCGGCATTGGCTGCACTATCCGCCATTGGTGCCGGGCATCAGGTAGCGTTAATGGCGCCGACAGAACTGTTGGCGGAACAGCACGCGAATAACTTTCGCGGTTGGTTAGAGCCACTCGGTATAGAAGTTGGTTGGCTTGCTGGAAAGCTAAAAGGCAAGGCCCGCAATGAGGTTTTAGCGCGCTTAGAAGCCGGTGACATTCAAATGTTGGTGGGCACTCACGCTATTTTCCAAGAAAGCGTGACCTACCAGCAGCTAGCGCTGGTTATTGTGGATGAGCAGCACCGCTTTGGTGTACATCAGCGTTTGGCTTTGCGCGATAAAGGCGAGCAACAAGGCCGCTATCCGCACCAGTTGATCATGACGGCAACGCCTATTCCAAGAACGCTGGCCATGACAGCCTATGCCGATTTAGATACCTCGGTCATAGACGAACTGCCACCGGGCAGAACGCCGGTACAAACCGTGGTGCTCCCTGATACACGCAGAGCGGATGTGATAGAGCGCGTGCGCCAAGCGTGTAAAGATAACGGCCGCCAAGCCTATTGGGTGTGTACGCTTATTGACGAGTCCGAAGTGTTGGAGTGTCAGGCCGCTGAAGACGCAGCGGTTACCCTGCGTACCGCGCTGCCAGACTTACAAGTAGGCTTAGTACACGGGCGGTTAAAGCCCGCTGAAAAAGCGCAGGTTATGGCTGATTTTAAAGACGGTAAGCTTGATTTACTGGTGGCAACGACGGTTATTGAAGTAGGCGTAGATGTGCCTAACGCTAGCATTATGATTATTGAAAACCCTGAGCGTTTGGGCTTAGCCCAGCTCCACCAGTTACGTGGCCGAGTAGGGCGGGGAGCGGTAGAAAGTCAGTGCGTACTTATGTATCAAAGCCCCTTATCTAAAACGGCGACCCAGCGCTTAGGGGTACTGCGTGAGTCGAACGATGGGTTTTACATCGCACAGCGCGACTTAGAAATTCGCGGGCCGGGGGAATTCATGGGTACGAAACAAACCGGAATGGCTGAACTTAAAATAGCAGATCTTGTACGCGACGCCGCCCTTATTCCAAAAGTTCAAGAAATTGCCTATACCCTTTGGGATAAATACCCGTCTCACGCCCAAGCAATCATCAATAGATGGATAGGGCATAAGGAGCAATACGGCCATGCTTAACAGTGTGCCTTTAGTTATCGCACAACACAGTACTCAAGATGATACTTCACTACTAAATAGTATTGGGAATAAGTGGGGCTTCCCCGTTGTTTCTCACAGCGAAAAGCCTGCCGAAGGGTTTTATCTTCAGATACAAAATGGTGTGTTGGGCCTTGCTGATGCAAGCGAGAAAAAAGTGCTGCCGGTTGAGGTTGATTTTGCTTCACCGGCCAGTTTGTATCGCAAACAACACGGCGGCGGACGTAAAGAGCCTATTGTTAAGGCGATTGGCCTTAAAGGTAATGAAGGCTGGCATGTCGTGGATGCCACACCTGGGCTAGGTCGTGATGCGTTCGTTTTAGTAAGCGTTGGCTGTAAAGTAACTATGATAGAGCGTTCGCCGATTGTGGCCGCGCTGCTTGAAGACGGCATACGCCGTTTAGCGCTTAGTTTTCCCGAACTTGCAGCTAAAATGTCGCTTCAACATGGAAATAGCGCTGAGGTAATGCAATACTTCACTGGTGAGAATGTGAACGCTATTTATTTAGACCCCATGTTCCCACATAAAAAGAAGTCAGCCTTGGTGAAAAAGGAAATGCGGCTGTTTCAGCAACTGCTTGGGCATGATCCCGATGCCGATGCGCTGTTACCGCCAGCACTTAAGCTAGCTACGCACCGGGTAGTCGTTAAACGCCCAAATAGTGCAGACGTGCTGGCAGGAGAAAAACCATCAATGGCAATAGAAAGTAAAAAACATAGATTTGATGTGTATTTGTGTCAAAAACCCTAGGAGAGCAACATGATACAAGTTGGTAGCACCTTGCCCGAGGTGGATTTCGGTCTTTTAGTCGATGGAGAAATGACAAACCCAGGCACTAATGAACTTTTCTCGGACAAGCGCGTTGTGTTGTTTGCAGTACCAGGGGCGTTCACGCCAACCTGTTCACAGGCTCATTTGCCGGGCTATGTGGCACTAGCAGACAAAATTAAAGCGAAAGGTATTGATAGCATTATCTGTCTTTCTGTAAACGATGCGTTTGTTATGGATGCATGGGGTAAGGCTAATAATGCAGAAGAAATTATTATGCTAGCCGATGGGAATGGTCATTTCACAAAGCAAATTGGCTTGGATATGAATACCAGTAACTTCGGTGGCTTGCGTTCATTGCGTTATTCAATGTTAATTGAAGACGGTGAAGTGAAGAAAATAAACGTAGAAGACCCGGGTCGCTTTGATGTGAGCGATGCGCAAAGCATGCTAGATAGCTTGTAAATACGTTTCATCACCAAACGTTTCGTTCAAAAGCCCGCAACCATTGTTGCGGGCTTTTTTCTTTTAGCTTTTTGTGAACATTCATTAATTTATATATGCGTATACTTGCCCGTGATTTTCATTAAAATGTAACCCAACTATGATCTGACAGTTTGCTAATTGCGTTGAATATCAATGTGTTCAGCAAAGGTTAATGAACTAATATGCAATATTCTGTATCGAAAATGCAGAAAAATGAAGGGTTAACGTACTGCGTTACGTAGCATGTAGCCTCGTTTAGTTACCTTTACTTGCTTAATGATAATAAGTATCATTTGCGCATTAAGGCAAATGTTTTAGGAATAATGATGACAATAACACTGAAAAAAATGGGGGCGTTGGTGCTGGCCTCTGCCGTAACGTTCTCTATGCTATCGTCTCAAGCGCTTGCGAACGGGTCTATTGGCGATCACGTTAACAACCTTCATGCCCATATCGGTGAGTACACCGAAGAGGTGCACTGGCTAGAAAGCAAGTTTGGCAGTGTTGTTGATGCGTACGAAGCAAAAGACAAATCGTTAAAAACAGACGCGTTAATCGAGTACTGGGAAGAAGTGGACTTTCACTCTGCCATTGAAACCCAATATGTGCCTATTTACGCGTCTATTTGGCAGGGCATTTACGGCGTAAAAGTCGCCATTGATGAAGGCAAGCCAGTTGCAGATGTACGCGTTGAGCAAGAGAAGCTAAATCATGCCTTGTGGCAGGCGCTAGGCGCAGTTAAACTTGCGTCCCAGTACCAAAAGAAAGGTCTGGTTAACAAGGTTCAAACGACTGAAAAAGAGCCGACAACTGGCCCTGAAGTCATCGACGATATTAAAACCCGTCTTGATCGCGTGGTAGCTAAATATGCAGAACAGCTACACGAAGTGGCAACTACGCTTGTTCACGACACCTATCTACAGCGTTTTGAAGGCGTAGAAGGTGATTTGATTGCCAAAGACGCAGCCTTGGTTGAAGACCTAGAGAAAGACTTTAACGTTACGCTTCCTCAAGCCATTTCGAAAGATACTGGCGTAGACGCAGTTCGCAAGGTAGTGGAGTCAATGCAGGCTAAGCTTGACCGCGCTCGCGCACTTTTAGTTGAAGTAGAGCAAAGTCGTAAAGACGTTTTTTAAGGAAGGTGTATGCAACGTAGAACATTCTTACAAGGCTTAGCTGCAGCCGGTGCTTTATCTGGCTTGCCGCTAGGCTTTGCAAACGCTATGACACAAACCGGTAGTGTGTCAGTAGAATCCCTGCCTAAATTAGAAGGTGATCTCACCTTGTACTTGGGGCGCGGTGAAGGCGGCTTGTATGAGAATGTTCTTAAAGCCATTGAAAAGCGCAACCCGAAGTTAAATTTAAAGGTAAGACGTGGTGGCTCAGCAGCATTGGCGAACACGATTGTGGCTGAAACCAAAGCGGGCGTTAAACGCGCAGACCTTTTCTGGGCAGTAGATACTGGCTCAATTGGTGTGGTGACGGACATCGGTGCCGCCAAGCCATTACCTAACGATTTAACGGCACAGCTTCGTGAAGATTTTCAATATCCCAGCTGGTCGCCGGTAACGGGCCGAGTACGTACGCTGCCATATAACACCGAGCGCGTTAAGCCAGAGCAGATACCCGAAAGCGTAATGGCGCTTGCTGATAGCGACCTAAAAATAGGTTGGGCACCCGCTTATTCGTCGTTCCAATCTTTTGTTACTGCTATGCGTATTTTAGAGGGTGATAAAGCGACAAAGTCGTGGCTTAAAGGCATCAATAAGCATTCTAAAAAGTATGCGGGCGAACTTGGCGTGGTAATGGGCGTTGAGCGTGGCGAAGTGGATATTGGTTTTGCTAATCACTATTACACGCTGCGCCTTAAATCAGGCAAGCCCGATGCGAATGTAGCGCTAGCTTACACTAAAGGCGATGCCGGTTGCTTAGTGAATGCGTCTGGTATTGTGGCATTAAGCGAAGGCGACTTACCGGTTAACTTTATTCGTTACTTACTGTCGCAGGAAGTGCAGTCGTATCTTGCTCGTGAAGCCTACGAAATACCGCTTGTTCAGGGCGTCGACCAGCCGCAAGGCTTAGCAAGTTTGAGCACGCTTTCGCCGCCTGAAATGGACCTTCGTAAGCTGGCTGATTTACGCCCCACACTTAACCTTATGAGGGAAGTTGGCGTACTGTGACAAACTGGCCAAAGTCGTATCCACTGGCACTGCTTATTGCGCTGATGGCTTTATTGCCCGTCGGTGTTTTATTTTCTTTAGCCCAAGACAGTGCGCAACTTTTCGATACCCATAATCTTCGTGTTCTAGGTAACACGGTTTCACTGGTGGTACTTACCATTATTGGTTCGGTGCTAATTGGTGTGCCGCTTGCCTTTCTCACTGCCTATGTGCAAATGCCGTTTAAGCGCTTTTGGTTAATTTTACTTGCCGCGCCACTGGCACTACCCAGTTATATTGGCGCGTTTGCTATGTACTTCTCATTTGGCAGAGGCGGTGAAATAGAAAATATATTAGGTATTACCACGCCGTCCATCAGCGGATTGTGGGGCTCTGCGTTAGTGATGAGTCTTTACACTTACCCCTTTGTGATGATGACTACCCGTTCTAGCCTGTTAAGCTTAGATGCAAGCTTGGTGAATGCGGCTCGCACGTTAGGGCTCTCATTAGGCGCTAGCCTATGGCGTGTTGTGCTACCGCGCGTGGTAAATAGCGTAGCGGCAGGCGCTTTACTTGCTGCGCTTTATGCACTATCTGACTTTGGCACGCCGGCCATTATGGGCTTTGACACTTTCACCCGCGTTATTTTTGTTGAATACAATGCCTTTGGCTTGAGTCAGGCGGCGATGCTGAGCTTACAGCTTATGGTTATTGTCGGGCTAATTCTATTTATTGAAAGCCGCATCAGCGGCGCCTCAGAGCGTCCCGGCAGGCATTTATCACTCTTTCCTGGACGATGGCAGCGCAACCTTATGTTGCTCGCTACTATGCCGATAGTGCTGTTAGCTATAGTGCTTCCGTTAGCCATTTTTACCCTTTGGTTAATACGTGAAGGCACTAGGGGGTTCGAGTTAAGCTACGCATGGAACTCTGCTCACGCGTCTTTTATTGCCGCGGTTGTTGCGGTATTGCTGGCTATTCCAGTTGCCCATGCCGCTATTGCGGGTAAGGCAGGGCGCGTTATGGAGCGTATTACTTATTTTGGTTTTGGTGTACCCGGTATCGTTATGGGAACGGCGCTGGTATACGTAGGGCTTAAATATTTACCTGCGCTATATCAAACGTTAAGTTTATTGGTAATGGCCTATGTGCTGCGTTTTATTCCACTTGCGGTGGGTAGCGTAAGAAGTACAGCAGAGAATATCGACTCTGGTTTGGTGAAGGCGGCCCGCGTGCTAGGCGCAAGTCCTCGCGAGGCATTTATGCGTATTACGTTACCGTTAACCCTTCGTGGTATGATAGCGGGCGCAGCCTTGGTGTTCTTAGAGGCAATGCGAGAACTTCCCGCTACTTTAATGCTTGGGCCAACGGGGTTTGAAACCTTAGCCACTTACATGTGGCGTGTGTATGAAGCCGGTTATTTTGGTCGTGCCGCCGTACCGGGGTTATTATTAGTTTTATTATCAGGCGTGGGGTTAATTCTCATGCTGTCGGGCGAGAAAAAAGCCCAATTTACCGTTACCGAGGATGAGCGTTCGTAATGCTAAGTGTAAGTAATTTGTCAGTGAATTATGGGTCTACCCGCGTAGTCGACAAGTTAAATCTAGAACTGGGGCAAGACGAAATTCTCATGTTGGTTGGGCCGACAGGGTGCGGTAAAACCACAATCTTACAAGCGCTCGCGGGGCTTATTCCTATTTCTGAAGGCACCATGCGTTTAGGTAAATGGGAAAGTAGTGCAAATAAGCACATTCCGCCTGAAAAACGCAACGTGGGTATGGTGTTTCAAGATTTTGCACTTTTTCCTCACTTAACTGTTCAGCAAAACGTGTGCTTTCGTTTAAAAGATACATCCCTTGCCGATCACTGGCTTACCTTACTCGGCCTAGATAATTTCCGCGATGTTAAGCCAGCGCGACTTTCCGGCGGTCAGAAGCAGCGCGTAGCCTTGGCGAGAACCTTAGCCCACGAACCGGCCTATGTATTACTTGATGAACCGCTTTCAAACCTAGATGCCGCGTTAAAAGACAGCCTGCGTTGGGAAATTCGCGATGCGCTTAAGAAAGCGGGTGTGCCCGCTATCTGGGTTACCCACGACCAAGAAGAAGCGCTTAGCGTCGGTGATAGGGTAGGTATTTTAAATAAAGGCGTGTTAGAGCAGTTAGACACCCCGGAAGCCTGTTATTCATCACCTGCCAGCCGTTTTGTTGCGCGCTTTATGGGCGAAGCAAGCTTCTTGAGCGCAACATTTGATGCTAGTGAAGCAGATACAGACAAAACGGTCGTTACTGAAATTGGCAAGGTGCCAGGCACGCCGCTTCAAGGTGCTAACGGTAATGTAGATTTACTCGTGCGCCCTGACGATTTAAGCCTAGATGCCACGGTTAGTGAGACCAATTGTACGGTTGAATGGGTGCGCTATGAAGGCGAAAGCCGATTGTATGCGGTTATGCTAGATAGCGGTGATGAACTTAAAGTACGTGTAAGCCACGAAAACGCGATTAAGCCCAGTACCCGCGCTTTTGTTCAGTTAATTACTACGCACCCGCTAGCCGTGTTTCCTAAAAACGTTTAGCAGCGCTTCTTTAAATAAGCGTAGCGCTCAATAACTGGCTTAAAAACAGAATATAACAAGGGCAGCCGTTTGGCTGCCCTTTCACTAACTAAGACATTCTTTATAACATACGCACTATGCGTTTTCGTTAACCACAATGACTTTGCGATGCGGGAATGGAATTTCGATGTTCGCTTCATCTAGCGCTTTCTTAATTTGCTCAGGTACTGAGAAAAGAATGTTGAAATAGTGCTCGCCGTGACAAAACGGCCGAACAATAAAGTCTACAGAACTGTCGTTAAGCGTAGATACTTCTACAAATGGCGCAGGGTCTTTAAGTACATGCGGGTGGTTTGCTAATACTTTGTCGATAACCGCGCGAGCAGCATCAATGTTTTCGTTGTAAGCAATACCAAACGTCATATCTACACCACGAATTTCATGGTGCGAGTGGTTAACGATTTGCTCGCCCCAAATTTGGCTATTTGGAATGATAATTTGCTTATTGTCGAAGGTTTGCAAGATAGTCGTGAATAAGTCTATCTCGGTAACTTTACCAAATTTACCTGCTGCATCGACAAAGTCATTCACTTTATAAGGGCGGAAGATAAGTAACATAACCCCAGCCGCTAAATTAGACAGCGTTCCCTGAAGGGCAAGGCCAATAGCTAAGCCAGCTGCTCCTAAAAGTGCGATGATAGAAGCGGTTTGCACACCGAAGCGGTTAAGAACAGCAATACCTACAAAGGCCAAGATGGTATAACGCGCTACACTGCCAAAAAACTTAAATAACGTATCATCAAGCTGAGGGTGGCTGCTAGCAATAGCAGCAATGGCGTTATAAACCTTACTTGCTATCCAAAGGCCAATAATAAGGATGGCTAGGGCAAGTAAAATATTGGTGGCCCATGCTAACGCAGCAGGCAGGTATTGATTAATATCGAGTGACGCTAAGAACTCTTCCATGGATACAATCCTCTGTAATTTGTGAAGTCGTCGCTATTTCGTTTGTTTGTTCAAATTGAGTTGCACCTCAATTGTGGCGCATAGTTATAAGCGAATTGATTTTTCTTTAGTATTGTTAAAAAGTATTAAAATTTATCAATGTCGACTAAAGAACAAGATTAAATTTCTCGGTAAAATAGGCTTTGCATTGTGCGGTGGGGCTTATTACGTATAATCCCGAATTCCTAATTAGCGCTGAGGCTGGCGTAAGTTATTTGGCTTGAATTAAGGTAAACCGATAGTGATAAAGCGCGATGTAATAGTGATTGGGGCCGGCGCAGCTGGGCTTTTTTGTGCAGCACAGGCAGGCGCGCGCGGACGCAGCGTAGAGGTGCTTGACCATGCCAAAAAAGTTGGGCGTAAAATTCTTATGTCGGGCGGCGGTCGTTGTAACTTTACCAATATGTATGCCGGGCCTGAAAACTTTCTATCGCAAAACCCCCATTTTTGTAAGTCGGCGCTTAGCCGCTATACCCAATGGGACTTTATCGGTTTAGTGGCCGAACATGGCATTGCCTATCATGAGAAGACATTGGGCCAATTATTTTGTGATGATAGCGCCAAAGACATCGTTGACTTACTGCTTAATGAATGTAGTAAAGCGGGCGTTACCATTACTACCCGCTGTGAAATTTTAAGCGTAGAAAAAAACGAAAGTGGGTATTCACTTACAACGTCGAGCGGCGAATATAGCTGTGAATCTTTAGTTATCGCGACGGGCGGTTTAAGCATGCCAAAGCTGGGGGCCACACCGTTTGGTTACAAAGTTGCCGAGCAATTTGGTCTTAAGGTTTTACCTACTCGGGCAGCCCTTGTTCCCTTTACCCTGCACGATAAAGACAAAGATATCTTGGCAGAACTTAGCGGTATCGCGGTAGATGTATACGCAAGCTGTAACGACACCACGTTTAAAGAAGCCATGCTGTTTACCCACCGCGGTTTAAGCGGCCCAGCCATGCTACAAATATCTAGCTACTGGGAAGCGGGTGACAGCTTAAGTATCAACACGCTTCCCAATGACGATGCCACTGCGCTTGTACAAACCGCGCGTAACGAAACGCCCGATGCCCTGCTTGCTACCTCTTTAAATAAAGTATTCCCCAAGCGCATGGTACAGAGCTTTATTGAGTATCATAACTGGCGCAATGTGCCGGTAAAACAGCTTACCCACAGCGAATGTGATGCCATTGCTGATACGTTAGAAAATTGGCAGGTGAAACCCAATGGCACCGAAGGTTACCGCACCGCAGAAGTCACCATTGGTGGGGTAGATACCAACGAGTTATCGTCTAAAACCATGATGGCCAAAAACGTGGAAGGCCTCTACTTCATTGGCGAAGTGGTAGACGTCACTGGCTGGCTAGGCGGCTTTAATTTCCAATGGGCGTGGAGCAGCGGCTGGGCAGCAGGGCAGGAGGTTTAATGTTTTCGTGGAATAGTTTCGAAGACAGTTTTGCCAATTCGAAGACAAGAAGATTTTATTTAAAGCGGTACAGCAAGCTAACTAAATAAGAAATATAAGAATATTTTTGTCTTCGATTCTTGGTTCGTTGATACCGCTCCATATGAAACGTTAATGTCGGAATGTTGTGGTTTTTAATGCTTCTATCTGCTCAGGGCTGAAACCACTGCGAAGTAATTCAAAATCACAGAGTTCAACAGCATGACACGTTGGGCAACCACGCGTATTGATAACCACAGCCTCGCCCGTTTTATCGGTCCCCATCCCTATGTGGTGCTGTCGTGTCATGCCAATATTCCAGAGCCTCACCTTTTCCTTTTTTACGCCTGATGCGTGATCTCAATACACTCGGCACTGGCGGTTGTGAGTTTCATATCTTTTACATTGATATTGATGAGAAAGCCGGCTTCCTACACCGCAGGTGGATCTGATAGGAAGTCACTCGTTGTGGTTTGATGAAATTGCAGAAAGGTACGAAAAATTGTATCAATGCTGAAGATAAACCTTCAGTTATCTGTATTTCACGTATTGATACATCGCCGTAGATAAAGCCTTTTAGGGACAAAGATTAACTGTTGATCTTTAAGAACATGGGTTTACCATACCCCTAAAAAGCGAAAACCCGAGAGGGACTGTTGTCTGTCTCGGGTATCTAGATAGATTGTTGAAGGCGCATGATAATAAATCAGAGGGACCGTTCAACTGCTCTAACAAGGATTCTAGTAAAATATGGCAGAAAGTCAAGTCCCGTATACCTATAACAACAGTGGCGAATTGAAGTCTAACTTATCGGAAGAACGATTTAAGCCCTTTCTGATGAAGGCAGGCTTCAATGAGGAATATGCTTTTAATCTATATTTATACAATGCAAGACTTGCTAAGTCCTTCTTGTATCCATTACACATCTTGGAAGTAACGCTTCGCAACAAGATGAGCGGTATTTTTTCTACTCTTTACGGTCCGGATTGGCCACGCTCCACCACCTTTCGAGGCGAGCTAAGTCAACAGAGCGAAGATGCGTTAGATAAGGGGATCCAGAGGGCGAAATCTCATGACACAGAAGACATCGTGGCAACCCTCACGTTTGATTTTTGGTCAAATCTTTTTCGTTCGGAGTATGACAGGCCATTTTGGCAGTCAAATATGCAAACATTACTGCCAAACACGACCAAAACACGGCATGAATTTCAGCAGCATGTCAAAGATCTGAATAGATTTAGAAATCGGGTCGCCCATCATGAGCCAATATATGGTCTAAATATTTCCAAATATCACACAGACTTACTCGACGTCATTAAGTGGATAAGCAAAGAAACGCATGACTGGACGAAGCATCATTCAACCGTCAATGGTATTTTACGTACGTCACCTAGCGCCAATGGTGAGCCGAAACCACATTTTGGCGAACGGTGTGATAACCAATTTTTGAGAGTCGACAACACCACGACACTGAACGATATCCCGAGCTGTCGATTTTATTATTATGACGGCGATGTGCCGCTGATCATTGAAAAATCGCACCTTCTCGATTTTATGCTCCGAAACAAAGAGTGTGATGGCACTTTAATGCTGGACTTAACGGAAATTACCTTTGGTGAGATCATTAGCACCCTTCAGCTGCCGTCAAACACTCAACGGTGTGGAAGTACTGAAAGTTTAATAAAAGCGAAACAGATATTTAAGCAGCGAGGCATTGATTACATCATCGTTGAAGAAGCGAGTAATGTTGTTGGCATCATAGCGAAAGCGCATAGACAATATTAATAAAGGAACGTAAGCCCAATAAAGCAACGTTCCCTTCCGTTATTCGGTTAACCAAAATGCTTTTGCCTATGACAATTGGGGCATAATGCGATTGCATTTTCCAAGGTATCTTCCCCTCCATGGGCCAACTGCTGAATGTGGTGCACTTCTAGATAAGGGGAGCCATCTTTTCTTCGCGAAAAAGGAGCAGGGTTCTTGCACGATCCACAAATGCCCTTGGCACGAAAGAGGACTTCAGCCACCACATCTGGGTTACGTTGAAGTACGCTCACTTCAACAATGGAGGTCTGTGGGATTTTAGGCGCTTTTTGCAATCGACGTTGCCGCTCTTCAGCGGAACGTTGCTGAGCACGGACAACGTCTTTCTCAAAGTCTTTGTCTATGTCAGAGAGTACCACCGCTTTTGGGGCGAGCAGTGCCGATAAAATATGCCTGACGTCGGTTGAGATAGGAGCTCTGAATGACACGCCTTGCGCACAGAAGTGGCGCTTAAAATTGCTCCAATTCTTATTCCCTCTTGTTTCATGGGGAAGTAACTCGCTAAGTACCCATTCATCCAGTGTGATTGATTTATCGGGGACGGTCTCTTCTCGGAGATGAAAGCGTAAAGGACGATTAGCGGTGGGCTCATGATATCGACCTGTCACTTCGTACAACCCACACAGTTCAAACGTGGGCTACTCTTTTAGTTTTTGAATGATAAAGACTTTATCGTTCGGTTGTACGCGTTCGTACTTCCATCGTTGCTTCTCACTCAGTCCGTAGCCCATGTCAGTGGTAAATGCTGAAGTATTTTCAGGACCATGATAAGCATAATAATAGTGAGACATAACCTCTCCATGTCAGGCGTTTTTCAACATATTGCATATTGCATCAACGCCAATGAAATTGGAAAAGCCGGAATATGCGAAAATAAAGTAAAGCGGACTATATCTTAATGTGAAAATAAACAACAGGTTGGTGGGAAATGGCTACACGTGCCGTTAAAAAAAGCAAAAAATAACGCTACCCAAGAAACGTTGCGTGAACGCGCCAAAAAGATAAGTTTTAAACGCGTCAAACATGCAGAACTGTGCTTGAAAATGTATTAAACATAATGTCTTTTACGGTTTCTTCTTTAATACCAAGTATTTTTTATCTCTTGATAAGCATGACAAGGCAAGTTTGCATACCTTAAAGTTCGTACAAACACGTCTTCGTTTTAATTTGAGATTTGTGCAAGTTTTTAAGGCGATAGCAAAACAGCTGCGTAGAAACTTTGTCTTCGTTACAGTTAAAAGAGTTCAACAGATGAAGATGTATCGAAGGCGGTCTTTCCTTTTTTCGAACTGAAAAGGCTCAAATTTTGATAGTTAAGCCTAAAATAGAGGCTGTCTTCTTTATAGCAAAGCTATTTAAAACCACCACTGCAATACCAGTTGGTTTTGTTCAAGGCCTGATGCATAGCGGTTTTCTGCGTTTAATTTACCAAATACTAATTCTACTTCTTGTTCTCAAAAAGCGCCTCTTACTATATCCCTGGACTAATCCCCTGTGAACGGCATTAGCTGACATTGACGGGCGAGCTGTACGGAATTGGGCTACGTACACTGCTTGATCATATCGCCAGGAACAAGGCTTTACGTATATAAAACCGGCTTTAAGTTCAGTATTCTTATTACTGAATAAGGATTACTGTTTTGCTCTGGTATAAAAGGGGTTATGTTGAAATTTTCGTAGTGTATTGGGTTAATACTCTAAGGAGAATAGATGAATGTGGTTGACGGGCGGTAAGCGTATCACTAATATTAAAAATAACACGCCCGCCAAGCCTCTTAACAATGCTCAAATTGTGCGGGCTTTTTTATGCCTGAATTTTACGTCATGGAAGATAAGGCATAATGAATCAATTCAACAAACCCGCGGTTAGTGTTACAGAACAAATCAGCATTCTTAAAAATCGCGGTCTAGCCATTCAATTTCCAGAGCGTGCGGAAAGATATTTAGAAGTAATAAGCTATTTTCGCCTTAGCGCATATATGCGCCCCTTCCAAAAGAATATAAACAAACGAGGTGTAGACCATCAATTCAAAGATGGAACTGAATTTAAACAAATAGTGAACTTGTACTCTTTTGATAGAGAATTGCGATTGCTCATTATGGACGCTATTGAGAGAGTAGAAGTTGCAATTCGAGCTACCTTGAACAACGTGATGGCTAACAAGTATCAAACTGATGATATATGTAGTGGTTCTCACTGGTACTTGAATAAATCATTATTTAAATCATCATATCAGCACAAACGACTGTTAAAAGAAATCGAAGACAAGCAATCAAAAGAATTCAACGATCTTCAGAGAGACGTAAAAAAGATTGAACGAACTTCAGCTGCCGCAGAAATTAAAGTACGGCGGATTGAAAGAAGAGTTAGAGAGAATTATGCCCGCTTTTACCAACATACATATGATTCGCCTCAGCTTATGCCTGGTTGGGCGATGGTAGAAGAACTAACTCTCGGGAGTATATCTCACCTATATCGGGGGCTAGCAAGAGATAGCGACCGTAAAGACATAGCTAGAAGATTTGACTTACCTCAAGAGGTTCTTGAAAGTTGGTTGCATACGCTAAACTTTGTGAGGAATTGTTGCGCACATCATAGTCGGCTTTGGAATAGAGAGTTGTCTGTTCAGCCCAAAATTCCCAATGGTGATAACTGGCAGATGCCAGATAGATTAGAGCCCAGCCAGGTTCAGCCTAAGCGTCGTATCTATATGGTGTTACTTATGTTAGGTCACCTGATGAGACAGGTTAGTCCAGATAGTCAATGGCATAAGAAAGTAAAAGCGCTGGTTACACTTCATCCCGAAATCCCAATATTTCCTATGGGCCTTCCTGATGATTGGCTTACCCACGAATTCTTCAGTAGTTAAGTACCACTAGACATCAAAACATCTTCATGAAATACAAATTTGCAAAGCCAATGAGTGAGATTAAGTAAAAATCATTCATAATAAAATATATTCGTTTTACTTATCCTCATTTGCAGCCTCTAACATTAAAACGACATACCTATCGCCAAACCCGCTACCACCGCACTTTTATGGTTTCGATGGTAGTCGTAATGAAGCTGGGGCGACACGGTAATACCAGCCATTTCAAATTCGTACAAAAGGCCTAAGCGAGCGACTTCCATTTTATGACTGCCATGAAATTCTAGGCCTGGGCCAATTTGAGCAATGAAGTGGTTAGTAATATGAAGGTCGGCAACCAGTAAGTAGGTATAGGCATCTAAGTCTTCGTATGCGTACTCTGCAACAAAGCCAACGCCTAAAAAGTCATTAAGTCTGTATTCGTAATCGATACCTAGCGTAAATGCGTTGTCGCACTCTTTTGTGTAGGTTGTGCCTACAAGCGCAGACAAATGGTGTGGTGTTGATTGCCAGTGATGAGCATTTTCTTTTGCACCAACGCCAGAGGCATAAGCTGAGGCACCCAGCAAAACGGTTGCTAAATATACTCGCATAGTCTTACTCACTTACGTTCTAATCGTGACTTCCCAGAAAGTTGTACTTCCTAGCACTCATTAAAGCGTAGGTATGATTCACGCCTCTTGCCAATGGACTTTAGTTTAACGACTTTACCAGATAGGAGGTTGATAAGGTTATAGGTTGAGCTAATTGATTAAGGTAATAGAAGTTACCGCCTATCCATACCGCTAAAGTTTCGTTAGATTTTAGTACAAGTGGTGAGCGCAAAGAGTATGAAGAAACTTAATCCGTCATTCCGCACCTAATTAACTGATTTATTTTTCTTGACACCGATCCCCCATTTTGATCTATTACTCATCTTTGGGTGCAGCAAAATGGCTATTTCTACTTCCTCCCTATCAGGGTTAACTATCAAACGCATGGACCATCTTGGTTTAGTATCCGGTATGTGTCGGGAGCTTGGTATCGCTAAGATGATTGATGCGGTTATCCCAAAAAACAATGAGCATAAGGTGACTCATGGAGAAGCCTTTGTCGCCATGCTTCTCAATGGTTTGGGTTTTCACAGTCGCACCCTACACATGTTTGCAGATTTTTTCGCTGACAAACCCACTGAACGCCTGATTGGTCCGGGTGTACAGGCCAAGCACCTAAATGATGATGTACTTGGTCGGTGTCTTGATGCCCTCTATGAAGCAGACGTGTCGTCGCTATATCAAGTCATGGCTGAGCGAGTGGTCGACACGCTGGGGTTAGCCAGTAACGCTGTGCACCTGGATATCACCAGTTTTCATGTCGATGGTGAATACGCTGTTGATGAACAAGATAGCGAGACTAAACGCATTGAGCTGGTTAAAGGTTACAGCCGGGACCACCGGCCAGAATTAAACCAGGTGATACTGGAGCTGATTTGTGAAAATCAAGCCGGTATCCCTGTCTATATGCAGGCTTTAAGTGGCAATACGAATGACCAGAAAGCTTTTGCAGAAGTCACCCGTCACCATATTCAGTGTTTAAAGGCCGCACAACAATGCCGATATTTTGTTGCCGATGCGGCGCTTTATACCGAAGAATCTATCACTGCCCTGGCAACACAGAACCAATTGTTTATCTCACGAGTCCCCATGACCATCAAAGACGCCAGGCAGCACGTAAGCAACGTGACGGAAGCCAGTCTCACTGCCATGGGTAACGGTTACCACGGTTGTTGGGTGGATGCAGACTATGCCGGAGTGAAACAGAAATGGTTGATTCTGCGCAGTGAGCAGGCGACTAAACGGGAGCAGCAGACGCTGGCCCGCAATTTACTTAAAAGCAGTGAAAAAGAGCACAAGCAATTTATTAAATTGTGTAAGCAACGCTTTGCCTGCCAGACCGATGCCGAGACGGCAATGAAAGTCTTTAGCAAGACGTTAAAAACAACCCGCATCAGTGAGTTTGACTGTATAGCCCACCCCGTGTTCTTAGGTAAAGGTCGCCCCAAAAAAGGACAACAGCCAGCATACTATGAATACCAACTCGATGGGCTGATAGCCACCTGTTTGGATAAAGTTGGAATAGCTCAGGCGCAAACCGGGATGTTTATCCTCGCAACCAATGATTGTAGCGGGGAACTCAGTATGCAGACATTGTTAGATACCTACAAATCCCAGCAACATGTTGAGCGGGGATTTCGTTTTCTCAAAAGTCCGGAATTTTTGACATCCTCACTGTTTCTAAAGAAACCGGAAAGGATTGAAGCGCTGCTCATGGTGATGACGTGCAGTCTGATGATATACGCCGCCCTTGAACACCGGATCCGAACGTCATTAAAAGAAAGACAACAATACTTCCCTGACATGAAAAAGAAACCGTCCCAGAAGCCAACGGCACGATGGGTATTTCTGTGTTTTAGTGGGATCCACGAAGTCAGCATTGGT
The DNA here is from genome assembly GCF_000020585.3 of Alteromonas mediterranea DE. Classification (NCBI taxonomy): domain Bacteria; kingdom Pseudomonadati; phylum Pseudomonadota; class Gammaproteobacteria; order Alteromonadales; family Alteromonadaceae; genus Alteromonas; species Alteromonas mediterranea. The sequence continues at coordinate 185,702 of NC_011138.3, forward strand.
GACTCTCCCCCCGTAATCACAGACAAACAGGAGCGCCAGCAGGTGATCATTGATGTACTTGGCACATTATACCAAGAGATTTATTCCTGAATTTGATGCGGAATGTCGGTAATAGATATGACATAGACAAATTTAATAATGCCTACACTAACATGCCCGCGATAGGAAGCCTTAGGCCTAATTAACGTTGTTTTTTCTTATAACTTTGTCGTGAAGCGGTAGTCTTGTCTATACTCGGATAGTGCGAACAAATATAGGCTTGCTCAGCAGGAAATATATCGTCAAAACCACAATAGAGGAGTGTCATTATTTTAATACGCGGAGTGTCACGTGCTTAAGCAGTTGGTTTATCGAAGCAAAGCTACGGAAAAATTTAGTGAGGAAGACTTATCGAAAATAATGTCAGACTCCCTACCGTACAATGAGCCAAATGGCATTACAGGTATTTTGTTATTCGATGGTGAATACTTTTTTCAAGTGCTTGAAGGAGAAAGCGAAAAAGTCGAAGCGCTCTATGAACATATCAAAAAGGACAGGCGTCACAGTGCTATCGTAAAGGTAACAGAAATTGTTATTCACGAACGTAACTTTGGTGCTTGGCTTTTAAGAACCCTGCTGGTTAATCAAGGTAGTCGCTGTTACTGGCTGCCCACAGACCTAAACCTTAATCGAGAAAGTCGAATATTTGCGTTACTAAACAGTTTTGCTTCAGGTAAATGGCGAAACTGCTTGAGTGATGACGATCGCAAGAAAATTAACGCGAAAGTGGCAGTTAAAGCTGCATCTGTTGATGCTTTCGAAAACTCCAACATTCAGTTCGCTTTCCAGCCCATTGTTGATACGTTTAAAGGCAGAGTCTCAACAATAGAAGCATTGATAAGAAGTGACGACGGCAGATACCCTGAAGCTATCCTCGACAGTTTACACGGTGATGAAAAATATAAGTTTGACCTTGAGAGTAAGGCTATAGCAATAGCCCAAGGGGCTAAGTTACTCAACCCATCCCAATCACTTTCGGTAAATTTATGCCCGGGCGCTATCACACATATGCCGAATGTGGCTGACTATTTGTGCTCTTTATTAAATCAACATAAATTAAAACCAAAACAACTGGTGCTAGAGGTCACGGAAACGGAAATTATTAGTGAAAGTGCTGCATTCTACGACGTTATTGCGCGTATACGCTCGCGCGGAATTCAAATCGCTATCGATGACTTTGGTGCAGGGTACGCTGGTTTATCTCTGCTCGCAGATTTTTCGCCCGATATAATAAAACTCGATAGAAAGATTACTACAGGTATTCATGAAGACGGTCATCGTCAGGCAATTACTGAAGCTGTGTTAGAGTTTGGTAACGCGATGGGCATTCCACTGGTTGTGGAAGGCGTCGAAACCATGGAAGAGTGGCTGTGGCTTCAGCATGTAGGTGTTCAAAGGTTTCAGGGCTTTTTGTTTGCAAGGCCGCGGCTTAATGGTCTATCGGAAATAAATTTCAAGTGTTAAAGAGCAACACACAAGCACTGGGTTCGCGCCTTTATAGCGAATAAAAATTCAGGTGAGTTGTGCCTTGGCCACTTTTTTAACTGCTGTGGTTAAATCGGCAAGTGCTGCTGACTCAAGCGTAGTCCAATGCCAAAACAGCGGTACTCCCAGCTCTTTTTGGGGAAACAGTGGGATTAACTCACCCTCTTTGACCTCTTGCGCTACCTGAAGTGTTGGCAGCAGGGCCCAAACCACGCCATCTAACGCCATTTTCACGAAGCCGTGAGACGAGGGATACCAGTGACAGGTAGTAAACGTAGGCGCAATATTTAAACATTCCCTTTGATAATCGGTAAGTAGCGTCACATCGTATTCATCGTACAAAAGCCCCGGCGTATTCATTACATGTTCAGGCGATATTCCGTTACTAAGGTGCCGCTCTATGAAACGAGGCGAAGCATACAGCTGGTAGCGCATGGTGCCTAACCTGACCGACTGGCCACCGGTGACAGGTGTTCCCGTTTGGCTAATGCATGCCATAACCCGCCCTTGTTGTAATATCTCTCTGGTTTGGGTTTGATCTGCGTTGACGATGTGCACCGGATTGGCGTGCTTTTCACTGAATGAAGCCATAACTTGTGAATACCACGTGGCAAGCACATCATTGTTCACTGCTATACTGATAGGTGCTGCCGAGGCTTCTAAACCACTTTTTATATTTAATGCTTCTTCAAGCACACTCACTTTCTGTATATGAGCAAGCAGCTCTTTCCCAAGCGGTGTTGCTTTCAATGGCTTAGTACGCACCATCACCGGGCCACCCACACTTTGCTCTAAGCGTTTTATCTTCTGAGAAACCGCCGATTGCGTAAGATTTAGCGCCTGCGCGCCCTTTTCAAACCCTCCGTAGCGAAGAACTTCGTGAAAGCATCGTAGCGCGTCGTAATCGAGCATGGTGATCCTGTGAAAAGAAGGTTATTAGTATTAATTTAGCTTATCAAAGACAAAAATCATTAATTTAATTTAGCTGCTTAAGGTGTATAAAATCAAGCCAATTATTTAGGTTGCTACGGCGTATTGATAGTCAATGATGAGCAACCAGCTCGTTCTATTTTATTTATCTATTTACTTTAAGAGGCAGACAACATGTTGGCGGCAACAACAAGTGGTTTCGTGATGGGCGGTACCCTTATCATCGCAGTAGGCGCACAAAACAGCTTTCTGATTGAGCAGTCGATGAAAAAGCAGTGGACCACCCTATTCGTTTTACTGTTTATTCTTAGCGATGCCATTTCAATTAGCCTGGGTGCGATGGGCTTTGGCTTGTTGTTGCAAGAGTATCCAATGCTAGTGACGGTGACCAAATGGGCTGGCGTAGCATTTTTGTTATGGATAGCGTTTAACAAGATTAAGTCGTCGTTAGCAAATGATGCCTTGGTGTTAGCGATGGCGAAAAAGCAACTGTCGTTTAAAAAGGCGCTGTTAATTGCATTGGCAGTAACGTGGCTTAATCCACATTTCTACTTAGACACGCTATTGCTAATGGGGAATTTGGCAAGTCAGTGGCAAGAAAATAAATGGTGGTTTGTGGGCGGTGCGATTGGCGCATCCGTAGTGTGGTTTGTGGGGCTAAGTACCCTGACCGCGCGCTTTGCCCATCATATGCAACGTCCCAATTTTTGGCGCTGGTTTAACCGCCTAAATGCGGCCGTGTTGGGGATGGTAAGTATACAGTTGGCAAGCCTTTAGCTAAGACACGCTGAGTCGCAAAATTCTAAGACGCGTTGAAACCCAGGCTTTCGTTGAAACGGTATACTACTGCGGTAAGTCAAACCACTGATTTAAAGGATGTACAGGTGAGCTGGATTTATTTGATAACGGCGGGCTTGCTGGAAATTGGGTGGCCCGTAGGACTTAAAATGTCGCAAGAGGCGGAAACCCGTGTCATGGGCATTCTACTGGCCATAGGTTTTATGGCTGCCAGTGGTTTTTGCCTTTGGATGGCACAAAAACAAATTCCCATAGGTACGGCGTATGCTGTATGGACGGGCATAGGGGCAGCGGGCACGTTTTTGGTAGGCGTGGTGTTTTACGGCGACCCTGCGTCGTTAGCACGCTATTTTGGCGTGGCGCTTATTGTGGCGGGCGTTGTTGTACTTAAACTAGCGCACTAATGTGGAGGCGGCCAACCTGAGCGGCCAAAAGCAAATAAAAAGCCCGTTCGCTTTTCATTGTGAACGGGCTTTTTTACCTTTCTACGCCTCAATTATGCAAGCGTGGGGCTATATTTAGTAATACCCTAGCTGGCTTCTAAGTTCGGCCATAAAAGTTTCAATACGCTCAGCATTTTTGCCTAAATCGCTTTTCCCTACGCGTGATTTACTGCGTACATCAACAAAGGTGTCATCGCTTTTAGCGGTTAACCTGATAACCACGTCGTCTTTGAAGCCGAACCAAGTGGTGGTGTCGGTGGCTTCCAGTGTGTTAGGTAAAGCGCCATCGCTAACGCGTTCCCAACCCAGTGCCTCTATCGCTTTCTCTGCGGCCATATAAACTTCATTGACGGGCTGTGGCAACAGTTGAGTTTTAATTTCAGGGTAGGCTTCTATCTGCTGTTTGGTGACGTCGCCGCCTTCATAGGCTACCGAGTTAGGCGCGCCTTCGCGCAGTGGTGCGATAGCTACAAATTCGGGTGGGTTTGTCACGTCGGTGGTGATATCGTGAATGGGGGGAACCGCGCTTGCCTTGCTCATCATGCTAACCGGCATGCCTACCGCAATTAGCGCAAGAATAGCGCAAACAAGCGTACTGCCCCAGTTTACGTTTTTACGGTTTAGTAATACCTGCAAAATAATAAGTATGATGGCTGCGCCGCCGACATATACGCCGAAGCGTAACGATGTAAACGCGGTGCCTAGGCTGACGCCAGCGTATTGATACAGTGGGCCAGGCAATACCACCATGAGAAAACCAACTATGCTGGTTAGGGCAATGAGTGCTTTCAAGTGAACTCCAAGGTTGTTATTTTAGTTTGACCAACCTACTTTAACAGTCAAATGGGAATTTTGGATTAGTTTCTCGCAATAAAAATGGGGGCCGTTTATTTTGCTGAGCCCTTTTATTTAAGTAAAAACTCTCTACAGCCCGAATCTAAAAAAGGTAAGTCGCATTGCAAAGTGAGACAGTCGATGAAGCTATTTACGTACAACAAGCTGAGTTGTTGGTTGACCTTCTCTCTACCTTCAAGCCTTTTTTTATAAAGGGTATTAGCGAATACGCGCTTATCGAGCTGTTGAAAAAAGCCCCCTATCAGTTTTTCGATGAAGACGCGCTGCGTGACCCACTTATTCTCTTTAAAACCCATTTCGTTTTGTTTCACGCGCTTTATCAATTGAAACGCGATTGGCGCGAGCGAAATGAAGGCGAGTTAGATATTCATGCGCTTAATATTTCGTTAAAGCCCATTGATAAATCAGACGCTGAGCAAAACGACGGGGCCAAATTAAGAGGCAAAGTAATAACGGAACCAGATAAGCTGGCTGAATACTACTTGGATTGGTCTAACTTCGAGAAGACCGACCGCGATAGCGTTGAAACATTATTAAACGGGTTTTGGCAGCGCATGGCAGGGTTGCGAACCGCCAACTATCAGCAAAGTGATATTGATAATGCCCACGACTTACTGGGGGTAAATGAGGCGGATGGCGTATCGCGCATGTCATTAAAGCGCGCCTACAAAAAAACGCTTCAGCGCGTGCATCCTGATAAAGGGGGTAATGGGCAACAGGCGCAAAAGGTTATTCAGGCATATCAGATGCTATGTGCGTACTATTCGCTAAATTCGGCAAAATAGAATGATACTGAGCGTATAATTTCGCATTATTCGTATAATGTATATGGCCTACGGCAGTTAAACGACAACAACGGTAACTTCAGCTTCATTCTCTTTTATTCTGATGTATAAATGCGCACAATATGAACGATAAGAGCGCAGATTCGTACTAACGAGCGTTTAACTGTGCCACACCTCTTCCGATTATCATCGTATCGGTCTAGTAGGGCTGTAGATAATTAGGCGCATTGGAAGCAAACATTCTTAGTTTTATATTGGAAATACGGAACAAAGGCCGTGTTCTGTAAACGTTATTGGGAAATAGAAAATTTATGAGTCGCATTTTTTATGTTACTGCAGCATTAATAACCCTGTTGGGCGTTATTGGGTGTTCGAACGAAGGTGAGCAAGCGCAGCAAGGTGCTCAGCAAGGTAAGCCTGCACCTTCCGTATCGGTAGTTACGCTGGAAAAACAACCTGTAGTACATGAAATGGTGTTGCCGGGCAGAGTTAGCCCGTCTCGTCAGTCTCAGGTGCGTCCCCAGGTAGATGGTGTTATTACCGAGCGCCTATTTGAAGAAGGCGCTTATGTAGAAAAAGGTCAGCAGCTTTATCAAATTGACGAGGCACGCTACCTGGCGCAGCTAAATAGTGCTAAGGCTGATTTAAAAAGCGTAGAGGCAAACCTTAAAACACTGGAAGCGAAAGCTCGCCGTTACGACGACCTTGTGGCGCAAAATGCGGTAAGTAAGCAGGAATACGACGACGTTATTGCCCAAAAAGACCAGGCGCAGGCCGCCATTAGTGTGGCTGAAGCCGCAGTTGATGTGGCTAAAGTAAATATGGGCTATACCAAGGTATACGCGCCGATAAGCGGGCGTATTAGCCGTTCGTTTGTAACCGAAGGTACCCTTGTCACTACCAATCAGGCACAGCAGCTTGCCACCATAACCCAGTTAGATCCTGTTTTTATTGATATGCAAGAATCAGGGTCGTCAATTATCACATTGCGCCAATCAATGCGTAAGCAAGGCTCTATGGACGTAGAGTTGACGGTCGATGAAGTGACCGGTAAGCGCTATGAACAAACCGGAAGCGTAAAATTTTCTGAAGTCACCGTTGATGAGAGCACGGGCTCAGTAACCCTTCGCGCAGAAATGCCAAACCCTGAAGGCGTGTTACTGCCAGGGTTATTTGTAAAAGGCCACGTTATCACTGGCCGTGAAAACGCGCTATTAATCCCTCAGCGTGCCACCACTCGCCAGCCTGACGGCTCGTTGTCTGTGTATGTTGTTAACAAGAACAATGAAGTTGAAGGTCGAACCTTAGAAATTGGCAAAATTTACCGCGATCAGTATGTGGTTTTAAACGGCGTGAGTGAGGGCGAGAAGGTCATTGTAACTGGGTATCAGAAGGTTAAACCTGGTGCAAAAGTTAACCCGTCTGAATGGCAACCGTCATCACGTGGCTCACGATAGCAAGCAAGGGATTTAAGTAATATGGCTCGTTTTTTTATAGACAGGCCCGTGTTTGCATGGGTGCTCGCAATTATCACTATGATGGCTGGTGTACTTGCCATTACTTCACTGCCAATTGAGCAATATCCCAAGGTGGCTCCCCCTTCGGTGACCATTTCGGCAAGCTATCCTGGAGCGTCGGCAGAAACCGTTGAAAACTCGGTAACGCAGGTTATCGAACAAAGCCTAACGGGTATCGACAATTTGCGTTATTTCTCGGCAAGTAGCTCGAACAGCAGCCTGTCGATAACGTTAACATTCGAACCCGGTACCGACCCTGATATTGCGCAAGTTCAAACGCAAAACAAGGTGCAAGGCGCTTTGCCGCTGTTGCCAACCCAAGTGCAGCAGCAAGGGGTAACAGTAACTAAGGCGAACAGTGCTTTTGCACTGGCGGTGGGTTTTTATTCTGAAGACGACAGCATGACGCAGTATGATCTGAGCGACATGTTAGTGTCGAGTTTCCAAGACCCAATATCCCGTGTAAACGGGGTAGGTAATGTGCGGGTTTTTGGTGCGCAGCGTTCTATGCGTATTTGGTTAGACCCAGATAAACTGTATAGCTACAACCTGACTCCCACGGATGTTCAGGCAGCGGTGCAGGTTCAAAACACCGATGTGTCAGCAGGGCAATTAGGTGGTTTACCGGCTATTGAAAATCAGCAAATAAATGCGACTATTCAAGCGCAAAGCCGCCTACAGACCGTAGAAGATTTTGAGAACATCGTACTTCGCGTAAATACCGATGGTTCGCAAGTGCGAGTACGAGATGTGGCGCGGGTAGAGCTTGGTGCACAAAGTTACGATGTTATTGTTCGCTACGATAGAAGGCCTGCTTCTGGCATGGCCATCAGCTTAGCGTCGGGGGCTAATGCCCTAGACACGATAAAAGCCGTAAAAGCCCGGGTTGAAGAGTTACGTTCAAACCTACCTGATAGCGTAAAAGTGGTTTATCCGGTCGATAGCTCACCTTTTATCGAGCTATCTATTGAGTCGGTGGTACATACCTTAATTGAAGCCGTAGTGTTGGTATTTTTGGTGATGCTACTTTTCCTTCAAAACTGGCGTGCCACTCTTATTCCTACTATTGCGGTACCGGTTGTTTTACTGGGTACATTTGCGGTGCTACTGGCCTTTGGTTTTAGTATTAATGTACTGACCATGTTTGCCATGGTGCTTGCCATCGGGCTGTTAGTGGACGACGCCATCGTAGTTGTAGAAAACGTTGAGCGTATTATGGAAGAGGAAGGCCTTTCGCCTGCCGAAGCCACTAAAAAGTCGATGTCGCAGATTACGGGGGCGTTGGTAGGTATTGCAGCCGTTCTTTCAACCGTATTCATTCCCATGGCGTTCTTTAGCGGTTCTGCCGGGGCGATTTACCGCCAGTTCTCTGTGACTATCGTGTCGGCGATGGCGTTTTCAGTATTAGTTGCCATTGTGCTTTCCCCTTCGTTGTGTGCCACGTTGTTAAAACAGCATTCCGAAGATCATGACAAGAACAAAGGCTTCTTTGGCTGGTTTAACCGCACCTTTAACAAGGGGCGTGACCGCTATCAAAGAACCACCACTCACATGGCGAAACGATTTAAGCGCTATTTCGTGGTGTACGGGTTATTAGTGGGCGGCATGGCGTTTATATTTAGCCAGCTTCCAGGTGCGTTCCTTCCCGATGAAGACCAAGGGCGAATGATGGTGCTCGTCAGTACACCGCCAGGGGCAACAGCAGGACGAACGCTAGAGTCAATTAAACAGGTTGAAGACTACATTCTTGAGCAGGAAAGCGACGCAGTTAACGGTATGTTTGCGGTAGTGGGCTTTAGCTTTGCAGGTCAAGCACAAAATGCCGGCATGGCGTTCTTAAACTTTAACGATTGGAGTGTGCGAGACGAGAGTGATTCTGCATTCGCGGTTACGCAGCGCGCGTTTGGTGCCTTTAGCCAAATTCAAGATGCCTCGGCGTTTCCCATAGTACCGCCACCTATCATGGAGTTAGGCAACGCGACAGGCTTCGATATGCAGCTGGTGGATCGCGGTGGAAACGGTCATGAAGCCTTAATGAATGCCCGTAATCAGCTATTGGGTATGGCTGCGCAGAATCCGAAACTTGCAGGTGTGCGCCCCAATGGCTTAAGTGATGTTCCTCAGTTTAAGATTAATATCGACAGTGAGAAAGCATCGGCACTCGGCTTGAATTTAAGTGAGATTAATAACGCGCTTCAAATTGCCTGGGGCTCAAGCTACGTCAACGACTTTATCGATAAGGGGCGTATTAAGCGCGTATATATGCAGGCTGATTTGCCGCATCGTATGACCCCTGAAGACTTAGATAAGTGGTTTGTGCGCAACAGCGACGGCGAAATGGTGGCATTTAGCACCTTCTCTACGACAGAGTGGGTGTATGGCTCACCTAAGCTGGAGCGCTTTAACGGTATTTCATCGGTGAACATTCAAGGTAGTGCAGCACCTGGCGTGTCCTCTGGTGAAGCGATGGCTGAAATGCAAAAGCTGGTTGGTCAGCTACCGCCAGGGTTTGCGGTTGAATGGTCGGGCTTATCTTACGAGGAACAGGAAGCAGGCTCTCAAGCCCCCATGCTGTATGCGCTTTCTATTTTGATCGTGTTCTTGTGCTTAGCCGCCCTGTACGAAAGCTGGTCGGTGCCTTTTGCCGTCATGCTGGTTGTTCCCTTGGGTATTCTAGGCTCGGTAACCGCCGCGTTCATCTTTAACTTGCCAAATGATGTTTACCTGCAGGTAGCCTTTTTAACAACGGTGGGTTTGGCTGCGAAGAACGCGATTCTTATTGTTGAATTTGCAAAAGAGCAGTACGAAAACGGTGAAGATTTAATGACGGCCGTATCTAACGCGGCCTCCCAACGTTTTCGCCCAATTCTTATGACGTCTATGGCATTTATCCTTGGGGTAACGCCGCTAGCGCTGGCAAGTGGAGCGGGAGCAGCAAGTCAGAACGCTATCGGCATTGCGGTGATGGGCGGCATGTTTGCGGCGACATTCTTGGCTATTTTCTTTGTGCCCATGTTCTACGTGATGGTAGAAAAACTGTTCCATAAAGAAGACAAGCAATAAGCAAGTGCGCTAGAGTGAGAAAAAAACGTTTCATTCTTCTACATAGGGATATTGGTAATGACCACAGTTGTTTTTTCTCACGGCAAAGAAAGCGGTCCATGGGGCAGTAAAATAACCACGCTTTCTAATGTAGCGAACGATATGGGCTTTGGTGTAGAGAGTATCGATTATCAAGATCTCGATTGCCCCGAAGCCCGCTTAGAGCGCCTAAAAGAGACCATTGCTGAAAAGTGTAATGACGTTGTTTTAGTGGGCTCGAGCATGGGCGGCTATGTTTCACTCGCCGCGGCGAGCCAAATATCGGCGAGAGGTGTCTTCCTTATGGCGCCTGCGCTGTACTTGCCCAATTACAAAGTTCAGCGTTTTCCCTACGACGGTTACGTGAGTTTGGTGCACGGCTGGAACGATGAGATTGTGCCAATTGAGAACAGCCTTAAGTACGCTCGTCATCAAAAAGCGCAGCTTTTGTTACTTAACGACGGTCACCGTTTAGCAAATAGTAAGTCGGTAATTTCGCCGTTTTTCAGAAACTGGTTGGAAAAGTTTCGCTACTAACCTTTTGTATTCATAAGGTGTGTTGGCTGAAGGCGTGCCTTAACCCCCATGTACTATGATATTCATAAAGCCCACTTCGGTGGGCTTTTTGCTACCTGCTTACGTCAAACACAACCTACGACCAATCGCTTATAGCGCTTTTGGCTTCAAAAGCAGGAATGGGCGTGTTTTTATGGCATGATGAGATATGGCTATGAACAGGGCAGATGGAAATGACATGTAGTTTACCTCAAGCGCCACAGTGGTCTTCTTTAATTAAATCTGGTTGCCGTGTCTTTGTTGGCGGGAACGCGTCAGTACCTCACGCACTCGTGCAGCACCTTATTGATAACAGCGAAGGTTTTAGTGATATAGAGCTTGTGCACATGCTGGCATTAGGCGACACCCGCTGGGTGAAAGAAGAGTACAAAAATTTATTTAAAGCGAACACCTTCTTTATTGGTGGTGATACGATGCGCAAGGCCGTAGATGAAGGGCGCGCAGATTATACGCCGGTTTTCCTGTCTGAAATTTCAAGTTTGTTCAGCGATGGTACCCTTGCCCTTGATGCAGCGCTAGTGAACGTAAGCCCCCCTGATGAATTTGGCTATTGCTCGTTGGGGCCTGCGGTAGATATCGCTATGTCGGCCATTAGGCAAAGTAAAAAAGTCATCGCCCAAATTAACCCGCAAGTGCCTAGAACATCTGGGCACTCCTATATTCACATTAGTGAAATTACCGCCTGTATCGAGGCAGAAGAGCCACTGGTTGAGGTGTCGCCGCCGCCAATAGATTCGGTCGCTGAACGGATAGGGCAGTATGTTGCTATGCTTGTTGACGACGGGGCGACGTTGCAATTTGGTATTGGCAAAATTCCCAGCGCCACCTTAAAGTATTTGTGTAATCACAAAGACCTGGGTATTCACAGCGAAATGCTGACCGACAGCATTATCGAACTGTTGGAGTCGGGCGCAATTACGAATAAAAAGAAGACCTTTCACCCGGGTAAGATCGTCACGAGCTTTGCTATTGGCACGCGTAAACTTTACGACCTAATTGATAGTAACCCTCATATTGAATTTTACCCAAGCAGCTATGTGAATAAGCCTACTAACATAGCCAAAAACGATAATATGGTGGCGATAAACAGCGCATTAGAAGTGGATTTAACCGGGCAAGTGGTGGCCGACTCTCTAGGGTATGACTTTTACAGCGGCATTGGCGGGCAGGTAGACTTTGTCACTGGCGCGTCTATCAGCAAGGGCGGAAAGGCGATCATCGCGCTGCCGTCTACGGCAAAAAATGAAACCATTTCTCGGATAACTCCGCGTATCAGTGAAGGTGCAGGCGTAGTAACGTCCAGGGGCAACGTGCAGTATGTGGTAACGGAGTACGGCATTGCGTCGCTTAAAGGCAAAAGCATTCGTGAGCGTGCATTAGAGCTTATTCGTGTTGCTCACCCTAAATTTCGCGCAGCCTTGCTAGAAGAAGTTCGTCAGCATTATTGGGTGCCTCATTACCAAGAAAAGTACCCTACCGATATACCCGAATTAGGTGCTATACAGCTTAAAAAGCTCAACATACAAGGCGAAACCTTCTATATGCGGCCCTTGAACCCCGCTGATGAGCGGCGTCTTCAAGAGTTTTTCTATTCCCATACCAAAGAAACGCTGAGGCTGCGTTATAACTACGACCCTAAACAAATGTCTCGTGAAAAGTCATGCAATTTGGTGTCGGTGGATCAAAGCGCTGATGCTGCCTTATGCATTGTAAGGCAAGAAGGCTCTCGCATTACCATTCATGCGGTGGGACGTTTTTACTATAACCCTGATGACAATACCTGTGAGGCGGCGTTTGTAACCAGGGAAACCCAGCAGGGCAAAGGGATGGCAAGTCGGCTTTTAAACGAGCTTATCAACGTTGCCAAGGTACGGGGCATTGCAAAAATGATGGCCTATGTACGCGGTGATAACAGTCCGATGATAGCCATATTTGAACAGGCCCAATTCAAAAGAAAATTTACTGGCGACCCCAGTGACATAGAATTAGTACTCGATGTGGCTTCACTGACATGACAATAAAAATATTTCGCGGCAAACATGGCACTAAACACGATTTGGGCAAAGACCACCCAGAGTCGCCCGACCGCTTGTTTGCCATTGACGATCAGCTCCTTTCCTCTGGTTTAGACATGGTGTGTGAACACGCAGATGCTACGCCTATTGCTGAAGCTTACTTAACGCTTGCCCACGACCCTTACTATGTAAAAAGTGTATTTGAACAGGCTGCTCAGGCAATGTTTAGCGACCATGAAAAAACGCAATACTCAGAAAGAAAGGACAGCGTAGCCTGGCTTGACGAGGACACAGGCTTAATGCGACATAGTTTAACCGCGGCGTTAGAGTCGGCGGGGGCAGGCTGTAATGCGGTAGACTGGGTGATGGATGGTGAAGACCGGCAAGCATTTTGTGCAACCAGGCCGCCGGGCCACCACGCCACTTATGATAGTGCGATGGGTTTTTGCGTTTTTAATAACATTGTTATAGCTGCCCGTTACGCACTTCAAAACTATGGGCTTAAACGCGTGGCGATTGTCGACTTTGATGTTCACCATGGCAATGGCACCGAGCAAATTGTTGCAGGCGACCAACGCATAATGCTGTGTAGCAGCTTTCAGCACCCATTTTACCCCCACAGTGGCTCACCAGTGTCGGCCAGTAATATCTTGTCTGTACCTTTAGACGCAGGAACCACTGGTGAGGTATTTCGAGAAAAAGTGCAGCACTGGTTTGATGCCCTTCGCAACTTTCAGCCAGAACTCATCCTAATATCGGCCGGTTTTGATGCTCATGCAGAAGACCCAATGGCTCACTTGCGGTTAGTTGAAGATGACTATTTCTGGGTAAGCGAGCAGCTGCGAATTATTGCCGATGAGTGCTGCAAGGGGCGCATAATCAGCATGTTAGAGGGGGGATATGATTTAAGCGCATTAGGGCGCAGTGTTGTAGCCCACCTTAAAGGGATGAGTCGCCCGTCATCGATAACCCCTTAGGGACGAGGGCGACGTTCTGCGGCTTAGCTCGAACTAACTATGTTAGAGGGCGAGCCAGTTAACCAACATATACAGGCCTGCACCAAACATGGCGAGATTCTCTGTTAACGAGATAAAGCCAAGGGGCAGGTCTGAATTACCGCCAACGCAGGCACACTTAAGCTCTCGCTTGTCTACATATACTGCTTTTATGACAGATACAGCGCCGATTGCACCAATGAATATAGAAACTGGCGATACCATAAGCGCAGGTAGCCCGGCGAGCATGCCTAAACCAGCGTAGGCTTCAGCAAAGGGGTAAACATAAGCGTAACGCACGTGCTTCATTGCCAGCAGATCATAGGTGATAAACTGGTTTGAAAACGCGACTAAATCCTGCAGTTTCTGTAAGGCGAGAATGACCATAGTGATACCGATAAAGTTCATCACAAACGGTTCTACATCAGCGGCTAGGCCGCCTTTTAGCATAAGTGCAGCTACCATCAATGCAGCTAACGAGAAAATAACGATAATGGGCGTATAGCGAGACCCAAATTCACTTTCTTGCTTTAGGTTAAAATAATCTCTTAGGTCGTCGTAACCGCCAATGCGTTTGTCATCAATAAAGGTTTGGGGCGTGGTTTTTACCTCATGCTTTTCTTTAAATGCATCGGTTTCACTGCGAGTCGTTAAATGGTGGTCGTTAACCTCAAAGCCTTTTCTTTCCAGCAAGTCTTTCGACTTGAGCCCAAAAGGACAAATATGGTTCGGCATGACCATACGATAAAGGGTGGCGCGTTTAGACATATTCGACTCCTTGTAAACCTTGCTGTTTTACATTACATGTGAGTAAGAAATACCCAAGTTTGACTGTATTTCAGACAATAAATGACTTTACAAGAATAGCTTACATAATTTGTGCCAGTGACTAGCAGAAGCAGCCTTGGGCATCAGCATTAATGACGGCCCCGTTATAAGGGGATTGGGTGGCGTAGCTTACCACTTGCTCTACTAGGTTTTTACCTGTAAAGCAGCCGTAACCTGTGGCGTAGGGGCCCAAATAGCGCAGTTGATTTTGATTATCCAGAACGATAAGGGCGGGGACAGCGTGAAGCATGGCTTGTAGTGCTGGCACTTCGTCTATGTTAAGCCTAACGCTTTGATACCCTTCGCCAAGCGAGGCTAACAGCTGGTTTTGGTGAGGCGAAGTAAGCGATTCACAATAGCAGCGCGAGGTTGTGCCTACATGAACAACTGAGCCCGCCTTGATGTTTTGATGGTGAAGCAGTTGAACTAGCTTTGTATCGAAGCTAGGCGCAGTGCTAAGGTGAAGAAGCTTTCCGTCTGGATCAAACGAAGACAACTGGCGCTGGCCATACACTAACAGGGCGGTGAGCAGGCTTACCGCCCATAATGCTAACAGTGCCCAGCCTAGGTGTTTTCGCATGTTTCCTAGCGCCTATAATTCGCCGATAACCATTAAAGCTTAAAGCGTTCGATGGCGCTGCGCATGCGCTTAGAAACTTGTGACAACACTTCAACTTCTTCGGCAAGAGACTCGGCTGTTGCTAACTCTTCAGAAGTGAATTCGCTTAAACGGGCAGTGCTTTGTGCAATAGAGGCTGACGCAGTTTCTTGTTCAACGGCCGACGTTGCAATTTCAGTCATGCTCTCGCTCGCCTCGCGAATTTGCTGCATAATCTCAGTCATCGCCGACGTTGCGCTGTCACTAGATACCACGGCTTCATCGACAAGCTGAATACAGGTTTGCATTTGATCTACCGAGCTTGCGGTTTGCGCAACAAGTTGCTCGGTAATACTGGTAATCTGGTCTGCACTTTCTTTAGAGCGAATGGCGAGGGTACGCACTTCGTCGGCAACCACCGCGAAGCCTCTACCGTGTTCACCTGCGCGCGCAGACTCAATGGCCGCATTTAAGGCTAGAAGGTTAGTTTGTTCAGCGACTGCAGTGATTGAGCGCATTGCTTCAGAGATATGCGAGCACTGCTCGTTAAGGGCAGAGTTTGTATCGGCCGCTACATTAAGCGTATGACGAAGCGATTCAATGGTACGACTGGAGTTGGAGATGCTATCGCGCGTGCTTTGAGAAGACGTTTGTGCAGCAGACGCCTTATCGCTGGCAAGGGTGGTTTGCTCAGTAGAAAGCTGCATGGTTTGCGCAATCTCTTCAGATGATGCCGAAACCATCGCGAGCTCTTGGTCGGTATTGCGACTGATCTCGAACATATTATTCGCCGCCGACTCCATCTTATTGCAGCCATTGACTACATCATCGGTAAGGTTTGAGGCCAGTTCAATTAGCGACTTCACTTGGTCAATGAGTTCGGCGAAAGGCTTCACAATGTTACTTTGACGATTTAATGCTACTGTTAAGTCGAGCTTGCCGTCACTTCGCTGCATGTTATCAATGGCTAAACGCAATTCAGCGGCGCCTGCACCTTCTTGGTGGCTTTGTTTTGCCATGTACATCAATACACCACCTTCAGCTAACGCAAACGCGGCATGCATGAGGAGGATTGAAAAGCTAATGTGCCCTTCTTCGAAAATGAAAAGTGGCGCGCCACCCGCCTGTAAAAAGAAAAATGAGATATGGTGAACGGCTACCCCAGCCGTACCTGTTGCTATCACTTTCCAATCTCTAAAATAGGATAGAAACGCGAGTAATACGAATATTTCAAAGTGCACTTCAATCAATCCAAACGACTGGTGAATATGCAGTGCCGTAAGTAGCTGCACCCCGATGGCCATGGCGTGGCGGCTAAGTGCAGAATACGGCGACTGAAAGCTTAACATTAAAGGGACCGCTGCGATTGGCACGCCAAAGATAAATGCAGGTAATAATTCTCCGGTAAATACGCCAATTGCAGCAGCAATGACGAGCTGAACAACGATTACTACGCGAAAAATTTTATGACCTTCAAGGAGCCAAGGGTACTGCATGCTATTCTCCAACAAGTGTTTGGATTAAAGTGTAGGTTATAAGCGTGGGCTGTGCTAATTTCCCTCAATTTTACGTAAGGTATAGATTTTGCGCCATTTAACTTTAGGCTAGTCGTGAATCGTTACTCACCTCAAGTCGTCTCTACTATTATCAAGGAGCCTCTTATGCCTTCAGTTGCCTTTCTTTCCACAGATAACCTTGAAGACTTTTTTGTCTATGACGAATTACTCATCCCTTACTTCAATCAAAAGGGCTGGATAGTAGACACCATATCTTGGCATGCGGCGTCGGTGAACTGGGACGCTTTTGACTATGTTATTGTAAGAAGCACTTGGGATTACCAGCAAGATGCCAATGCGTTTCTTTGTTGTCTTAAACAAATAGAAGCCTCCCGCGCCACACTGTTCAACCCTCTTTCTCTTATGCAGTGGAATATAGAAAAGTATTATCTTAGAGACTTAGAAAATAAAGGCGTTCCCATTGTAGAAACGGTGTGGGGAGATACCTTTAATAACACTGTTATAGGCGATGCCTTTTTGAAGTTCGATAGCGATACCCTCGTCATAAAACCGGTTTTAAGCGCTAATGCCGACGATACCTTTAAGCTATCGCGAGACACATGGGAAAAAGATGCACACCTATTAAGTGAAACCTTTGGGCAGCGAAATTTTATGGTTCAGCCCTTTTTAAATAGTGTGGTAGAAGAAGGGGAATACTCGCTGTTCTACTTTGGTGGCGCGTTTAGTCACGCCAATAAAAAAGTGCCCAAGCAAGGGGATTTTCGGGTGCAAGAAGAGCATGGAGGAAGCTTACACTTAGTTACTGTAGACAGTGAACAATTGGATATTGCCCAAAAAGCGCTATTGGCGATGCCTTGTGAAGCGCTCTATGCGCGAGTGGACTTGGTTCGTCAAAAAGGGGAATGGGCCATCATGGAGTTGGAGCTTATCGAGCCATCGCTGTATTTTAATTTAGATGAGCAGTCGCCACTTCGCTTCGTCGAGGCATTAGTCAATTGTTATGAGGCGCAGAGCTAAAGGAATACAAAAAGGGCTTGCAAAACCTTCTCTGCAAGCCCTTAAAAATATCATCGCAGGTGGCGGATAACGCTATTTGCGTTGCGCGGTTGTTTAACATTCCTTTTTAAAGTGTCGTGAAAAAAGACCTTCAATAGACATTCAGTGCTTATCGCTATTGCCTCTCGAAACGCTTCGTTCTACTCGAGATACCTGCCGATTGGATTTCTCCCGTTTTACTGGTCTATTGTTGCTTGCTCGCTCAATACGCTTCGGTTTGTTGTTTGCTCGCTCAATACGCATTGGCTTAGTACTTTCCCGTGCAATCGAGCGATTCTGTGGGCTTGTTTTCTCAATGTGCTGGCGATTAACGTGTCGTTTAGGTAAGCGCTGTATTTCGTCTCCTCGATTAGCAAACCGTTTTGGCGCTTTTACTGGCGCTACGCTTTTTGCATTGTCTCGTTTTAACTGCTTTAACGTGTTGTTTCTTTGTGGCTTTTCACTTCTAACATGGGATTGGTTTCGTTTTAACGCGTGCTCAATCGACGGCTTGCGATTTATTGTGCCTTGCTTGTTAGACAGATGCTTTGCCCGGGCCACGCCCGCTTTTTCAAAGCGTGAAGGAGCGCTATGCACAACGGGGTTTGAGTAGCGAGCACGGCGATGCACCGTATTGTGTTCCCAACGGCGATAGTCCTTACTTACTACACGCTTTCTGGGACTGCCACGATAATACCGGCGCACGGGCTCGCGGTGAATCACCACATGGCGGTTATGCCAGTGAACACTGCCAAAAAAGAAAGCGGTGGAAAGATGTATACTGGGTGACCAAAATACATTGCTATGGTGGTGATAACTTACCTGATGGCGCCAGCGTACGGGCGATGTTGTATGCCACCAATGACCGTATACAATGTGGGGGTCGTAGTAGGGCACATATACCACCTCTCGCTGGCGGGGCTCGATATAAATGACTTCACGGGTGTGCCGGCGCTCGGTTTCAACTTCAATATAGTCGTTAGTCACCAAGTTGCCTGTATTATGGGCGTGTTGGCGAAGCACCTGCACACGGTCAAGGACCCGGCTTTGGTCAATTAGCACATTGTCGCCAAGTTGCTGTAACCACTGAAGATCATTCGCCATGGTGTTAAGCAAGTCAGTAAATGACGCGAGGGCTTTTACACTGGGGTCCCAACTTACATTGGCAAGTACATTATCTACCTGTTGAGGCGTAAGGTGCTTATTGCTTTGACGCCAGCGATCGGCGGCCACCACATCTAATGGATAGGTGGCAGCTATCAAGATATGGGTAAGTAATGTATCTGGGTACAGCGCTATGGGGGCAAGCACGCTGTCTAATTGCGCATCAGAATACTGCTGCGTAGATGCAGAAGTTTGGGTTAAGCCCGTACTGGATTGTGCTAAGGCAGGCAGTGCGGCTGTGCTTGAAAGCGCAAAGAGTACAGATAAGGTTATGCTTTTCATACATTCTCCTTACATTGCCATTAGGCGGTTACGACCGCTTTTTACGCGCAATGTGGTAAGTCTGTATACGTTATAACCCACCTAGAATTAACCCAACCTGAATAGAAAACGCCCACGTAGTTTGTGGGCGCTTTACGAGATTATTTGGGCTCGTTTACTTAAGCATATTTATTTGAAAACGTGGGGGTCAAAGGCGTGACCTAGCTTCTCCGTCTTTGTTTTTAAATAATTTTTATTGTCTTTGGTAATGCCGTGATCAATAGGCTTTCTCGCCACCACGTCAATACCTAATGCTTTAAGCGCCGCCAACTTTTTAGGGTTGTTCGTCATCAGCTCAACGTGTTTTACGTTTAGCGTATCCAACATAAGCTTACAAATATCATAGCTTCTTAAATCGGCGTCAAAGCCGAGATGTTCGTTAGCTTCAACCGTATCCATGCCGCTATCTTGAAGGTTATAAGCACGAATTTTATTTAAAAGGCCTATTCCGCGCCCTTCTTGTCGCAAGTAAAGCAGTACACCATGACCGTTATCAACGATATTTTGCATGGCTTTTTCTAGCTGGAAGCCACAGTCGCAACGGGTACTAAACAAAGAGTCACCGGTTAAGCACTCTGAATGAATACGAATTGGTACCACGTCATCTTCTTTCCACTCTCCATAGGAAAGGGCAACGTGCTCTTGGCCGCTGGCTTCTACAAAACCGTGTATTTTAAAATCACCCATACGTGTGGGTAATTTTGCGGTACTGACATATTCGTATTTAGGCTGTTTGCTGCTCATGTTACTTCTACACTTTGGACAGTAGGCAATAAGTGGGGACGACTTCTTTTTTTGCAAGTCTACCACTTTATTATACGCGAGTTGATGCTTGTGCTATCACTTTTTTCGCGCAGTGTGCATTACGAAAGGTTATTACAGGGGTTTAAAATCACGTAGTGGGGCAGGTTTTGCAACGCCGTACCCTTGGGCAAAGTCGACACCCATTTTGCCTAACTGCGCCAGAGTTCCTTCATTTTCAACAAATTCGCCAACGGTCTGCATGCCCATCGCTTTCGCAACATCATTAATTGACGCGACCATGGCGGTGTCTACACTGTCGTTGAGCATATCTTTGATAAACATTCCGTCAATCTTAACCTGGTTCACCGGCAAGCTTTTTAAGTAGCTGTAAGAAGAGAACCCGCTGCCAAAGTCATCAAGAGCAAATGAGCATCCCAGTCGGTTGAAGGTGCGCATAAAAGAAAGGGTGTCTTCCATTTTGATAATGGCGACCGATTCGATGACTTCAAAACACACCTTGTTGTAAGGAATATTAAAGGTTTCAAAGGCATTTAATATGAATAAGGTGAAGTCTCTATCTGCCAAAGAGTGACAGTTAAGGTTGATGCTGCAACGCTTAAGCTCAGCAAGGTGTTCAGGGTTTTCCGATAGCCATTTAAACGTATTGGTCACCACCCATTTATCGACGTTCACATTCATCTCAAAACGTTCTGCGGTAGGCAAAAAGTTAGCGGGCTCTACTAAGTTACCGTTCTTTTCTCTAAGTCTTAATAACACCTCGTAATAGTGACCGTCGGTGGTTTGATTTAATGGCCTTAGTGACTGGTAATAAAGCTCGAAGCGACCCTCTTCTAATGCGTTGTTAATCGACGATACCCAGTCGAGCTCTCGCTGATAACGCTGCATACTTTCGTCGTCTTTATTGTATCTGTGAACTTGATTTCTGCCTTGTTCTTTCGCGAAATAGCAGGCGGCGTCAGCCATACTCAAATACTGTCCTGCGTTTACCTCTGTGTCTTCACACACCACCATGCCTATACTCACGCCCAAATTGAAAATGCGGTTATCCCACATAAATCGATAGGCCTGTACCGCATTTAGTATTTTTACCGCGTTTAGGTATACTTCGTTAGCATCAACGTCTGTATAAATGACGCCGAACTCATCGCCACCGAGTCGCGCTAGCAGCGCTTCATCATGCAAGGTGTTCTCAATTAAGCGGGCGATGTCTTTTATCAACACGTCGCCGGCTTTATGGCCGCAGGTGTCATTGACAACTTTGAAGCGGTCTAAATCCATAAAAAGTATGCAAACCGGAATATCGCTTTTTTGTGAGAGCTTTTCTCTAAAGTCAGTTTCAAACTGGCGTCTGTTGTATACCCCGGTAAGCGAATCGTGAGTAGCTAAGTATTGAAGGCTTAAGTCAGACTGTTTTTTCTCAGTAATATCAATGATAGAACCGTAAAGGAAATTACCGTCGTCGCTTTCTCTCATCTGGCATGACAGTGAGAACCAAAACTCACTACCATCTTTGCGTTTTCCACGAATTTCTTTACCCGTTACATGACCTTGTTGAGAGACCTCGCCAAGTAGCACTTGTCTGTCTTCTGGCGAGGCGTAGAAAACTTTGGTGCTGGCAGCATCGGCAAGCATTTCCTCTTCGTTCTCGTACCCAAATACCTTACACGTGGCAGGGTTTACCGACTTTAGCTTTCCATCCCAGGTAGAGGTGTAATGTCCCTCGGCTGAATTTCTGAATAGATCATAGAAGTGGTTTAAGTTTGAAATAGTCTCTGCTTGCGTAGATAGCTGATCCTGATTTTTGGCTTGCTCCTTGGTAATGACAGAGAACCCTAGACACAAGAACCCCAAGGTGATGAACAGCAGCATGCCCATGGCAACATCAACCGTATAAATAAGGTCGCTAAATAAATTCAGAGTGACTAAGGCATAGAACGCGAAAAACGACAGCCATGCTAATGCGTAGGTAGTGCTAACCACACGGCTGACCTTGTCCTTAAATAAAAGGGCTAGTGCCACGTGGTAGAGGCCCATAACCGCTATAAGCAGTAGCAGAGATATTGTTGTGGTATAGGCATCAACGGTTAAGCAGTAAATGGTAGCGGCGATGGGCGCAGCATAATTAATTGCACGCAATAAAAAAGGCACGCGAGGAAACAGATGATGGGTTACTTTGCCAACGCACAGTAAAAGCATGCCGAAGCATACGGCGAAAAAGTTCTCGCTGGCATTCGTTAGGTTGGGCCATACGGCTAAGCCACCTTCGGTTATAAAAAGCAGTGCGATAATGACTAAGGTTGTCATAGTGAGCCAGAACCGAGAAGGAATACGCTGATATAAATAGGAAAATAAAAAATAAAAGGCGATAAGCGACATCACGCCTGCTACTGCACCTAATAGCGTAAGCATATTGGTATCGTGCTGATGAAGCCGATCTCTTTCCCATAGCGCGATTGGAAAATACTTAAGGCCGTCATCTTTAACAGCAATTAACAGTCTCGCATCTTGATAGGGCTGAAGTGTAAAGGCGAGGCGTATATTTGGCAGGGGTTGGCGCAGCGAGTAGTCCCCTTTACCGGCCTGATAGCGATAAGATTTGATAATTCGCTGACTGTCGTCGAGCAAGTAAATTTGTAGGTCGTCTATGTTTAGTCTATCGATATTAAGCACTAAGGGAATAGGGCTGTAGCCAGTGTGTTGAAGCGATGTTGAATACCACACCCGCTTATTAGTGTTAGGTCCTGGCGAGGGGGCAACGGCGCTGCCGCTTAGAATATCAAAGTAAGTCGTGCTGCTCGGCGCTTCTAAACGCTGGGCGAAATGATTAATAATGTCTCGCTCGAACGATTCATTGATAACCAGGGGACTACTCGCGAAAACATGAAAGCTAAACATTACCCAACTAATGAGCAAAGCTGATACATACTTTGTTAGCCGGGCTAATACCACTTGTTAATTCCTTCAAGCGCTTAATCAGAGGATGCTTAATTATCAAAGATAAAACGTAGAGTCGCTAAGTCTACTGATTCCTCGCGTGTTTTCTTTAGAATAATACGAGTTTGGCTGAAAAGCCAAACTCGCAACTCTGTGCAGTATGTCGTGCTATACGCTTTGAAGATAGTCATTAATGACGCCGGGAGACTGCTGCGTGCCTATAGGTTCAAGCCAGATGGCTTCACATAGCCATTCTATACACAGCATGCATTGTAAGTCAGTATTGCTCGATTGTGCCGTAAGTATGGCTTGAAAGCGATCTGCCCCCCAGTCTGCCTCAGATAGTGTGAAATTAAATAGCTGGCAAAACTGCTCTGCCCACTGCTGCGTTTTAAGTGGAGTGGTGGGCAGTGAAAGGCGAATTTCTACGCTGTGTTCGCTAACTACTGTGTGTTGTCGAATGTCATTTATGGTTAAAACCGGCATAGAACTTATCAATTTAGTGGTTTTATAAACCCGCTTGGGCAAAAAGAGGTATATAGTACATCACAATAACAAAAGCGTTAAACCAAGCGTATTAAGGACGGGGTATGCTAACACTTCATCATTTGAATAACTCTCGCTCACAGCGAATTCTTTGGCTACTTGAAGAGCTGGGGGTAGAGTACAAAATAGAATTTTACCAAAGGGACAGCCAAACTAACTTGGCGCCTGACTCATTGCGCGCGGTGCACCCGTTAGGACGCTCTCCCGTACTCACCACGCCACATGGTGCAATTGCAGAATCTGGCGCTATTGTAGAGTATCTCGTGCGCAACCATGCGACCGCGTCGTTCACTGTTCCACAAGACCCCGAAGCACTTCAGCAATATTGGTTCTGGCTGCACTTTGCAGAGGGCTCGCTAATGCCGCCACTGGTGGCTAATTTAGTTCTGGAGAAAGCACGTCAAAAAGGGTCTAAACCATTTTTCATTAAGCCAATTACTAATAAGCTGATAGATGGCATCATAAACGCTTATTACGGACCGAATTTGGCGCAAAGCTTGCGTTATGTAGAATCTTACTTGGCAAAGAATACCTGGTTTGCTGGTGATGAACCCACCGGTGCAGACGTACAAATGATATTTCCGTTGGAGTCATTGGTAGCAAGTGGTCGTGCAAAAGACTTTAGTGCTATTCAAGGGTATGTGAAACGGGTTCATGCCAGAGAGACATATAAAGCCGCCTTAGAAAAAGGTGGTGAATACGCCTATGCCTAGCGCTTATAAGTGCGCTAGTGCTCGCGGTTGATATAATCGTCGATAAGTTGGATAAAGGCCTCGCCGTAGCGCTCTAGCTTGGTTTGGCCTACACCGCTCACATCTAGCATAGTGTTGCGCGTGGTAGGCAGTTTGCACGCCATATCAACTAAGGTTGCGTCACTAAATACCACGTAGGGCGGCACCTCATTCTCTTCTGCCAACACTTTCCGTAAGTGCTTAAGACGAGTGAATAAGGTTCTGTCGTAGTTGGCAGGCGCTTGCTTCGCTTTTTTCTTATCCGGTTTAAACTCAAGTCGCGGTACAGCAAGCTGAACGTCCACTTCGCCTTTAAGAACTGGGCGGGCCGCTTCTGTTAACCGCAAGGCCGCATGAGCGGTAATATCTACACGAATAAGGCCTTTGTGCACAAGTTGATTGATAATGTTGTGCCAATAACTATCTGATTTATCTTTACCTATACCGTAGGTAGAAAGCTGGTGGTGCCCGGCTTCTTGAAGTCGCCTAAGCTGCTTTCCGCGCAGCACATCGATGACGTATTGGCTTGACGCCTGCTGCGAAAGCCGCAGTACACAAGACAGTACTTTTTGAGCGATAACCAAACCGTCAATCATCTTTGGCGGGTCTAGGCAAATATCACAATTGCCACAGGCGCTGTCACTAAACTGAGAAAAGTAGTTTAGCAAGACTTGCCTACGGCAGGTTTGGGCTTCAGAGAAAGCTTCCATTGCTGCGAATTTCTGCAATTCTATTTGGTTGCGCTCGGCAATCTCACCTTGCTCTATCCACTGCTTTACACGGGCAGCGTCTTTTTCATCAAACAATAATAAGGCTTCAGATTCCAGACCGTCTCGCCCAGCGCGGCCTGTTTCTTGGTAGTAGCTTTCTACACTTCGCGGCACATCGTGATGCACCACATAGCGCACGTTAGATTTATTAATGCCCATGCCAAAGGCCACCGTGGCTACAACGATATCGATTTTGTCATTGAGAAACTGGCGCTGAACAAGCTCTCTCTCGTCGCTATCCATCCCTGCGTGATAGGCCGCACATCGAAAGCCTTGTTTGAATAGCTTCGCGTGAAGGTCGTCTACTTTTGCCCGGCTGTTGCAGTAAATAATACCGCTGCCTTCCTGCTGCTTAACATAAGCAACCACTTGGTCGAATGCCTTGTACTTGCTCATTACCCGATAGCGTATGTTGGGTCTATCGAAACTACCTTTGTAAACCAAAGGGGCGTGCAAGTTAAGCTGGGTGAGTATGTCAGCTTGCGTTGCCGTATCTGCGGTGGCGGTTAGCCCGATTACGGGAATAGAGGGAAAGCGAGATTTAATTTGGCCAAGGGCGCGATAGTCTTGCCTAAAGTCGTGCCCCCAATGAGACACACAGTGCGCCTCATCGATAGCAAAAAGCGCAATGTCGGCATTGGCAAGCGACTGCTGAAAATAGTACTGCATCAAACGCTCAGGTGACACATAAAGCAGGTCTAGCTTTCCTGCCTGCAATGCGTCGTTAATACCCGCTTGCTCATCGGCTTCTAACGTGGAGTTTAGGTAAGCTGCTTTTACACCTAAGGCCTTCAGCTGCTCTACCTGGTCTTGCATCAATGATATAAGCGGCGACACAACAATGGCTGTTCCATTTCGCACCAGCGCAGGAATTTGATAACACAGCGATTTACCGCCACCAGTAGGCAGCAGCACGAGTGCGTCTTTACCTTCACATACGCGGTGAATGACTTCGCCCTGACCGTCGCGAAAAGCGTCGTAACCGAAGACATCTTTTAAAATGCGTTCTGGTGTTTTTGCACTTTGCGTGTTGGAGCTTGATTCAGATGGAGCAATTGCAGTTGTCATGGCGCTGGATTTTACGCGTTTTTAGCGATGTCTTCACGGGGCAATTTAAAAAACTAGACTAAAATTCAGCGATAGCCTTTCTCATCAGGCACTTGTGTTACCTGGTGGTATATTTAATGAACAAAACTAATAAGCAGAGTAAATGAAATACGGTGCTATAATTCGCAGCGCAGTATGCCGGTGACTTGCAGGATGAAATTGCATCATGAAAAAAGCGAACATATTGCCTTAAGCACAGGTACCTATATGCTGGAGTAGGATGCTGCTTAGCGCGTGTAACGCCGCCTTGTAGCGCCAAAGCTCGACAAGTGCAAGTGATGTGAGTGGTATCAACGGGAGATGTAATATGGCAGAGCCATTACCAGATTTAATTGAAGAAATTGTTACCGACAGCATGGGTGATGACCCCGCCACCTTATTGGCCGCGTTAGCCGGGCAAGACGAAGTGTATATCGCATCGCTACTTGAATCTTTGCCTGTAGAAAAGCGTTTGGCGGTGTGGGAAGGTATACCTCGCGACCGCAAACTCGATGTGCTTGTTGAGATGCGTAGCGACCCTCGTGAAATTCTCATCGACAATACACCACATAATGAATGGGCCTCCATTTTTGCTGATATTGATGCCGAAGACTTGCTTGAGCTTCTCGACTCATTGCCAAAGCGACTCGTTGATATGGCTTATGAGTCTCTCGACTCAAAAGAACGTAAGTATTTTAGAGAGGCCACTCAGTTTTCCGATAATCAAATAGGCCACTGGGTAAATCACGAACAGTTGGTGCTGCCTTCAAACGCTAAAGTGCGTGAGGGGTTGCGCTTGCTTAGGCGAGATGTTCCCCAACATTGTGACAGCATCTTTTTGGTTAACCGTTCAGGGCAGTTTTCGGCGTTAGTTAAAATAAACCATTTGTTTACGGCCCAAGATCACGTGTCGCTTTTCGATTTGTCAGAAGAGAATGTAACCACGATCCAAGGCGAAGACGACACCATGAACGCTTCGTTGCTGGTACAGCGCTCTGGGCTTGCCTCGCTGCCGGTCGTTGATGAAAATAATAAGTTGCTGGGCCGCCTTGACGTGTCTTCAGCGAGTGAACTGGTGAATGAATTTTACGAACGCCAGGTAATGTCATCGGCGGGTATGGATGAGGACGAAGATTTATTCTCGCCGGTTGCTAAAAGTGCGAAAAACCGTGCGCTATGGCTAGGCATTAACTTGCTTACTGCTTTTATGGCCTCGTGGTTTATTGGTTTATTTGAAGGCACGCTGCAGCAGGTTGTCGCGCTTGCCGTGCTTATGCCGGTGGTGGCGAGCATGGGCGGTATTGCCGGTAGCCAAACGTTAACCCTTATTGTTCGGGGCTTAGCGCTCGGTCAGGTCACACCGGCTAACTTACGGGCTCTAATGGTAAAAGAGCTGAAGGTGGGCGGCGTGAACGGCGTGATTTGGGCCTTGGTGATTGGCGTTGTCGCGTACTTTTGGTTTACTGACGCCATGTTAGGGGTGGTTATTTGCCTGGCGATATTGTTCAACATAGTCGCGGCGGCACTCGCGGGTGTGTTTGTGCCTGTCATCTTAGATAAATTAAAAATAGACCCTGCGCTATCAGGCTCGGTCATTCTTACTACAGTAACCGATATCGTTGGCTTCGTAGCGTTCCTTGGTTTGGGGACCCTCTTCTTACTTTGATGTTGCGTCATTTATCGCGGCGTCGTTAACCGCTTCAGAGACGGTACAAGGATGTACTGAAGGGATAACCTTGTTATGCCGCTTGCTATACTCCCTTTGCCGCATAGGAAAGCGGTAAAGGTTGTGTATTGAACAAACCTGATAAACAATACGCGCCTTCTAACCCTTTATGTCTTTGGAGCCAGCCTTGTCAAAGCAAGCCAGTGCCGCTCAAGTCGGTGTTATTTGCGCTATTGCCGCATACAGTATGTGGGGCGTTGCGCCTGTTTATTTCAAGCAATTAATGGTGTTGCCGGCAGCTGAAATCCTTATGCATAGAGTGATATGGTCGGTGGTGCTGCTTGTTGGTTTTATCGCTGCGTTAAAGCAATGGCCTAAGGTTGGTGCAGCCTTTCGCAATAAACGGGTTATGCAAATCTTGTTCGTTGCCGGGCTGTTACTCGGGGCTAACTGGCTTTTATTTATCTGGGCGATTAATAACGACCACATCTTGGATGCCAGTTTAGGGTATTACATTAACCCGTTAATTAACGTGTTTTTAGGGCGGCTTTTCTTAGGTGAGCGGTTACGCAACTTACAGCGTGTTGCGGTTGGGCTTGCTGTTGTTGGCGTTGCCATTCTTATCTTCTCTTACGGTCATGTACCTTGGATTGCCTTGGTGCTTGCTGGCAGCTTCAGTGTATACGGCCTGCTCCGTAAGCAAGTGGCGGTAGACTCACTGCCTGGCCTTTTCATTGAAACCTTGATGTTATCGCCGTTAGCGATTATCTACTGGCTATTCTTTGGTTCTGAATATAGCAACCTATTTAATAATGACGCCACGCTAAACACCCTTATCCTAGCAGCTGGTATTGTTACTACAGCGCCATTACTCTGTTTCACAGCGGCAGCAAGGCGCATTATGTATTCAACGCTAGGCTTTTTTCAGTATATCGGGCCAACGCTTATGTTTATTCTGGCGGTATATCTATACGGCGAGCCGCTAGAAGAGTCTAGGCTGGTTACCTTTGGTTTTGTATGGATAGCGCTTATCTTATTTAGTGCCGACTCATTGGTGAATTATCGCAGTCAGCGCAAGGCGCAAAAGCGCTTTGCAGAATAGGTGCTAAAAAAGCAGAGGTCTTGGCTAAAGCAGTGAAGCTTGTTCTTGATAAGACGCCCCTGGCGCTTCGCACTTTACTTGGTTTCTGCCATCGTGTTTTGCCGCGTAAAGCTGTTTATCGGCTAAGCTTAAAAGCTTATCTACCCGTTGGGTATGGGTGCCACTCACGCCAATGCTGCAGGTAACTTTGATATCGGTCTTAGGAAGTTGAATAACTTCGGCTTCTACCACTTTTCTGAAATCTTCTAAGCGTTTGCAGGCGTTCTCTAGTGTTATTGACGGCATGTAAATACAGAATTCTTCGCCGCCAAATCGAGAAATAATTTCGTCAGGGAAATAAAATTCAATTAGCGCTGCTATGGCCTTTAGTACGATATCGCCCGCATCGTGACCATGGGTATCATTGATTGATTTAAAAAAGTCTAGGTCGATAAGGGCTAGCGCATGATTTTCTAGCAGCTTTTGGTGCTGAACCGTTACCATGTAAAAGAAATGACGCCTATTGGGCAGCCCCGTTAAATAGTCTGTATTGGCAACGCGACGAATCTCTTCCACACTTTCAATATACTCAACGTTTTGCATAACCCGGCATAAAAACTCTTCGTGGCAGTAAGGCACACGCAAAAAGTCATTTGCGCCGCTTTTGATGAAGTGGGCCGACATCAACATACCTTTGCCTCCGGCTACTCCCATAATAGCTAGCTGCTCTTTCGAAAAGGCTTTGCGAAGACTAGAAACAAAATGTGTCCCTGTCATGTCGGGAAGTGTGTTGTCGGTAATAACCAGGCGCACATTATTGTGCTCCGACAAACACTGCATTGCATCGGTGGCGGTTAAACATTCAAAAGCGATAAAGTTATGGCGCTGAAGCAGTGAGACCGTTTTCGTTCTTAGTACTCGATTAGTACTTACTACTATTACGCCGGTAGACTTATTTTTTTCGAGTCGGCCAATAAGACGATTTAAGTAATCGTAGTTTTGGGAATTTTCTTTAGGGATATAATCGACAACATCACGTTCGAGGACTTTGTCGCGAATGGCGCTGTCCAAACTCTCGGTAGTGGCTATGGTGGGGATGAAGGATTTCACCGTAAAGTCGATAGCCTCGCCTTTACGGGCATCAGGTA
Source organism: Alteromonas mediterranea DE (assembly GCF_000020585.3). Lineage (NCBI taxonomy): Bacteria > Pseudomonadati > Pseudomonadota > Gammaproteobacteria > Alteromonadales > Alteromonadaceae > Alteromonas > Alteromonas mediterranea. The sequence continues at coordinate 215,411 of NC_011138.3, forward strand.
GAGAATACGCTACAATGGCGCACAGAAACGTTTCTGGCGCATCTTTTTGCGAAAAACGCGCCTTACCTTCTGTTAATGAGGTCGCGCCCACGGGCGTAAGGCCCGCGCGACGGACTAATTTCGCAATCAGTTCAAGGTTGCCTTCACCATTTTCAAGGATCAGCACGTGTTGCTGCATACATTTCAACTTAAGGTTAGGCTACCTTGCCAATGAATAATTTTACGCTTTCTCCAGCTTTGCGTAAGCAAGTACTAGCCATTTGCTGCCAAACTCGTCAAAGTTTACTTGAACGCGGCCGTGCTCACCACTTCCTTCATAGTTTAGAACAATCCCTTCACCGAATTTACGGTGAACCACACGCTCACCTAAACTAAACCCGGTTTCTTCAAAGCTTGCATGCGACGTCGCCTGACTAAAGCGATTATGCACTGGGCGGGAAATCGTCGATTTTAGCCTTACTTCTTCCACGCAATCAGAGGGCATTTCGCGAATAAACCGAGACGCCGTATGGTATTTGTCTTGACCGTATAATCGGCGGCTTTCGGCGTAAGTGATATACAATTTTTGCATAGCCCTTGTCATACCAACATAGCAAAGTCGGCGCTCTTCTTCCATTCGGCCAGGCTCATCGTTGGTCATCTGGCTAGGGAACATGCCTTCTTCAACCCCTGCTAAGAATACCAGTGGAAATTCTAGGCCCTTAGCCGTGTGAATGGTCATCATTTGAACGGCATCTTGGTCTTTATCTGCCTGTGTCTCCCCCGCTTCTAAAGACGCATGCGCCAAAAAGGCAGCAAGAGGCGTCATTTCTTCGGCCTCTTCAGGCACGATAAAGGTTTTACAGGCGGTAACCAGCTCTTCCAAGTTTTCTAATCGCGCTTGTGCTTTCTCGCCACGCTCTGCTTGGTACATGGCGTATAAGCCAGATTGTTTAATGGCTTTATCTGCTTGCTGGTCTAGTGGCTCATCTAACGTGGTCTGTTCCAGTTCAGTGATAAGCAATACAAAGCTTTGCATTGCGTTTAGCGCGCGACCTTTAAAACCGCCTTCATTAATAAGTAGCTGACAGGCTTGCCACATAGAACAGTTATGCATGCGCGCGGCGTCACGCACCTGCGATAGGGTTTTCTCGCCAATACCTCGACTTGGTGTGTTTACCACGCGCTCAAAGGCTGCGTCGTCGTGGGGATGGCTAACCATGCGTAAGTAGCCTAGGGCGTCTTTGATTTCTTGGCGTTCAAAGAAGCGCAAGCCGCCGTAAATGCGATAAGCGAGGCCTTCATGAAGTAAGGCTTCTTCTAGAACACGAGACTGGGCATTGTTTCTATATAAAATTGCCGTGTCGCTAAGGGCATTGCCTTGGTTAAGCCAATCTTTAATTTTCGACACGATAAAGCGGGCTTCGTCTAACTCGTTGAACCCCGCGTAAACAGAAATGAGTTCACCTTGTGCGTCTTCAGTCCAAAGTTCCTTACCTAAACGGCCTGTGTTGTTGTCGATAACCGTGTTGGCGGCCTTAAGAATATTGCCCGTAGAGCGATAATTCTGTTCAAGGCGAATGGTGTTTGGCTTATTAAAATCTTTAAGGAAATGCTGAATATTATCTACGTTTGCACCACGCCAGCCGTAAATTGACTGGTCGTCGTCGCCAACAATCATAATATTGTTGTCACCGCCACTACATAGCATACGAAGCCATGCGTATTGAATGTTATTGGTATCTTGGAATTCGTCAACCAGTACCGCGCGGAAGCGGCGCTGATAATGGGCCAATACTTCGGGGTTTTTCGCCCACAGTTCGTGAGCACGCAAAAGCAACTCCGCAAAGTCAACTAAGCCTGAACGGTCACACGCGTCTTGGTATGCGGCATATACCTCTCGCATGGTTTTTTGAATATGATCGCCATGAGTTTCAATGTGCTGAGGACGTAAACCTTCATCTTTGTTACCGTTTATGTACCACTGAATTTGTCTAGGCGCCCAATGTTTTTCGTCTAAATTCATGGCCTTTAGAATTCGGCGAATTAAGCGATACTGATCGTCTGAGTCGATAATTTGGAAGTTCTCAGGCAGGTTGGCTTCAGCGTGGTGCGCGCGCAGCAAACGGTGTGCAAGGCCGTGGAAGGTACCAATCCACATATTGTGCAGGCTGCGGCCCATCAAAGACTCAATACGGCCACGCATTTCTTTTGCTGCCTTATTGGTGAAGGTAACGGCCAATATTGAGAAAGGCGCGATGTTTTCGACTTCCATCAACCACGCTATACGGTGCACTAATACACGGGTTTTTCCGCTCCCTGCGCCCGCAAGTACTAAAGCGTTAGACAATGGGGCTGCTACTGCTTCACGCTGTTTGTCGTTAAGCTCGTCTAGCAGTCGAGATACATCCATAGTGTGGCACCTGTTAGTTGATAGTGTTATACATTCAGCAGCGGGCTATTATGCCATCTGCCTGTTAATTTATACAGTCCAGTTTTGCTGCCGGCTTCCAGCGCGCACGTGTCTGCTGTGAATCGAATGCTTATTGAAACAGTGCCGGTGTAAGAATGCATGCTTATAAATAAGCTACATTGTTTCAACGTTGGTTATAACGGTTATTAGCTATAACGAATTAATTCGATAAATTGATCGAATTGTGCGCTCGGGCGGTATCTCATTGGTATTGAATCGTCTAAAACTCAGGTAAACTTTCACCCTGAATTCAGCTTTTTTGCATTTTACTGCTAAGCCCTAACACGTTTTTTGTAGCAGGCGTTTAGCTATGCTTACAGTCACAATTTCCAGTACACGAGACTTTCATACATTAACGGGACATGCTCATGACCGCACTATCTACGCCCATCGATTTTTGGTCGACGTTAAAACAAGAAGCGCAAGTTGTTGCAGACAAAGAGCCGTTGCTGTCGAGTTATGTTCATGCCAGTGTACTGGCGCACCACAACTTTGAGTCGTCTTTAAGCTTTATTTTGTCAAATAAAATGGCTGATGACGTTATGCCTGCGCTGGCAATTCGCGAAGTGTTCGACGAAGCTTACCTGCTTGAGCCCGGTATCAGCGAAGCGGCCAGTGCGGATATACTGGCGATCAAAGCGCGCGACGCCGCAGTGAATGATTTTTTAACGCCGCTACTGCACTTTAAAGGCTTTCACGCTGTTCAAGTTCACCGCATGGCCCATTACCTTTGGCTTCACGGTCGACATCAACTGGCCTTGTTTCTACAAAGCCGTAATTCAGCAAGCTTTGGGGTGGATATTCACCCGGCGGCCCGCATAGGTAAAGGGGTGATGTTTGACCATGCTACCGGCATTGTTGTGGGTGAAACGGCGGTAGTTGAAGATAACGTGTCTATTTTGCAAAGCGTTACCTTAGGCGGTACGGGTAATGAGTCTGGTGATCGTCATCCTAAAATTCGCCAAGGTGTGCTGATTGGCGCAGGGGCTAAAATCTTGGGCAATATCGAAATAGGCGAAGGTTCAAAAGTCGGCGCAGGAAGTGTTGTCCTTAACAATGTACCTGCCCATGTAACTGTGGTGGGCGTACCTGCGAAAGTTGTTGGGAGACCTGTTTGTGAAAGCCCTTGTGAATCTATGCGCCAAAACGTATTAGAGGACAACTCCCACGTTTGATACCCCTCTAATATTGGGGGGTCAGTGTACTTTAACGCTGCACCCCTTTTGATGCGGGTAAATGTACTCTGACCCTCACTGTTTTTATTTGCTATAGAAAATGCGTTAACTCGCTAAGATTATTCAATGCCACATGAGGCAGCACGCTAACAGGCTCATTGTGTAAGGTCATTGGTCTGTTACACGCAAACCACGCGGCCTGATACCCGGCGTTAATCGCACCGTAGACATCTTTAATTATGTTATCGCCCACATGCAGTATGTGCTTAGGCGCTACATTCAACCGTGCTGCGGCTTCATCAAACATATGCTGTGCGGGCTTCATGGGGCGCGACGTGCTGGCATGCAATATGGTATCGAAATAGCTATCAATACCTATTTTTTCAGCGTTAACATTTCCGTTTGTAATGCCAACTATCGGTAAACTTTTACTGACTGCTTTAAGGGCGTTGTGAACGTCCTTGGCTAGGGTAAAGTCGCTTCTCGCGTCATAGAAACAATTAAAGCAAGCTTCTACCGCTTCCGTTAGCTCGCCTTCTTTTTCCAACTGCGTTGTTATCTTGTCTGGCGCGGTGTTAGAGAGTGCAGCTGTGAGTACTACGCGGCGTAACTGACCCATATCTGACGCTAAGCGTTTGTCTTTAGCAATGGCCGCACGCTTCAGTGACAGCCAGTCGCTAGCGGAGAGTGCTGCGGCATGTTGATGGTGCTTTGCAATGTGTGCTTCTAACGCTTTTTCGGCGCGGCGGATAATAGGGTCGTTATTGTAAAGGGTGTCATCAAGGTCGAATGTCATGGCCTCGACCTTATTGATAGACCTAAAAAACTGCATGGTTACAACCTTAATCTAGCTTTATTTTTTATGCGCCCGGGGGTGAGCTTCATCGTAAACATTGGCGAGATGCTGAAAATCTAAATGGGTATAGACTTGTGTTGTCGACAGGTTAGCGTGCCCTAAAAGTTCTTGTACCGCGCGCAAATCACCACTGGACTCTAATACGTGTGTCGCGAAGGAATGGCGCAATTTGTGAGGGCTAACTTTTTGCGACAGCGAATGCTCTTTAGCCATTTTGTCGAGTCTATTTGCCACTTGTCTGTTAGAAATACGGGTTTTGCGTTTGCTAACAAATACCGCGCTTTCATAAGGCGAAGCGTAAGCAGGTCGCACTTTAAGCCATGCGTTTAACGCTTTTTGTGCGTGACGACCTAACGGTAAAATGCGTTGCTTACTCCCTTTACCCATAACTTTCACCGTGCCGTCTTTAAGGCAGTCGGCCAAATTTAAGCCGGTTAGTTCGCTTAAACGCAATCCGCAGCCATAGAGAAGCTCAAACATAGCCACATCGCGAAGCTGCATTCCTTCGTCTTCATCGCTGCTTTGAGGCGAGGCGTTGAGCAACTGCTGCATTTCATCAACACTTAATTGCTTAGGGAGCGGCTTGCCTTGTTTAGGGGCTTGAATACCTTCTACTGGATTGCTGAAAAGCTGTTGATGTTCAATAAGGTATTGGCAGAATGTGCGAAGGGCAGAGAGCCGAAGGGCAATACTTCGAGGGCTATGTCCCGACATTTTAGCGTCGGCCATGACCCGTTTAATATCGCTTGGCGTTAAGCCTGACCATTCGTACAAACCCAATAGTTTTGCAACTTCAGTTAACTGGCGTTTATAGTTTTTAATGGTGTGAAGAGATAAGCCGCGCTCAACCTGAAGGTGAAGCAGAAATTTATCTAGCCATTGTTGGCAGGGTTCGCTAATAAGCGCGTCCGTAGACACGGCACTTAATATCCCATCATTTCAGGTAGTATGATATTAAGCACCTGCTGTAGTTGCTGTAGCAGCAGTGTATCCATATCAGGCGTAAAGTGGCTGGCGTCGCTACTGCTAATGCCTAAAATACCTAAATCGCGGTTATCGCCAAGTAGCATTAGCGCTACAGATTCCGCAGGACTTTCTCCGAAAAGAAGTTGACGTTCATGCTGAGATAGTCGGCCAAAGAAAAAGTTGGTGTTCTTGAAGCGCTTTTCGGTGAACAGGCGCTGCTGTAACTCAGGAATAGCATGGGGGCCTTTGAAACTTTTGATTACAGCAGATGAAAGCTGTAAACGCTCTTGCAATACATCTTCTAACGTAAACTGGACTTCTGCAACGCTTTCACAGCGTAGAAGCTGTACGTTTAGGTCGGTGTAAACGCGATAGATTTTTTCGTTTTGCTTGGCGATGGTTACCAGTTGATTGAGCTTGAAATTAAGCTGCCTTACTTTTTGTCTCAACTGGTCACTTTGAATTTCAACAAGCGAAACACTGCCTTTGTGTTCATGGGGAAGCTTAATTTTTTCGAGAAGGTCTGGGTACTGAGCAAAGAACTCGGGGTTTTCTAACAAAAACGCGTGCACATCTGTACTCGACAATGTAGAGGTGTCGTTAAATGGCTCAATAATTTGCGTGGCGTTAGATTGCCCCGATAAGTCGTTCATAGATTTATGTGTCCGTCATATACGTGTTCGGCAGGCCCTGTCATTTTTAATACATTATCTGGGCCGGGCCAGCGTATACGTAAACTGCCCCCGGGTAAGTCTACCCGCACGTCTTTACTTAATTTACCCTGTATTTGACCAATTGCAACTGCTGCGCACGCACCGCTTCCACAAGCAAGGGTTTCACCCGAACCACGCTCAAATACTCTTAGCTTAATATGCGAGTCGTTGATGATTTGCATAAAGCCTACGTTCACGCCTTCTGAAAAGCGTTCATGCTTTTCAACTAGCGGGCCAATTTCAGCGACGTTGGCGGTATCGACATCGTCAACTTCCATTACGCAATGAGGGTTGCCCATTGACGCTGCGCCAATGAATAAGGTGCTTTCGCCGACGCGTAAGATATAAGTATTTTCTTGCTTGTTGGCTTTAAGGGGAATGTTAGCCGGTTCGAACTCTGGCTTACCCATATTGACGGTAACTTGCCCGTCTTTCTCTAGGTAAAGCACCATTTTGCCTGCTTTGGTACTCACTACAATTTTGTTGCGGTTTATCAAGCCCTTTTGCTTAACAAAGCGCGCAAAGCAACGTGCCCCATTACCGCACTGCTCTACTTCAGAGCCATCGGCATTGAAAATACGATAATGAAAGTCTTGTTCAGGATCGTAAGGCGGTTCAACCATCAACAGCTGGTCGAAGCCGATACCGAAATTTCGGTCAGCCAGTTGTTGGATTTTTTCTTTAGAGAAAAATACGTTTTGAGTAACGTTATCAATTACCATGAAATCGTTACCCAAACCGTGCATTTTGGAAAATTGAACCTGCATTAAACGCGCATCTATCTTTTTAGTTTGTCTCTAGTTTACGGAAGTTTATGCTCACCTTGCCAGAGATCTTTTTGTTTTTCTCTTTCGCGAACCACAATGGCTTTGTCACCATCTACCATAATCTCCGCTGGGCGGCAGCGGCTGTTGTAGTTCGACGCCATAACAAAACCATAGGCACCGGCACTGCGAACTGCAAGTAAATCGGTGGGCTCAATGGCTAATTCACGGTCTTTGCCTATAAAGTCACCGGTTTCGCACACTGGGCCTACCACATCGTAGGTGTGTAGTTTTGCGGTGCTTTCTTCTTTTACCGGGATAATCTTTTGCCACGCTGAGTAAAGCGCTGGACGCAGCAGATCGTTCATTGCCGCATCGACAATAGCAAAGCTTTTCTCTTCGCCTTCTTTGATGAACTCGACCTCGGTGACTAAAATACCAGCGTTGGCGGCAATAGCGCGGCCCGGCTCAAGGATAAGTTTGAGGTTCTCTCTGCCGACCATTTTTTCAGCCATGGCTTGTGCATAGGCTTTAGGGTGGGGTGGCTCTTCATCGTTATAAGTCACGCCCAGGCCGCCGCCCACATCTAAATGTTCGATGATGATGTTGCGCTCAGCAAGCTCATCAATAAGCACAAGCAAACGCTCTAACGCATCTACGAAGGGACCTATTTCAGTTAACTGAGAGCCAATGTGGCAATCCATTCCCACTACATTCAAATTTGGAAGCGATGCCGCTAGTTCATAAGTCGCCAGTGCGCGCTCGCGCGCTATTCCAAATTTATTGGCCTTTAAGCCAGTTGAGATGTAAGGGTGTGTCTTAGCATCTACATCTGGGTTAATACGCAAAGAAATAGGGGCTTTTACGCCTACTTCACCGGCCACTTCATTAATGCGGTGTAATTCAGGCTCTGACTCTACGTTAAAGCACATAATGCCTTGCTCTAACGCATAGCGAATTTCGTCGTGCTTTTTGCCTACGCCAGAAAAAACCACTTTGCTAGCGTCGCCACCGGCTTCTATAACGCGGGCGAGTTCACCGGCTGAAACAATATCAAAACCTGAACCCAGCTTCGCTAATACACTTAATACGCCAATATTAGAATTAGCTTTAACGGCATAACAAACCAGGTGAGGGTGCTCACCAATGGCATCGTTAAAAGCGTGCCAATGACGTTCTAACGTGGCTCTTGAATAAATATAAACCGGCGTTCCGTGCTGAGCTGCAATATCAGAAACAGCGACCTCTTCAGCGTGAAGCTGACCTTGGCTGTAGGCGAAATAATCCACTAATTCTGCTCTCCAGAGGTAGGTGCGGGGAATGTGTTGTTTATGTCAGAAGACGAATCAGCGTCTTCAGAGGGCGCTGGTTCAGCAGGGGTGTTTTGCGCAGGCGCTTCAGGAATATAGAGCGCTCCTTTGTAACCACAACCACCTAATGCCGTGAGCGTTAGCAAAAAAACAACTGACTTTTTAAGCACGAAAAATCCCGCGAAGAATACGATAAATGCCGCTATCATCGCATTGCGGTGTTAAATTGCAAGAGCCAATAATCGTTCTTGTGTTTTATCGCCGTATTGAACGTTTTTCCAAAGGGCATCGCATAAGCGTTGGGTGTCAGAAAAGTCTCTGCGTTTAAGCCAGTCAATGAGGATGTTTGGGTTATCTGGAAACGTAATTGCTTCGTTTGCTGGTGCTTCCAGCCACTCTTCAACAATGTCAGTATCTAACTGAAAAAGCGTTTGGCACAAGTCCAATTGGTTAAGCGTTAAAACGTTAGATAGCTGCTCAAACTGTCCGTGTAATGGCTTAATTAGAAGCTTTTTGCCCAGTTGCAGCGCTTCACTTGATAGCTCAAAGCCACCGTTTGCAATGACACCACTACAATGTTGCAAGGCCTTCTGAAAATGTTTCTTCGACGTGGGGTGCCAGTGAATGTGACCTGCCTCTTTAACGTCTTCGATATTAGGATGGAAGCACTCAAACACTTGGTCGCTCAATGGCTCAAGCATTTGCTGTATATCTTCTATTTCCTCGAACGGTAAGTAGACCAGTACATGTCCGTTGCCCGAGGTTAGTGCTGGTTTTTCTGCCACAAACGGCGGAATGATAGGTTGGTTGAAGTGGTACCAATGAACACCTAATTGAAGCTCCGTAGGGGCGAATACCTTCATCAACAGGGCGTCAAAAATCGTATTGCCGCTTTTGGGAACATCGTAAGCAAACGCTGCTTGGTGACTGATGGATATTGAAGGTAACCCTTGGCGCTTAGCGGCCCATGCGGTGACAGGTTCAAAATCATTAACCAATAAATCGTATCCGTTGGTATCAAAGGCTTTAGCGTCTTTTAGAAGCTGGCTAATATTCGCTTGTTTAACTGTGGCCCATTTGTCAACGCGACCGCCTTTGGTGATAAAGCTCAGCCCGGTGAAGGTTTGATAGTCACCAAATACATCCATGTCGAAATACTTTTCTGGCGCACGGCCAGTAAAAACAAAATCTACGCTGACATCGTCGCGTTCGGCGAGGGCGGCAGCCATAATTCGCGCACGCGCAATGTGTCCATTTCCGGTGCCTTGCACACCATACAATAATTTCATACTACCCCAGAATGTAAATACTCAATGTCGCTATCGTGCAGCCAAGTAAGGTGCCGGCTATGACATCAGATGGATAGTGCACACCTAACAACACGCGTGATAAACCAATCAGCGCCGCCCAACTATATGCAAGCACAGCGAAAGGAGGGTAATAGTGCGCAATAATTGAAGCCATTAGCGTCGCTGCTGCAGTATGACCGGAAGGCAATGAAAACTTATCCGACGGTGTGACATGTGCCGTTAAATTCATTAGAAAATCGCAAGGGCGCGGGCGCTTGAACATTTTCTTAAGCAGCACATAAATAGGTAATTCAAGCGCATAAGCCATCAGCGCTGTATAAAGGAAGAGCTCTCCGTGCTCAGGCTCGAAAGCCCATAGCAGCATACCGATAACAAAATACAGATATCCATCGCCCGTTTTCGACAGCCAAATAATACTGCTGCAGTCTCTTTTCTGCGTCAGTCTATAAAGGCGATAAAATAAGTTAGTATCGTACTTGGTCAAGGATTTCATCAACATCGCCTTGTCCCCTATCGGTTAATTACTGTACAGGCTAAAGTTTGTCTGTGACCAGTGGGTGACGAAAAAAAGAAACTTTTTTGACAGCACGCTTCTTCTCACTCTCCATTACAGCGCTTTTTAAAACTACAGATTGGTGTGGTTAAAAGCTAAGCAAAATACGTGCTCATGTGATGGCTTAAAGGTCTACTTCATGAACTTTATTGATGAATGGTAAAAATTCGACGAAAGGCGTTAAATCAAACGTTTGCATCACTACATTTAATGCTATGCTAGGTCAAGAGGTGCAATTAGCGCTTTGTTTTCAACTAATTTTAGTCTTCTCAATTTTAGTAAGGCAGAACAATGGAATACAACACATCTGAATTATGCGATTTGTTTGCTGATAGCGTGGACGTGGTAGACCCGATTTTCGCGAGCTTTGGCGGCAGGTATTCCTTCGGTGGCGAAATAACCACGGTTAAGTGTTTTGAAGATAGGGGGCTTATTGATCGCGTGCTTGCTCAGCCTGGTGCTGGAAAAGTATTGCTTATCGATGGTGGTGGCTCAAGTCGTAGGGCTTTGTTTGATGCATCATCTGCTCAGGTTGCTATCGACAATGATTGGGAAGGCGTAGTTATTTACGGCAGCGTACGTGAAGTGGATAGCCTGGCAGAACTTGATATAGGCGTATTAGCTGTAGCTGCTATTCCTGTGAATGCCGAATGCGAAAGTGTTGGCGAAGTAGACCTGCCGGTGAATTTTGGTGGCGTGACATTTTTGCCTGAAGACCATCTTTATGCCGATAGCACAGGCGTTATTCTTTCTCCTGAGCCGCTAGATTTAGATTAACGCTCGCACGCGAGAAGACGCTAGCTGCTTTGAAAAACAAAGAAATAGAAACGGAGGCATCATGCCTCCGTTTCTATTTCCGCCTACCACTATTTAAGCGTGGCCTGCGCCGGTATACCTGATGTGAAACTACTAATTTGATTCGTCAAACACTTGGTTCAGATACATAGCAATGCGAATGCCCGCCATTTGTAAACGCTTTTTAGCGGTAGGCAAATGGTTGTACAAATAATCGTAGCTCATGTTATTCGCATCTTCTGGATAAATGGTATCGCGAATAGCGGTGCTTTCTTCAATCCACACCATAGGGTCGGTGGTTGCCCAACTGCGAATTTCTTTTGTGCCTATCGTTTTTGTTAGCCATTGTGTCCATTCTGAGTAAGACAAGTCGCGCTGGTCTAGCATTTGCGAATCCCAAACGCGGTGAAGATTAGAGTCTTGCCAGAAGAAACGCACTTTTACGTCGTTGCCACCACGGTCAGTGCCGTTGCCTGCGTGAAGAGGTTGATGAAGATCGCCAATAATGTGTACGATAAACTGAAGTGCTAAGCGCTTTTCTTCAACACTGGCTGTGTCGCTTTTTAGGGTTTCGGTAAATTGCTTTAAAGCGGTAACCGCATCACCTTGTTTAGGTGCACTTACTTCATTATACGTTGTGCCCTCAGGCACAGTCACATAATGCCAAGGGCTAGCTGTTTTTTGCCAAAATTCGCTGGGGTTCGAGCGCATTTCATCTGCATGGGTAGAAGCTTCTGCTAACGAGCCATGAGGCAGTAGTTCCATAAGTGCGGCTTGTGATAGCGGGCTAAGGTACTGCTCGGCGATAGCGCCGGTTACTCGGTGGCCCGTTTGGCCCCAGCCAAAGGCGGGTGAAGCAACGCAAAGTGTTAAAAGGGTGCTCAGCGCAACAGCGCACGTCCTGTTTGCAAACGCGAACATGGTTATACCTCTGAATGTTTAGACGATTGGTAGCCCCACCTGGCGACAAGAGATTGTTCTATGCCAAGATGGTCAAGTATACGCGCCACGACAAAGTCCACTAAGTCTTCGATAGTTTTCGGATTGTGATAGAAGCCTGGCGCGGCGGGCATAATAGTAGCACCCATTTGCGAAAGCTTGAGCATATTTTCTAAATGGATAGAAGAAAGCGGCATCTCACGTGGCACCAATATAAGTTGCCCTCGCTCTTTAAGCACTACGTCAGCCGCTCGCTCAATCAAGTTGTCGCTTGCGCCAATACTAATGGCCGATAAGGTGCCGGTTGAGCAGGGGCATACCACCATTTTCGACGGTGCGGCTGAACCTGAAGCCACAGGAGAAAACCATTCCTCTTTACCAAATACTTTGATTTGATCGGGCTTAGCATCGCAGTGTTTGCTAAAAAAAGCGGCAGCATCTTCAGGACGCGCTGGAATTTTTACGTCCTCTTCGGTAGCAAAAACAACCTTCGCGGCTGAAGAGATAAGAACAAATACTTGATAGTCAGCATTAACCAGTGACTTCAATAGCGTAAGTGCGTACGGCGCGCCAGACGCGCCCGTAATAGCAAGCGTAACTTGCTTGTCGTGTTTCATTACATTGCCTCTGTAGGCACTACGTCTGAGTATTAGCTTTTTTAGCTGTAGCTAATTTTAAGACTCGTGCTTTCTATAATTTAAATTTCGACGCTAAGGCATCTAAAATTCGGCCGTGGATCCCTTCGAAACTGCCGTTACTCATCACAAGTATGTGATCGCCTGGTTGTGCTACGTTGCAAACGCCCTGAACGATCTTCTCTACACCTTTGAAGCACTGAGTTGGCGCGTTACTGTGAGCAACCGAGTCAACTAGCGACCAGTCCATTCCCTCTGGTTCGTAAAGGTAAACCTCATCTGCTTTTTGCCACGAATTTGCTAATGTATCTTTGTAAATGCCCATTTTCATGGTGTTTGAGCGAGGCTCTAGCACCGCCAAAATTCGCGCATTACCCACTTTTTTGCGAAGACCATCTAACGTGGTGGCTATCGCTGTAGGGTGGTGAGCAAAGTCATCATAAAGCGTAATACCATTTACCTCGCCTTTTACTTCCATTCTGCGTTTAACATTTTTAAACAGAGATAGCGCGTCAATGGCATCCGTTAGGGTGACACCTGCGTGGTGCGCTGCGGCGATTGCCATCAGCCCGTTGTCTACGTTGTGTTGACCAACGAGTGACCAGTTAACGGTACCGACTATAACGCCGTTATGTAGAACGTTGAACTCACTGCCGTCTTTTTTAAGTAGTTCAGCATGCCATTCTTTGCCTAGTGATTGGCGCGAGGACCAGCAGCCTCGTTTAAGCATATCTTCAATAGAAGGCGTGTTATTAGGGGTAAGTATTAGGCCGTTTTCAGGTACCATTCTCACTAAATGATGGAACTGGGTTTGAATGGCCGCAAGGTCAGCAAAGATATCGGCATGGTCGAATTCAAGGTTATTGATCACCAAAGTCTTAGGGCGATAGTGCACAAACTTAGAGCGCTTGTCGAAAAACGCACTGTCGTATTCATCGGCCTCGATAACGAAAAAGGGGCTGTCACCCACGCGTGCCGACACACCAAAATTCTCCGGAACGCCGCCAATCAAATAGCCTGGGTTAAGGCCCGCGTGTTCTAAAATCCACGCAACCATGCTGCTTGTTGTGGTTTTCCCGTGAGTACCTGATAGACCAATCACCCAGCGATCTTTAAGCAGGTTATCCAGCAGCCATTGGGGGCCGCTAGTGTAGGGCAGGTTGCGATTGAGTACATACTCAACGGCGGGGTTTCCACGGGACATAGCGTTACCAATCACCACCATATCAGGCGCTGGGTCAAACTGGCTTTTACAGTAGCCTTCGGTAAGCTCGATGCCTAATGCTTCTAACTGTGTGCTCATGGGTGGATAAACGTTTTTATCTGACCCTGTAACTTTGTGGCCTAGTGACTTAGCAATGGCGGCGATGCCACCCATAAAACTTCCACAAATGCCTAAAATGTGTACATGCATAGCGCATTCTCTATGAATTATCATGTTGTTGGCGATACTGTATCAGAACCTCATGGCGTATAGATAATTCAATTTTCTTCACCGGGTTAATGCGTTAATCCTTTATACAACGCAGCGCTTAAAAAATTTCACAACATTCAAACTGGTATGGTGTGTGTATGACATTTTACTGGTGTGTTCCACTTAACCAAGAACACGGTTACAATCTAACCACAGGTGACTACCACCTGTGTGCTTTCAGTTAAAAGCCAGTAAGGAAAGCTGAGCAACTGTAAGTACAACACCCTACACACGAAAAAAAGGCTTACACTTAATGAAACGTTTAAATTCCCAATTGCAACAAGATGGTGCACCGCTTGAGTTAATTTTACTCATTCGTACACTGCTAGCGGGCTGTAAAGAAATTTCTTTCCGCGTGAGTCAAGGCGCACTTGCTGGCGTGCTCGGTTCAACCCTTTCAGAAAACGTACAGGGCGAAACACAGAAAAAGCTCGACGTTATCTCTAACCACATACTAAAAGACACGCTTAGGGAATCTGGCTACGTTAAAGCCATTTCGTCTGAAGAAGAAGATGATGTTGTGCCTTGTGATCCTGAAGGTAAGTATTTAGTTAGCTTCGACCCGCTTGATGGTTCGTCAAATACCGAAATTAATAGCCTTATCGGTACCATATTTTCTATTACCCATGCGCCGCAGTGGATGAAACCAGACGACCCGTCGGCATTTCTACAGCCTGGTACGCAAATGGTTGCGGCAGGTTACGTGCTTTATGGCCCATCAACCATGCTTGCATTGACCACAGGTCGCGGCACACATATTTATACCCTTGATAAAACCCACGGTGGTTTCCTGCTTACTCACCCAAATATTCAGGTGCCAGAACAAACCTCTGAGTTCTCGATTAACGCCTCTAATCAGCGTCATTGGGAGCCGGCAATGCAGGCATACATTGCCGATCTTCTTGCAGGTAAAGATGGCCCTCGAGGCAAAAACTTTAATATGCGCTGGGTAGCGGCAATGGTGGGGGATATTCACCGCTTGCTATGTCGTGGCGGCATTTTTATGTATCCGTTTGATAACAGAGACCCGTCAAAGCCGGGTAAGTTACGTTTGCTGTATGAAGCCAACCCAATGGCGTTTTTGATGGAACAAGCCGGGGGTAAAGCGGAAACCGGCACCGGGCGAATTCTAGAAGTAATGCCTGAAGAAATTCACCAGCGTGTACCCTGCATTATCGGCTCTAAAGAAGAAGTTGATATGTGCTTAAGCTACAACGACAACGCGAAGTAATGGAAAAAATGGCCCTGATGGGCCATTTGGTTTTTAAAAAGCAGCAAAATTTAACTAAAAATAAAGAGATTAGTACGACATGGGTCGTAAAGCGTTTTTATTTTGCCGCTGTCACCGTATACTTACGACCAAAATTTTTAATCTATCATTGAAAGGACCTAAGAATGAGCTTGAGTGCAATTTCTGCTGGTAAAAACGTACCAGACGAAGTAAATGTGATCATCGAAATTCCAGCGCACGCTGACCCGGTGAAGTACGAAGTAGATAAAGACTCAGGTGCACTATTTGTTGACCGCTTTATGGCAACTTGCATGCACTATCCAACAAACTACGGTTATGTAAACAACACATTGTCTGAAGACGGTGACCCAGTTGACGTTCTAGTGATGACACCATTCCCACTACTTGCGGGTTCTGTTATCAAATGTCGTCCAGTTGGCGTACTAAACATGACTGACGAGTCTGGTAAAGATGCAAAAGTACTAGCGGTTCCTGTAGACAAGCTTTCTACTATTTACCGTGACGTTAAAGAAATTGCAGACGTACCTCCGCTTCTTCTTAAGCAAATTGAGCATTTCTTCGAGCATTATAAAGATCTTGAAGAAGGCAAATGGGTGAAGATTGACGGTTGGGCCGACGCTGCAGCTGCAAAAGAAGAAATTACCGCAAGCATCGCGCGTTTCGAAGCAGAATAATTCACGCTGCTTTAAATTGATGATACAAAGGGCTGGTGTAATACCAGCCCTTTTTGTATGTGGCTAAAAAGTGAAGATTGAAAACGACAAGCAAAAGCCGATACAAAAAAGCGAACAAAATACTCAACGATAGAGAGCAGTATGATCCACCATAAATTATCCATGACTTCATTGTTTGCTGTAATAATGATGGTTGTAACTTTCAACGCACTGGCAGATGAAGCGCCTGTAAAAGCTCCTGTAGAGGTATATTGGGAAGACTTGGTGCCCGAGGGCTTTAATGAGCTCGCGCCACCTTCAGTTCAACACAATGGCGAGATGAGTCAGCTTCAGCCTGACGCACCCGTTGTCGATACCTTTGATGGTAAACGGGTGAAAATCCCGGGTTTTGTTGTGCCGCTAGAAGGTACGGCAGAGCTAACCACTGAGTTCTTACTTGTTCCATATTTCGGAGCCTGTATCCATGTGCCCCCACCGCCGTCTAATCAAATTGTTTACGTAAAATTTGAAGAAGGTGTGCGCATAGATAATATTTACGATGCAATTTGGGTAACCGGCGAACTGTCGACTGACGGTTGGAAAGGCGACATTGCGTCTGTAGGTTATCGCTTGACGGGCGAAGCGGTTGAAGGGTTCTAACAAAAGCTAGCCTTAGTAGGCTAGCTCTGCGTATAAATCTGTTCAGCGCGGTTAAACAGAAGCCAAGACGTTAAAATGTACTTGTCGTTACTTTTTGGAATTTGGCCGCGATGCGTGTGAGTAAAATAGGCAGGCGCAATCACCATTCTGCCTGCTTTAGGCTTAACCGCACGGTTTTGATAATAAAACTCCGTCTCGCCGCCTTCTTCCACATCGTTTAAGTAGTACATAAACAGCAATACGCGGTGCAGTGCGTCGTTATGTTGAAGCTGTGGATAGACCTCTGAATGCCAGTACGGGTAGCCACCATTGCCCGCGGTGTAGCGCTGTGCATTTACATCGCCGACCCGAAACAGGTAATTCACCAAATTCGCCAAATTGGGTTTGCCCACTTCATCAAAATTTTCACCTGTTACTTTTACCGGTTCACCAGTTTTGGGATGGCGTACGGTCAAGCCAATAGGCCCAACAAGCGCAAAGTAGTACTTTTCAATGTAGGAGACCAGCTGCTGCCCAGTGTGCTGCATCACTTGTTGAAATAAGTCTTTAAATTCCGGGTTGCGACTTATCGATACATCCATGCTGCGCTTTTTATCTAAGTCGACGCCACCACCGGTGCGGCCTTGAGACAAATTAGGGCTGCTTTCAAAGCGTTCCATGAGTTGTTTGCACAGCTCTGGTGGTAACACATCATCAATAACTTCAATTAAATCGCTCATGGAGACCTCGTACTGCGCTTTATTACTGAGTTGGTACTTCTTTAAAGTGAGACTGTAGTTCTGATTTCACTTTATCTGGGATAGGCGCAGAGCGCTGTGTTTTATAGTCAAAATGTACCATGGTGGTGATGCCTGTTGAGCACAGCTTATCGTCTTGCCATAACTCTTGAAACACGTCGAATGCACTGTTGCCTAGCCGGCTAACGTAGGTTTTAACCGTCACAGGTTTGCCATAAAAAATTTGAGCTAAAAAATCGACTTTGTAGCTGGCTAAAATTAGCGGCCAATTTTTTAAGTCTAGCTCAGGGGTAAAAATTCTGAAAATAGGCTCTCTGGCTGCTTCAAACCAAGCGACTAATGCCGTATTACTAACATGTTGTAAGGCATCTGTTTCACAAAAACGTACGTCAAAAGAAGTGATAAGTGGTGCTGTATTACTCATAAATTATTGTAGGCTTTGTTATAAGTTTGATTTCCACTTTAGCATTATAGGCGGGAGTTTTCAGTAGCCCTTATAAAAGCGATTGTGTTTAGGGTAAATCGTTGTGTTTTGATTAGCTTACAGGGGGTGTGCCGTTAGGTTCTTTTGCATTACAATCCGCTTCTAACTTTTTGAGCGAACATACTATGACTGCGATTGGGATTGACTACGGTACATCAAATTCTGAGGTTGTGTATTTTGATGGAACGGCCCATCAGCACATCAAACTCGACCCGTTAGATAAGAAGGGCAATAAAATCCGTTCTTCGGTGTTCATCTACTTTGAAGATGAACTGCCGCCGCCTCCTGATGCCATGGTTGAAGCGAAAGTGGCGCAGTTACAGCGCGTTATCAGTGAGCAAATAGATAAGGCGAAGGACGGCTATTATTCGGCAAAAGATCCAAAAGAACAGGCGATGTATAGCGACCGTGTCGACTCGCTGCGCGGTGATTTGCACAACAAGCCTGCATTACAGCGTAAAGCTATTGCACAATTGATGCATGCCATGTCGCTAGACGAAATCCCTTTGCTGCGGTTGGTAGAGCACGGCAAGTTTGCGTTTGGTGAAGAAGGGTTTAGGCGCTTTCTTAAAATGCCGGACAAAGGCCGTCTTATTTATTCACCTAAGAACTTTCTAGGCGCCTCGCTAGACGGTGACCAAAAACAAGCATTCATCGGTATTATTGCTAAGCAGTTAGCGTACTTTAAACAGTGTGCAGAGCAGCAGCTAGGCAAGGCTGTTAATAATGCGGTAATTGGCCGTCCAGTTAAGTTTCACGGTACCCGCGGTGAAGAAGGGAACGCGCAGGCCATTCAAATAATGACTGAAGCGGCGACGAAAGCCGGGTTTTCAGGGGTTAATTTCCTAGATGAACCCATAGCAGCGGCGTATAAAATTGAGCAAACCCTACCAAGGGATACCACTACGCTGATTGTCGATATTGGTGGGGGTACCACGGATATTTGCTGTATTAAGCTTTCTCCCGAGCGTTCCAATCAGCTTGATCGCAAAGAGGATGTTCTGTCGGTAACAGGCAGACGTTTAGGCGGCATGGATTGCGATAAGAGCTTGGTGCTTAAGGCTATTGCCCCTGAAATGGGAATGGGCCTTAAGATGATCAACGGGCTTCCTGTTCCGCCCACGTACTTCTCTGATATGTGTGCGGTTGATAACATTCCTGCTCTTACTCGCTTTTTCTCTGACGATTATGGGTTAGATATTTCTCAAACCATGTCTGTGATTAAAGAGCCAGCCCAATTAGAGCGCTTGCTTATTGTTCAGGAGAAAAAGTTGTCTGCCCGTGTGGTGAACTCGGCTCGATTAGCCAAGGAACTACTGTCGAGTAAGCAGAACATTACCTTGCCGCTGCACTATATCGAAGATGATTTTGACGTGGAGATTTCGCAAGACTCGCTCAAAAAGGCATTAAAACCTTGGCTTGATAAAGTGAAAGCGCTGGTGGTGGAATGCTTGGAATACAGCAGTGAAAAGCCAGAAGTGGTGATGATCACAGGTGGTATGAGTTTGTCGCCAATCGTGGTTGATGCGCTGTATGAAAACCTGCTTACCGGTTTACCGCGATTGGAGAATGACGCCTTCAACTCGGTGTGCGAAGGATTAGCTATTCAAGCGGCGAAGCACGCTTAATATCTTATTATAAAT
The DNA here is from genome assembly GCF_000020585.3 of Alteromonas mediterranea DE. Lineage (NCBI taxonomy): Bacteria > Pseudomonadati > Pseudomonadota > Gammaproteobacteria > Alteromonadales > Alteromonadaceae > Alteromonas > Alteromonas mediterranea. Next base: position 234,782 of record NC_011138.3, read on the forward strand.
AAACACTAAGCCTTAGCGTAGTAGCCTTTACTACGCTAAGGCTTTTTTGATCAGTGCTTAAGGATATTGTGTTCTTTTAGATAAATCGCGATGGCCTCGGGCGACTCGAAGGCTTTTAACAGCATTTCTTGTGCGCGTGCTTTCACATCATTGTCTTCTGATGATGACAGTAGGTGATACCATGTTTTCACTAAGGCTAATGGCGGCGTTTGGTTCATTAGTTGTCGCTCCAGCAATTCTTACTGCAAAAATACACAAAAATCATCGTAACGTATGATTTGCCAAAACAAGCTTTGACCAGCATGGAAAAACGTGTAAATAAACGTCAACGCGCACTTCTTACAAGCTGCTGTGTTAATTACACAGCAGCAAAATAGAAAACGAGTGCGCTTTACGCTAACGGATTTACCTCGTTACCGGCTCAAGCTTGTGTGAGCATGGGTTTCAGGAATCGACCTGTATGTGAAACTTCTTGTTGTGCCACATGCTCAGGTGTTCCCTCTGCAATAATCTGGCCACCTCCGGATCCACCTTCGGGTCCAAGGTCAACAATCCAGTCTGCGGTTTTAATCACATCTAGGTTATGCTCAATAACCACAACGGTATTACCGTGATCGCGCAGCCTGTGAAGGACGGCTAATAACTGTTTAATATCGTGGAAGTGCAACCCGGTGGTTGGTTCGTCCAAGATATAGAGTGTTTGCCCAGTGTCTCTTTTTGACAACTCTTTCGCTAATTTCACGCGCTGTGCTTCACCACCTGATAACGTAGTGGCTGCTTGGCCTAGACGAATATATGACAAGCCAACGTCCATTAGGGTCTGCAATTTACGTGAAATAGCCGGAATAGCATCGAAGAACTGACGGGCATCTTCCACCGTCATTTCCAACACTTCGTGAATGTTCTTATCTTTGTACTTTATCTCAAGGGTTTCACGGTTATAGCGTTTGCCCTGACATACGTCACAAGGCACATACACGTCTGGCAAAAAGTGCATTTCCACTTTAATTACACCGTCACCCTGACACGCCTCACAGCGACCGCCTTTTACGTTAAAGCTAAAGCGGCCAGGCTTGTAACCCCGTGAACGCGACTCTTGTGTACCGGCGAACATTTCACGAATTGGAGTGAAAATGCCTGCGTAAGTCGCCGGATTAGAGCGCGGTGTTCTGCCGATAGGGCTTTGGTCAATATCGACCACTTTGTCGAGCTGATCTAATCCGGTCATCGACTTATGCGGTGCCGGTTCAGAAGTAGTCGCCTTGTTCAGCTCGCGCTGCGCTATTTTGTAGAAAGTGTCATTAATCAGCGTTGATTTGCCCGAGCCCGATACACCGGTTACACAGGTCATTACACCAGTAGGTATACGTAAATCAACAGACTTCAAGTTGTTACCGGTAGCGCCTAAAAGCTCTAGCCACTTGTCGTCTTTAACCGGTGTGCGTGTTGCAGGGATATCTATCTTCTCTCTACCAGATAAGTATTTTCCAGTAAGTGAGTGTTCACTGTTTTTGATATCTTCAAGCGAACCTTCGGCGATAATCTCACCACCATGCACACCCGCCCCCGGGCCGATATCTACAATGTAATCGGCTTCGCGAATGGCATCTTCGTCGTGCTCTACAACTAACACGGTGTTACCTAGATCGCGCAAGTGTGTAAGCGTGCCAAGTAGGCGTTCGTTATCCCGTTGATGAAGACCGATAGAGGGCTCATCCAGCACGTACATAACGCCCACTAAGCCTGCGCCAATTTGACTTGCCAGTCGAATGCGCTGAGCTTCACCGCCCGATAGAGTATCGGCGCTGCGCGACATAGAAAGATAGTTAAGACCTACGTTTACCAAGAAGCGCAAGCGGTCCATGATTTCTTTCAAAATCTTTTCGGCTATCTGAGCACGTTGACCTTCAAGTTTCAGTGTCTCGAAGAAGCCGTATGCATCGGCAATCGACATGTCAGCAATGGCTGGCAGGTTGGTGTCTTGTATAAATACATGACGTGCTTCAACACGCAGACGCGTGCCGTTACAGCTGCTGCAGTGCTGCTGGCTTAAATATTTTGCTAGCTCTTCACGCACCGAATTCGACTCGGTCTCTCGATAGCGACGTTCCATATTAGGGATAATGCCCTCAAATGGATGCTTACGCTCCATCACGTCGCCACGCTCGTTTATGTACTTAAACGACAGCGACTTGCCTTTAGACCCATAAAGCACAATGTCTTGGTGCTTTTTATCGAGCTCTTCAAATGGTGCGGTAAGGCTAAATTTATAATGGTCTGCTACTGCCTGTAGCATTTGAAAATAGTAATAGCTGCGCTTGTCCCATCCGCGAATAGCGCCGCCAGACAAACTTAATTCGGTATTGCCGACTACGCGTGCTGGGTCAAAAAACTGTCTTGTACCTAGCCCGTCACAAGTTGGGCATGCACCCGCTGGGTTATTAAATGAAAACAGACGAGGTTCAAGTTCACTAATGCTGTAACCGCAGTGTGGACAGGCGAAGTTGGCAGAAAATACAATTTCTTCTGCGTCTTTATCGTCCATATCAGCCACAACCGCGTTGCCGCCAGCAAGGCTAAGCGCCGTCTCGAATGATTCAGCCAAACGCAGTGCCATATCGTCGCGCACCTTGAAACGATCTACCACCACTTCGATGGTGTGCTTCTTGTGCAGGTCTAGCGGCGGCGGATCCGATAGGTCACATACCTCTCCATCAATGCGCGCACGAATAAAGCCCTGTGCTGAGAGGTTTTGCAAAGCTTTTACGTGTTCACCTTTACGCTCTTTAACGATAGGCGCTAATAGCATTAGCTTACTGCCTTCTGGCATCGCCAACACTTTATCCACCATTTGACTGACGGTCTGGGCGTCTAGCGGTACATCGTGATCAGGGCAGCGAGGCGTACCTACACGGGCAAACATCAGTCGCAAGTAATCGTAAACTTCGGTGATGGTACCTACGGTAGAGCGAGGGTTGTGTGACGTTGATTTTTGCTCAATGGATATTGCAGGCGATAAACCCTCAATATGATCAACATCGGGTTTTTCCATCATGGAAAGGAACTGACGGGCATAGGCAGACAAAGACTCAACGTAACGTCGTTGGCCTTCTGCGTATAGCGTGTCAAATGCTAGAGACGATTTACCCGAGCCAGAAAGGCCGGTTATCACCACCAGTTTGTCTCGTGGCAGTGTTAAATCGATGTTTTTCAAGTTGTGGGTGCGAGCACCGCGAATTTCGATTTTATCCATTGAAGCCTAAATGAGAGAAAAAGAATCAGTATGCCATAGGTGTCAACTAAAGTGATATGACATTCAAGTTATACTGTGAGTAGAGGGAGCAGATCACCTTACCGGTGTTTACTCGCCTTGTAGTTGTTCAATGTGGTGGTTTATTCCTCACTTTTAAACCCCACACTATGCAAATGATTAACGCCAGCGTTGATTGCATTAATCGAATTTAAGGTAAGTGGGCGTAAGTGATACCAGTCCGCATAGATAATTACACACTCAGCGAGACTTAAAATGTTCGTAATCGCGGCGTGTTACCGCAGGTATAGTGGTTCTACATCAAGGTGACACAACAAAGAGTACGGACATTTTAAACTCGCCCTTCGGGAAGGTCTGGCAAGCTTCCTAGCTTCATTCTGGGAATTTAAAAGGGAACAGCCATTCCTGCATTCCCACGCTTCGCTAGGAAACTTGCCAGCACCTTCTGAGTGGGCAATTATCTATGCGGACTGGTATTATGCTACACTTCGCGACTTTATTCTTCTTGCAGCAGAAACCGGTGTTCTCTGCGCGCTTTTTTGTTTTTTTGATTTTACTTATTGAGGGACACAGACGCTTTGAACGCTTTGGAATTACGCGCCGCGCTTGCACTTGCCTCCGTTTACGTTTTACGCATGATGGGGTTGTTCATGGTTATGCCAGTTTTGGCGGTTGCTGCTATGGACTACCCTGACTATTCTCCGCTATTGGTGGGGCTTGCCGTGGGGGGATATGGTCTAACGCAGGCCGCGCTTCAAATTCCCATGGGCATGATGTCTGATAAATGGGGGCGCAAACCTGTCATTTTGTTAGGGCTTGCCGTATTTGCATTGGGAAGCTTTGTGGCCGCGAATGCCGACAGTATGGTCATGATGATTGTAGGGCGTATTCTTCAAGGTGCGGGAGCCATTGCAGGTGCAATAATGGCACTTGCTACCGACGTAAGCCGCGAAAGTCAGCGGGCTAAAGTATTAGCCATCATAGGAATCGCCATTGGCTTTTCGTTCTATTTGGCCGTTATTTTAGGGCCACTTATTGCCAACAGCTATGGCCTTACAGGCGTTTTCGGCATTACTGGCATCTTGGCCATTCTATGCATGCCGCTGGTTAAATGGGTTGTCCCAAACGGTGTACAGCTGAGCAGTGGCGATACACTTCCTCAAAAAGATCAGCTAAAACGTTTAGTATTTTCATCTCAGTTATGGCGTTTAAATATCAGCGTGATGATTTTACACATGATGATAACGCTGCTTTTCGTGCAGCTTCCGGTCACGCTGCTAAATTTCGATATGGCGTTAGACAGCCATTGGACCGTTTATTTACCTGTACTAGGCGCATCCATTGTTGGCCTTATTATAATGATGGGGATGGCAAGGGGGCGAACGCCTAAATCGCTGCTTGTCACAGGTGTAGTGTTAATGGGTGGCGCATTTTTAGCGCTTAGCTTGGAAGACCACAGCTGGTGGTGGGTGACGGCAGCGGTCGTGCTGTTCTTTACTGGCTTTAATTACTTAGAAGCGAATTTTCCTGCGTTGGTGTCGAGCATTGCGCCGGCTGGGCAAAAAGGAACGGCCATGGGGCTTTACGCCAGTTTCCAGTTTTTTGGTGCATTTTTGGGAGGCGTAATATCTGGTTTGGTTACTGATATTTGGTCTCAAGACATCGCCTACGGTATTGGCGCTGCCAGCACATTGCTTTGGCTCTTCATCATTTTTGGGGTGAAGGAAGCGAGCCGTGTTAAGCGTGTGATGATGAACGGTGAGTTTGATAATTCCAATATCTCCAGCATCGAAGCAGAACTAATGCGAGTACCAGGTGTACTAGAAGTGACATTAAACAGTCAAAATAACGCGGTATACCTTAAGGTTGACCGCGACTTTGACGCGGTCAAAGCGCGAGATGTGTTGTCAGCGTAAAAAGGGCAGTGCATTAAAAACCAAAACAGGTTAGCACCACAAGGTTTGTTAAAAAGGAAGGGAGCACCATGATTGACCTAAGTAGTTACAAAGCCATCATTTTTGACATGGACGGCACCTTGGTCGATTCAATGGGCGCACATATTGATGCGTGGCAGCTTACGTGTGACGCATTCGACTACCCCTTCGACCGAGACTATCAATATAGTTTAGGTGGCGTTCCTACCTTTGAAACCGTACACCTCATGAATGCCAAGTATGGCAAAAGCCATGATCCTGCAAAGGTTGCTCTATATAAAAAACAGGCCTTTGAAGGGCTAGACCATGTTCCCAGACTTATTCAAGATACCCTGGACGTGTTTAATCACTATAAGGGAAGCGTACCCATTGCTGTGGGGACAGGCTCAGATAGGCAGCACGCGCAAATGGTGTTAAATGAGCATGGCTTACTCGCCCAGTTATCGGCGTTGGTAACCGCAGATGATGTAAGCAAAGGCAAACCACATCCTGAAACCTTTTTACGTGCTGCGGAATTAATGGGCGTTGCACCACAGCATTGTGTGGTGTTTGAAGATACCGACATGGGCCGAAAAGCGGCCGTTGACGGTGGCATGGCGTGCTTTATGGTCGATAATACGCGGCTTATCTACTGAATCTTAGCCCGATTGAAAGTTCGAGCTTAGCGCTTACGCTCACTCAATCGCGTTCACTCTATAATTTCTTAAGCTTATACCGCCTCTAGTTCGCTTAGCGCATTTTTGCAATTGTGTAACAGTGACGACTTTATACGTTTGGTGGCATCATCAATGGCGGTTTTCATGGCATCGATAGCAATCTGATTGCTCTCTTTTTCACTGACACTGGCGTTTACATTCACGCTTTGCCCTTTGAAGGTGGTGGCCGGTGAATACTCATCTGCATAGTCAGGCTTGTACTTAACCTTAAGCACCACAGTGGCAACCATATTACTTCCTAAGCTTTTTATAAACGCGCGATTTAGTACTACTTTAACGCTATTGGCTGCTTCAATATCTGGGCTAACATTCATCGCTTCTAAGCTTTGCTGTAACAGTGAATAGAGCGTGTCTTCTAATCCATTACTGCTTCTAACGAGCAAGTCTTTACTCGACCGTATGTCGATTAATTCTGCCAAGTTAATTGGACAAGCTTTCGCTTTAGACATGGTTAGCTGATAGTCTTTTCTCTGCGACGCAGGAATTAATGATGAATCAAGCTCGGGTGGCGTAGACTCGCAGGCAATAAGCAAGGGTAGGGCACAGCAGGCAACAATAAGTCGAGCTGGTGATGTAGCGTAAGACATGGAAAATGTTCTACTTTTCATTAAATTATTTTTGTTTTATGCAGATAAATTATGCAAGTAATATTGTCTTTAGTATAAGAAAGTTTGTATCGCTAAGAAACAGAACAACTGTTGCAAACTGTTACAGCTTGTTTAGCATAGGTGAGGGACTGTTGATCAGCGACACAACCATTACACCTATATAACCTGAAAATAAATTTCGCTATAACCAATCAACACGGACAGTTCTTTAATGATGAGCTTAAAAAACGCGGTAATCAGTGTAGTTGCAAGTGTTTCACTTATTGGGTGTGCAATTAACGTGTCCCCTTCGGCCTTCTTTCATCAAGACTCCCAACAACAGCCCATTGATACCACTAAGCTACATGCTGCCATTCAAAACGATAAAACTGCTGCGGGTATTACCCGTATTGAAGTAAAAAACAAAGAGGGCCTTACCCTTCGAGGTGTTGCGGTTTCTTATCCCAACCCTATCGTTAATATTGTGTTTTTTGCCGACAATCGCATGCCGATAAGTGAAAATAATAGCGTTATACATAGGCTAGGGAAGCTACCCGCAAATATTTTGTGGTTAGACTATCAGGGGGTGGGCGCTAGCGATAAAGCAGAAGACTTAAGCATTAACGCTATTAAACAAGATGCGTTAACCCAGTTTGACTATGTAGAAAGTGCATTCGACGCGTCTATTCCTACAATTGTTCACGGTCGAGGCATTGGCAGTTATTTCGCAAGCTATGTGGCCGCTAATCGGCGTATTGACGCACTAGTATTAGATGGCGCGTTTAATAATATTTCAGACTTAATTGCCAACATGATACCAGGGTTTTCTAACTCGTTTACTAATATGAAGCTTCACGACGAAGTGCATAGCATGCAAATTGCGCCAATTCTGCGCCATTATGATGGCCCGCTTTGGTTGCTAGTAGGTGAAGACGATAAGATAACGCCTTATCCCATCAGCCAGCAGTTGCTAAAAGATGCATCAAGCAGCGAAAAGTATATTTCAGTTATTCCTAGCGCTACCCACAATGCAACGTTAAAAAGCGACTATTCCATTGAACAATACCGCCAGTTTTTAGCTAGATTTACACAATAAAGAATTCCTTACTCGTTGTGGATAACTCGTGGAAAACCTTGTTGGTAAGTCTGTTAATAGCCATATAGAACAACTGATCACGATCTTAAAGGCACTTTCTGGTCGGATCACGAAAAATCAGTTAAATCAAGCGCTGTAGAGCCATTGATGCTGATCTTAATATTATTTGATCGTAAAGCCATACAGGATCAGGCAATTTTCCCCATTGGGGATAAAAGTCTGGAGCAAAACGATCAAGCAGTGATTTTTGTCAATACTTTACTGTCATAAAATTTTCAGAATACGCTTGAGCAGTATTACAACGAATTGCGATTAATCAGCCACCAAACCACGTAGAATTAGCTAAAAAAATACCCGCCGTCGGCAGGTATTAATAATTGCTATATAGCCATCGATAGGATGTGGTTTAAAAAACTGTACCAGAACGTGTATTAAATTCGAATGATGGAGTCGCGTTTGACTACCGTTGGGGTATATTTAAATGTTAGGCCGTCTTCTGGCTTACTGCCCGATGCATATTTCAATGCGAGTTCAGCCGCTTTGGCTGCCATCATTTCCACAGGGTATCGAAGCGTGGTTAATTTAGGTCGGCAGTATTTAGCGAGCAATACGTCATCGTAACCCATTACCGACACTTGGTCGGGCACACAAATGCCATGATCTTGCAGCATTGTCATCGCCCCTGAAGCCATTGCATCGTTGTATGCTAACACGGCAGTAAATTGGGCGCCTGTGGCAAGCAAATTCTGCATCGCTAATTCACCGCCCTCCTGATCGGGGGTGGCATACTCAATCATACTCTCAGTCAAACTTAACTTTGCGTTGTCGACAGCGTTTCTAATACCTTCTAAACGGTGGTTAGGGTCGTCGATACGATATTGGCTACTAATTACTGCTAAATGCTTATGACCCTGACTGATGGCATATTCGGCCATAAGGCGGCCGCCTGTCACGTTATCTAGCCACACGCACCTATTTGCAATTTCAGGAATGTATCTATTTATCAGCACAAAGCCAGGGACTTGTTTAGCAAAGCCGATAAGCGTTTCATCATCTAGCGCTTTACTGTGAACAACCATGGCTTCTACGCGGTGTTCTAACAAGGTTTCAATAGCGCGAAGTTCGGTTTCTTTTTCTATGGAGCCCGCGCTCAACAATATTTGAACGTTGTTCTTTCGCGTTATCGACTCGACGCCGTGGGCGAGCATGGCAAAAAACGGATCGTGAAGTTCAGCGATGACCACACCTAGCGACGCACTGCGTTTTGTTACAAGCGCACGCGCATTAGCGTTGGGACGATATCCCATTTCTTCCATGATTTTTTTAACGCGCTTGCGTGTGTCATTGCCCACTTTCGGGCCATTATTAATAACCCTTGATACGGTAGCCAATGAGACACCAGCGGCTTGGGCTATATCTTTTATTGTTGCCATTTTCTTTTCAAACTTCGTTTTTATTGCATGGGGGCGACTAGGCCTAATAGACATAGCGTACAATATATTTACAAAAAAAGATAAACATCTCACTTAAGCAAATTTATAAATAATCGACGTTATTTGCGTTTGAAAGGGGTGAATTTATTTAATTTAAAGTGGTCCCACCTTTTATATTTATTCAGCTATACGCTATAAAATAGAACGGAAAACGTATAACCTCTCTGCGCTTTATTATTCAAATTCCACCGTTTGTATTTAAATAGGTGAGCCTAAGGCCTGTTCTCTAGCGCCTTAGTTGTGCAGATTAAGGTAAAAATATTGTTATGAAAATAAACGTATCTGTATTCGGTGAAGTAAACGGTAACACGGTCAACGCTTTCACATTAAATAACGCCAATGGCATGTCTGTTACCTTGCTAAATTACGGCGGTATTATAAAAGACATCACTGTGCCAAATGCCGAGGGAAAACCAATACACTGTGTTCAGACCTTTGATACTTTGCAAGAGTACATCGACGACCCTAGCTATCGCAGCGCGATTGTAGGGCGTTATGCAAATAGAATAGGTCATGGCACCTTTTGCTTAAACGGTACGCAGTACACGCTGGATAAAAATGGTGGAGAGCACAACCTACACGGCGGTTTTGCTGGTTTTCACAAAAAAATATGGCAGGCAAGTACGAACGAGTTAGACAACAGTGCTAGCGTAACCTTTAAACTGCACAGTCCTGACGGGGAAGGCGGTTTTCCGGGTAATGTGAAAGTTGAAGCCTGTTATACATTAAACAATAACAATGAACTTTCACTCGAACTTTCTGCTACGACAGACAAAGAAACCCCGTTGAGCTTTACCCAACACGCGTACTTTACCTTGAGCAATGACGATAAAGTGGGGAGTACCCTGCTACACATTGATGCTGAACAAGTGACTGATGCCGACAGCTCGCTATTACCGACCGGTAAATTAGTGGACATTGGCGGTACGCCATTCGATTTCTTATCACTAACCCCCATTGAAAAAAGAGCGAGTCAACAAGCATCGCATGCGTTGTTTGATATGGTTGGTGGGTACGATCACAACTACGTACTTCGTGCGGCAAAGGGTAGTGAACCCCAAGCCACTGTAATGGCGCCTGATACAGGTATTTCGATGGAGTTATTCACTACACTACCAGGCTTGCAGTTTTATACAGGTAGCCTTGATAGTGATGAACAACTCGGCGCCCTGTGTTTAGAGCCACAACATTTTCCCGATGCGCCGAATAAGCCGGCTTTCCCTAACTGCTTCGTTAAGCCTGAGGAAACCTTTAAAGCCGCTATCCGCTATAAGTTTAGAGCCGGCTAATTCCGCTACACTAGTAAAAGAAAATTAATTGTTATTAATTTAACAATTATTTTTCTTTGTTACTTAATTGATAAACCGGAACGCATGCTATATTATTGTTAGGGTAAACGTTTAACCCTATTTTAAGTTGCGCACTAGAGCGTAGCTGGCCTATTCAGAGAGAGTGATTATGGGAACGCCTTTTGACCCTACAAACGATCCACATCGCCGTTACAATCCATTGTTGGGGGAGTGGGTGTTAGTGTCGCCTCACCGTGCTAAGCGTCCTTGGCAAGGGGCCTCAGAAGAGCCTAACAATGAACAAAAGCCGTCTTATGATCCAACGTGTTATTTGTGTCCAACCAATACGCGAGTAAACGGGGAAGTGAACCCTGATTACAAAGGCACGTTTGTTTTTCAAAATGACTTTGCCGCACTTAAGCAAGACACAGAACAAGCTAGCGAGAAAAAGGGCCTATTTCAGTTTGAAACCGAACAGGGGTGTAGCCGTGTTATTTGTTTTTCACCTGACCACAGCAAAACACTGCCTGAGCTTACTGATGAAGAGCGAGTAGACGTAGTTAACATGTGGAAAGCGCAAACTGCTGAACTAGGTAAGACCTATCGCTGGGTTCAGGTTTTTGAGAACAAAGGCTCCATGATGGGCTGCTCGAACCCGCACCCTCATGGACAAGTGTGGGCACAGCAACACATACCCACTGACCCTGCCAAGAAAGTATCGCAGTTAAAGCAATACTTCACTGAAAACGGCACGCCTATGCTTTTAGACTACGCAGAACAGGAAGTGGCGAAGCAAGCGCGTGTGGTTTGCCAGAATGACGATTGGGTTGTCGTTGTACCGTATTGGGCAGCGTGGCCTTTTGAAACGTTACTATTACCACGTTTCAACGTGCAATCCCTGCATAAATTATCTGATCATCAGTCGCTATCACTTGCCAAAATTATTGGTGAGATAACCGCAAAATACGATAATTTATTTGAGACGTCTTTCCCTTATTCAATGGGGTGGCACAGTGCGCCGTTCGATAATGATGAACACCAAGAATGGACGCTTCACGCGCATTTCTTCCCGCCACTTCTTCGTTCAGCGAGCGTGCGCAAGTTTATGGTTGGCTATGAAATGATGGCAGAGGCTCAGCGCGATTTAACGCCTGAACAAGCAGCAGACAGATTAAAAGCACTGCCTACAGTGCACTATAAAAAACGTGAGAAGACGAATGGATAACCAAGTACTTTCTTCAAAATTTGAAGCGCAGTATGGCGAAGCGCCAGCGTTAATCGCACATGCGCCGGGTCGAGTGAACATTATTGGTGAGCATACCGATTATAACGAAGGGTTCGTATTTCCGGCTGCAATCAATTTTGGAACGTGGGTTGCGGCAACAAAGCGCGCAGATAATGACATCGTGGTTACCGCGATGGATTACGAAAATCAGCAAAACCAGTTCTCGTTGTCAGACATTAACTATGACCAAGAACAAGGGTGGGCAAACTATGTTCGCGGCGTAGTGAAAGTACTTAAAGAGGCCATTCCAGATTTTGGCGGCGCTAACTTATTGGTTACGGGCAATGTGCCACAAGGCGCTGGGTTAAGCTCTTCGGCATCTTTTGAAGTGGCTATATTAAAAGCGTTAAGCGCGCTGTATGAGTTGCCCCTAGATGGCGTACAGGCAGCACTGTTAGGGCAGAAAGCCGAGAATACGTTCGTAGGCTGCTCATGCGGAATTATGGATCAGTTAATCTCTGCTATGGGTAATGAAGGCATGGCAATGCTGCTTGATTGCCAGTCGCTAGCCATTGAGCATTCACCACTACCAGACTCGCATCAAATCGTTATCATCAATTCGAATGTTAAACGTGGCTTGGTTGATAGTGAATACAACCTGCGTCGCGAGCAGTGCGAGCAAGGTGCATCTCTTCTTGGTGTGTCTTCATTGCGTGAAGCATCCATTGAAATGCTGGAAGAAGCCAAGCCGCATATGCCCGACGTGGTTTATCGCCGCGCAAGGCACATCATTACTGAAAATGCCCGTACCCTAACGGCAAGTCAGGCACTTAAAAGCGGTGACATTGAAACGGTAAGTAGCGCGATGGCACAGTCTCACGTGTCGATGCGTGATGACTTTGAAATTACCGTGCCTCCTATCGATTATCTTGTCGAAATTATCGATGGCGTATTAGGTCAGACTGGAGGCGTGCGCATGACCGGTGGTGGTTTTGGCGGCTGCGTGGTGGCATTAGCGCCTACCGATAAAGTTGAAGCGGTTAAGCAAGTCGTTGCCGACAAGTATTTTGGTGAAACTGGCTATAACGCAGATATTTATGTGTGTACTGCGACACAAGGGGCCTTTGCTTAGTTCAATAGTCACATCGCGAAAACCATTTTTTAACGACAAACCTCTCCTTTTAGCGAACACCCTATTCGTTAGCATAGTTTGTGTCCCTTAAGCCGCATCTTTGGATTGCGGCTTTTTTTTACATAATTTGCACATTTCTAGTTAAAAAAAGTAAACAAAGTGTGATACTAATAGAGCCCGCATACGCGAGATGCCTATATTTACGTTTTTAGAACATAAATTATGCAAATAGCGTGTTGCGAACGCGCCTTTTAAAGGCGTGACACTGGTGTGGCAAAAACCAATAGAATAATAAAAACAATTTTTCACCTGTGTACCCTGCATAAAAATAATCGCCGCACCCAAAATAAAAACTTTGGGAAAAACTATGAAATTAGCATCAATAGATATCACATTATTTGTGGTATATGTCGTCGCGCTCGTTGGAATTGCGTGGTGGGTTTCTCGTGAAAAGCAGGGCCACCAAAAAGATACAAACGATTACTTTCTTGCAGGCTCAAGCTTACCTTGGTGGGCAATTGGCGCATCACTTATAGCGGCCAATATATCAGCCGAGCAAATCATTGGTATGTCCGGCTCGGGATATCAATTAGGCCTCGCCATAGCTTCTTACGAGTGGATGGCCGCCATCACGTTGCTTATTGTAGGTAAGTTCTTTTTACCGATTTTTTTAAAGCACAAGATTTACACCATGCCTCAATTTTTAGAGCAGCGCTACGACCATCGCGTGCGAAAAGTCATGGCTATCTTTTGGCTAGGCGTGTATGTCTTCGTAAACCTCACCGCTGTGCTTTGGCTTGGTGCCCTTGCCATTACCACCATCGCAGGTGTGGATATGATTTACGGCATGATGTTCCTTGGCCTTTTCTCGCTAACCTATTCCCTTTACGGCGGTCTTAAAGCTGTAGCCTTGACCGACATTATTCAAGTGGTTTTATTGGTACTGGGCGGTTTGTTCCTTTCATATACTGCGCTGAACTTAATCAGTGACGGCAATGGCGCTATTCAAGGGTTCGTCGATTTAACTAACAAGTTGCCAGAGAAGTTCGACATGATATTGTCGAAAGACAATCCGCACTATATGGATTTACCGGGTATTTCAGTGCTGGTAGGCGGTATGTGGATAATGAACCTGTCGTATTGGGGCTTTAACCAATACATTATTCAAAGAACGTTAGCCGCAAAAAGTGTACAGGAAGCACAAAAAGGGATTGCCTTTGCGGCTTTCTTAAAGCTGTTAATGCCGCTTATTGTAGTGCTGCCTGGCATTGCAGCCGTGCTAATAGTGCCTGATTTAGCTAAACCTGACCAAGCTTACCCAAGCTTAATGACGCTTATGCCTGTCGGTCTTAAGGGGATAATTTTTGCGGCGTTAGTTGCGGCTATCGTCTCTTCACTTGCGTCAATGACAAACAGTGTCTCTACTATTTTCACTATGGATTTATATAAAGATAAGCGTCCTAACGAGTCTCAGCAGCACTACGTGAAAGTAGGGCGTATAGTGAGCTTTGTAGCACTGATAATCGCCATGATTGTTGCCAAGCCGCTATTGGGCAATTTCGACCAAGCGTTCCAATACATTCAGGAGTTTACTGGTTTCTTTACACCAGGTATTTGCGCGCTGTTCGTGCTGGGTATGTTTTGGAAGAAAACGACGGCGAACGGTGGTTTGCTTGCCGCGCTCGGCTCGTTTGTACTGAGTATTGTATTTAGACAAGTTTGGCCAGAACTACCGTTCATCGACCGCGTGGGTATCGTATTCCTACTTTGCGTTGCGCTTGCTGTAGTTGTTTCGCTTCTAGAGAAAAAAGGGGTCAGTGAAAACGCCGTTGATATAAACGATGTTGAATTTAAAACCACGAAAGGGTTCAACGTTGCATCAATAGCCGTAGTGCTTGTTACAGCAGCGTTTTACATTACCTGGTGGTAAAATTGATAGGGCGTATTTACTTCATACGCCCTTATCATACTTTATGAAAAACAACGCGAAAGTTCAGAAGACGCTGACAATAAATTTTGCTAAGTTCTAGAATGTGTTGCAGTTGGTAGCGTATAAGTGGGGCGAAAAACTTCAAATTTCCCCAATAAAATACGATATACTAACCGGCTAATATTCGATGAACTTTCGCGCTTGCTGATGTCTTAATTAAAAGAGTTATACAGCAAGCCACTAAAAACGTTACAGGAGACATCAATGGCAACGAAAGGCGTTAATAAGGTTATTCTTGTTGGAAACCTTGGCAATGATCCTGAAGTTAGATACATGCCTAACGGAAACGCCGTTGCGAACTTAAGCCTAGCAACTAGCGAAAGCTGGAAAGACCAACAGGGTCAGGTTCAAGAGCGCACTGAGTGGCACCGCCTTACAATGTACCGTCGCTTAGCAGAAATTGCCGGAGAGTACCTGAAAAAGGGCTCGCAAATTTACGTAGAAGGTAAATTGCAAACGCGTAAGTGGCAAGATCAGCAAGGTCAGGATAAGTACACCACTGAAATTATCGTAGATCAAATGCAAATGCTTGGCGGTCGCGGCGGTGATGGTGGCGGCGGAAACGGCGGTTACCAGCGTCCTCAAAACAACCAAGGCGGTTATAATCAAGCGCCAGCGCAAGGTGGTTACAACCAGGCTCCACAACAAGGTGGAGGCCAGCAAGGCGGCTATAACCAGAGCCAGGGCCAAGGCGGTGGTTATAATCAAGCGCCGCAGGGTGGTAACCCGTCACAGCCTAAGACTCCGCCTATGGCTGAACCAGACTTCGATTTTGACGACGATATTCCGTTCTAGTCCGTTTACCTGATACATATCACGTGTTAAAAATATTATAAGAGCCGCTTTATAGCGGCTTTTTGTTTTGAGCTAAGTTCGCTTAATTATGAGATTGATGCCCGCCATAGCTTCTCTCAATTATCTTAAAATGATTTCAGTATTCACCTATGCGGTTTACCAAATAAGCGTGAACAGCGAGCGTTTAAGATTCTCATGTAAGAAAAATCGGGTTTTACAGTGTCAGTAGTAGTAACAGTGGTGGCTTTTCTTTTGTTGTCCCTAAAGAGCGGCATGTTATTTGCCCAAACAGGTGGAAAATGTGAAGGTGAAAAATGCACTTTTCAAAAGCCTACAGTGACCTGGGTACGCCCACCAGAGCTTGGACTTGAAGGCAATGGTGTCAGCATTACAGCGGGCCCGCTTTACGACGTAATGGCCTATCTTTCTACATACTTAAATGGTTATGAACATAAGTTTGAAGTTTACCCAGTGAAGCGTGCATGGTCGCTAGTCCGGAATACGCATTCTTCTGAAAAAGTTTATTGCTTTTATGGGGCTGCCTATCAGAAGGAACGAGTAGAATGGGGATATTTCACCCAACCTACCTCTATTAACTTACCGCTACTGATCGCTGCTAAAAAAGCATTACATTCCTCCTCGAATAAGAAGTTAGTCGCCGGGCATGCTAACCCAATGTTGGGTTATTTTGAGTCCGTTTCATTGCGAACACTTCTTCGACAAAACTTGAGAACGGTGCTTTACGACGAAGTGAACAACGTTTATGCCGATACGGTCGAGCAATGGGCTACACCGAATAATGTGGTGCGTTTAAATGGTTTAGGGAAAGATTTAGGCATGCATACAATTGAGCTACTGGAAAGTGGCAGAATTGACTTTGGATATGTAGGTCACCGCGAGTTTTCAGTATTACCAAAAGAAGAGCTCGACGTGCTTCATGTTTATCAAATCAGCGAACTATCGCAAGAGTTAAGAGGAACAAAACGCGTACTTTGTTCTAAAAGTGAGCTAGGGCATATAGTCACTAATGCTTTAGATAATGCATTTACGGACATCATGTCTAACCCTAAGCAAAATCAAATTTTTAGAGACATCAATTTTGCAGCAGATGGATATCCTTTATTTTTTAAACCACTTTTCGATGAAAGGTGGAGTAAAGTTATGGTCAATTAATCATGCGATAGTACGGCTTCATTTGGAGCTCTACGAAAATCTATAGTTCAGCGTCACTTGCTAATCAGGTGAGTTAAAAAGTTATCTTACGTGACACCAACCCAATCCTTTTTACCAGTCGTCGCGCCTGAATAATTGGTGATCCCGAACTCCATTTCCAAACTCATCACTTTAGCGTGAGGTTGGAAATGGAGGAGATGCTTACGGTAACTTAGCTTATTCCATCTTCACCAGTGCAACTTTACCCACTTCAATGCCACGCCAACCGTTTTTAGGTGCGCGTTTGAGTGGTGGTAATATAAATTGAAGCCCTGTGATCTGGTGAATATCCAAAGGAGGTTGCTCGTCAAATGGCCCCATGGTAACTGGCATAAACATAGGGTACGCACGAGTTAATAAGGTCGCCGTGGGTTTTAGGGCCGAAACAGGAAGAATCAAGGTTTTCCATTCGTCACTTACAGTAAAATCAGTGCCGTAGGCCAGCCCATCGTTAGCAATAACGCCAAATTGCAACCGGTCGCTATTGCCTAATGAACGAACGCGTAGTGCAATAGCGTTATATTTTTTCAAGGTACGGTCTATCAAAGTGGCATTTTTAGGGAGATCCGTACGCAGTAATGGCCCACCAGATTGAAGGTTATCGTCAAAGACTTTGAGCGTAACTGTTTCGCCATCGGTGGTCGCCGAAGAGGCCGGCCAGCTCACCGTGTTTTGCGGTGGTACAAACGTCCCTCTCGCTTCGCTTGGGTTAAAGAGAAGTACTGGACTGCCTGCAGGTTGCAATATCGTGTGATAGTAAGCATTATTCGAGAAATCCCAATCCTGCGGTTTTCCACGTTGCTTACCAGGGTAAGTTACTGTGGTATTTCCGTCAGTAATGGTAAAGGCGTATTCCAATTTACCTGAGAGTTTCCACGTATTGTCATTCGGTAGTGTAACTTGATAAACCCCTTTATCTCCTTGTTGCATAGGCAAAGTAACGAAGTCACTGTGGCCCTCATAACGTACATTTAAGGTAACGAGGGGATTAGGCGTTACACTTTGCACCGTCGCACTAAAGGTCAGGGTATCACCAAGAGTCCGCTGACGTTGGGGTTGGTGAGTCACTATGGTTTCACCTGGTTTGATTGGCGGTAAGTAATAGGCCGAGTCTATGTCACCTGGTGGCTTTGCCTCTGATGGTGATAGCCAATATACCCCAGGCGTGACAACGAAATTACCTCCTGAAGCCTGAGACTGGTAGTTGTTGCCGTCGTTAACACCAGTCACCCCAAAGCGCTCGCCCAGACCGGGAAGGAAAAGAGTCATGCTATTGGCTTTAACTGACAACCGACTGACTTCTCGGTTAAGACTAGAGTTCTGATGTGGGTCTTGTAGATTGATCACATCGGGGAATACCTCTAATCGCCACTGCGAGTCTCCCAGTTTATCCAAGAAGTATGCACCGGAGCCCGTGTATTTAACCAGCTCAGATGATCCAACCCCTGCAATGTGAGTTAGGCTATCAACATCTTTAGGGCTGCGAGTGGTGCTGTTTGTGTAATAGAACTGTTTAGTATCATCAAACACGGCCAAGTCAGCGAGGTAGTCCAGTGTTGTATGATGAAATTGGTTACTCTGCGGGTAATCTGGAGCTTCATAGTCCTGAGGTAAATTACGAAACTCTTCACCGGCAATCATCAAACTTATTGCTTTCGCTGGCGTATACAATAAATTTAAGTAGTGAGTATTGTAGTCTGAGTTACTGTCTGCAATTACCGCAGGGTCGTAAGCAAACTGAGTGGCCCATTGAAACCCCGCGTCGCGAAAGCTGCGTGCCATCGCGGGGTACGTTACGCTATTTGTGATATCCGCCGCGTCAAATTCGTAAATCATGCGCGCTTTATCACTGCACCCGCTGATATCACTAAATGGGTTGGTATACGTTGAAACCGCAGGCAGTACATTGGTATTCAACGCACTGTATTTTAATAAACCAGTGGGATACCACTGATACGCGATACCATCTATTGACGTGTTACATACCGCTTTGGCAAAGTCTCTCTGGTCACCTTGTTCACTAATGTTATAGAACAAAGGCTTGGTAACACCTGCGTCTTTAACCGTTTTAATTAAGGTTTCGATATACGTCGCACTCTTTTGTGGAGCTAAGCGATGTTTGGGCTCATTAAAAAGCTCAAAGGCGATAATTTCAGGGTCGCTGCCAAGGGGTTGCCCAGTGTAGCGGTTTTTATGCGCCATAAACTGAGTCAGATAGCGCTGCTGGGCGGCAATAAGCGCAGGCTTTTCATTCATATCGTTTTTGCTGTAGCCCACTGCAAATCCAGGCTCAGCGGGATCTTGTTCGGGATAGCCCGTTCCCCACCATGCAATGGGAGTGATGATAGCGCGAATGCCATGCTCTTGAAGGCGCATCATCAAATAATCGAATAACTCAAGATATTCATTGTCGATGAGATTGCCTTCTTTGTCGCTGATGGCTTTGTCCCATACGTGAATGCGATAAGCATTTAGCTTAAGCCGGGTCATATGGTCCACGTCTATATCGATCGCGGCTTTGTGATCAATTCCACGCCGAGCGATAGCGCGATATCCATAGGCAAACGGCGCACTGTAGTTGGCACCAAACAAGTAGACTGGGTCGCCGTTGTCCCATAACAACCGGCCGTTTTCTACTGTCACGGGAGTAGGGGGTAACGTGGTATCGGTCAAACTTACTGCACTACTTAAGCCCGCTCTAGTTAAGCCCATAGTAGCCAAAACGATTGAGGTTACGAATATTTTTGAGAACATCTTAATTTTCCTACAAGTTAGGCTTCGCGATAGCCGTTAGGGTTAGACGACTGCCATCGCCAACTGTCTTTCACCATGTCTTCTAAGGTGCGGGTGGCTTGCCATCCCAGCACCTCTTTAGCGTGACTTGAGTTGGCGTAACACTGTGCCACATCGCCGGGGCGACGGGGAGCAATTTGATAAGGGATAGGTCGGTCACTTGCTTTCGCGTAGGCGTCTACCATCTCTAGCACTGAAACACCGCTACCCGTTCCTAGATTTAAGCAGTGACTGCCCGGTTTTCCATGCAATTGCTCCAAAGCGCGAACATGCCCTTCCGCTAAGTCACATACGTGTATATAGTCGCGCACTCCAGTGCCATCATTGGTGGGGTAGTCATCGCCAAATACGGCCAGATGAGAGCGCTTGCCCACGGCCACTTGTGCAATAAAAGGCATTAAATTATTTGGGATTCCACTTGGGTCTTCTCCAATCCGTCCGCAAGGATGAGCGCCCACTGGGTTAAAGTAGCGCAAAATAATACCGTTAAATTGAGCCGTGGCAGTCGCAAAATCTTGTATGATTTGCTCTACCATGAGTTTACTTCTGCCGTAGGGATTGGTCGCGCCGACGGGAAAGTCTTCCACAATAGGTACAGTTTGCGGGTCGCCGTAAACTGTCGCTGAAGAGCTAAACACTAACGTATGTACGCCAGCCTGATGCATAGTTTCTATTAAAGTCTGGCTGGCAGTAACGTTGTTTCGGTAATAAAGCATAGGTTTCTCAACAGATTCCCCCACTGCTTTTGAGCCGGCGAAGTGAATGACGCCATCAAAGGTGTGCTCTGAGAAAACACGTCTGAGCAGCTCTTCATCCCCCACGTCACCCTCATAATGAGGGATCTCTGTATTACAAATACCTTCTACCCGCTTAAGTGCTTCGGCGTGGCTGTTAGAGAAGTCGTCAATTACCACAACAGAATGGCTTGCTTCAACTAACGAGATACAGGTATGTGAGCCGATATAGCCAGCACCACCGGTGACTAATATATGCATGGGTCTTTCCTTACTTTTCAAGTGATAATGTTGCAGGTTTTAGACCTTTGGCAGTAACCGTGATTTTGGCGTTTTTAAGTGTTTCACCAATTTCAATTAATAAAGCGCCTTCTCCCTGAGAGGTGGTAATGGGGCTTTGATTTAATAATTTAATATCGCCTTCAACTTCAGCATTCAGCTCGATGTTATTTGTGCGAACAGGATTGCCCTTAGCATCTACCATTTGTGCGTATATAAATACTTTGTCTTTCACGTAGGGAGTAGGAGCAATACCTGAGGTGTCGAGTCGTAGCGTTAGCGCAGTGGCGTTCTCTGGCGTTGTGACACTATGACGAGCGACAATATTCTCACTAATTAGCGCTTCAGCACGCAATGTACCAGGCTCGAAGTTATCTATTGAGAAGGTAAAGGGAGGATGCGCTAAGTGCGTACTCAAAGCATCAGTGTCGGGGCTTTGCGTCGCAATTAAGCGATCGTTGAGGTAAAGCGCGACGCGCTCGGCATTTGAGAAAACGCGCACATTAGTGCTTGACGTTTCATCCCAATTACTTGCGATATACACCATGGGACCGCTTTCAAATTGCGGGGCGTGTTCGCCTGCATTCCGTTGACTTTGGAAAAAGTAATAGCTGAATTTAGGCTGACGATAAATACTGGCGATACCCGAAGCTTCAATGTCATCGGCATAGCCGCGGTTATAATCAAACATTACCCAGTAACCGTCTGCAAAGGCGGGTACGGTAAAGTTGTCATTGTGGGCTTCTTGAAGGTTCTTTGCCTGTTGCAGCAGGCGCTTTTCACCGCTATTTAGTAATTGACGGCTAGTACGCTCATCTTCCTGCAAATCTTGCCAGCTATCCTGATTTAAACCCGCGTTTTGCGCGTAATATTCCCAGTCCCCGTACTCAGATACAATGTAAGGGACTGTGGGTGTTTCGTAATGCTGAAGTCGGTGTTGACGGGCTTGTACAAAAATATCGTAGCCTAGTTCCCATCCTGCGGAATAGGCGCCAGGGTATTCGGCATGTACTGTATCAGATAGTGCTGCGATAAATTCGCCCGGCATGTCTGATTCGTTTAATGAGCACTCCCATGCAATGACGCTAGCGTGATTACGGTCTCGGCGTAGTAAATCAGCACACGCTTTTAAGGTATGAGCTTCGAACTCTTTAGTGGGGTTGTAATATTGCCAACCCAATATTGCATCCAGTAATACTAAGCCCAGTTCGTCAGCCGCCTTCATAAATGCTGTTGAGTGAGGGTAGTGGGACAATCGAACGTAGTCGAAACCCGCCGATTTGATTTTTACGGCATCGCGGTAATCAGCCTGAGCAGAGGTTGCGTAGCCGACAAACGGATATTCCTGGTGGCGGTTGACACCGCGAAGAAAGGTTTTTTCACCGTTTATCAGTAGCTCATTTTTATCATTGAAGACAAAAGAGCGAATACCGATGTTTCGCGATTGATGTTCTATAGTTGTATCGCCATGCGACAATACAGTGTCCAGTGTGTATAAGTTGGGGTGCTGAGGAGACCATAAGGCAGGTTCAGCTACTGTAATTAACTGATTAAAATGACGCTTTTCACCTGCCGGCAGGGTGTATTGTTGGCTTACCTCATGAACTTCACTTCCATCAAATGACAAAGTTTGGGTAAGGGTAAACGTTTTTTCTTCGCCGCTGGTGTTAGCTACATGCGTTTTAATGTTTACTTCAGATTTCACTTTATCTACAAAAGGGAAGGTTACAAAAACACCGCCACCGGCTACTTCGTTAGCGTGCATCTCATCAGTAATCATCAAGGTGTTTTTTACCAGAAGATTAACATCGCGATATAAGCCACCGTAGGTATTAAAATCAAGCAATGTAAGTGGCTTCGGGCCAGTCACGTCATTGTCACGGTTATCTAAACGAACGCGGAGGGTATTCCTTCCTAACACGAGGTAAGGGCTTAAATCGAGAGTAAACGGCAGATATCCACCTAAGTGAGTACCCACTTTCTCATCATTAAGCCAAACTTCTGTAGCATTCATTGCGCCCTCAAAACGAATCAACACCGCTTGCTCAAGCCATTCTGCCGGCACTGAAAACGATTTTTGATACCAGGCAACACCTTGCCATTGGTCGTTTACCACTTCAGGCTCTAACCGGGGAGTATGTGGAAGAGCAATGTTTTCCCATGCTTGGGTTATTTGCTCAGGCGTAAGCGCCTCATCCGCCTTCTTAAACTGCCAGTCTTGATTGAAAGGAACTACTTCACTTAGAAAAGGCGATGAAGAATGCGGTGGATTAGAAGAAGACATGAAGGGCTGGCACGCGCCTAACCACAACAGACAAAAGAGTAAAAAGCTAAATCGGGAAATAGAAGTCATTGCTCTAGCCTGGATGAAATCAAAAATAGACAAGCCTAGTTGGCTTAAACGCAAAAAGGCACTGCCCTTATTTGAAAGAGCAGTGCCGATACAACACATTTACATCGCGTATTGGAAGCCTAACAAGTAACGGCGTCCCCATTCAGCGTATTGACGTGGTCGGGTAGGGTCGTTGTCAAAGTATGACGTAGACGCTTCATTCGTTAGGTTCTGCCCTTGTAACATTACTTTGAAGTTTTCGGTCACTTCGTAGGCAATGCTGGCATCAACCGTGGCTTCGTCATCTATAGTGAAAACGGCACCTGGGTCCCAGCTACCTACGCTAGTGTATGCACTGCGGTAGTTATATGACACCTTCGCATCAATACCTGCTTTGTAATACCAAAGGGTTAAACTACCTACATTTTTAGATAAGCCCCCCATAGTCAATGGGTTGTTTTCAGGCTCAAACTCAGTCACATTCGTATCTGTATAGCTGTAGTTGGTATAAATCCCCAAGCCATCAAAAGGTTCTGGCAACATGTTAAACGCTTGCTGATACATCACTTCAACGCCGCGAATCTGGCCACCATCACCGTTCACTGGGCCGGTAAATTGGTAACTCTCACCATTGATATTAAGAGTATCTGTAGCAGCACCTACATGACTCTTTAGGTCTTTGAAGAAGAGTGACACGGTAAGAGCAGCATCTTCAGCAAAGAAATATTCATAGCCCAGGTCAACTTGATCCGCGATGAACGGATTTAGCTGAGGGTTACCGCCAGAAGCAGAGTTAACTGTAGAAGATGTATTAATTTGTAAGCCTGTACGCATTTCAATGAGTGGCGGACGAGATATAGCACGTGAAAGTCCAAAGCGAATTTGCGAATCGTCCGTAATGTCAAAACGTAAGTTTAGCGCAGGCAGCACCTCACTGTAGTCATGGTCAATCGATACCGCAGTTAGCTCTCCCCCGTCAGCTTGCTGGAAACCTGTTGAAGTAGATTCGGTATTGATGTAGCGCACACCTACATTACCTGTGTACGAGATACCGCCAATTTCACCTAACAGATTAAACTGAACGTACAATGCAGTATTAGTTTCTTGAACATTCCAGCTATTAAGTATATCGGCATTAGTCTGGGTATGCTGGTTGCGGTTATCTATCCCGCCAAACGCTTCCTGCGCTACTTCTGACCAATTTTTTATGCTGTAAAGCGCAGGGACGCCATAGCCTTCACCAAGCTCGTAAGTAAAGGCGTCTACATTGGCACTGCTATTGGCTACACTTTGTTGCCAGCTAACCACATCATTGTCTTTTTCTCTATCTGTCCAACGCCCGCCGAAGCTCATTGCATCAATAATTCCCCACTCGATAGGTCGAGAGAAATCAAGCTTGGCAGTGATCATTTCATCTTCTAACAGGCGGTCGTTGTCCACCTGCATATAATCAAGACCGTAATCCGTAACATCGCTCATGTCATAACCAGTGCCAATGGATAAGCGCTCAGCGGTAGTGTCCCAGCTATAGTCCATGCCGTTTGCATCAGCATCTGCATCCCAATACCAAGACTGAATGTTCACCCAGCGAGAAGTTATTGAAGC
The DNA here is from genome assembly GCF_000020585.3 of Alteromonas mediterranea DE. NCBI lineage: Bacteria > Pseudomonadati > Pseudomonadota > Gammaproteobacteria > Alteromonadales > Alteromonadaceae > Alteromonas > Alteromonas mediterranea. The sequence continues at coordinate 259,265 of NC_011138.3, forward strand.
TTCTGAATAGCCAATGTCCGCATTTACCTTCCAAACGTCACCTAACCATTCAGCATTTAAGCCTGTACTGACAAGTTCGTTTTCTTGGAACCAAGTAGAATTATTTGCAGTGTGGCTACCGCCCCACAACATTCCACCTGCAACAATTTGTTCTGAACCATCGGGTTTAGTAATGATTTGCGGTGGGTTACTGGCATTTGCAACGTTCCAGTTATTTAAGCCACCCCAGTTACCCCAGCCGTCGAACCAGATTTGGTCTTCTCGTTCTTCAATATCAAATTTGGAATAAAAGAGGTCATACTTTAGCTCTAAACTTTCATTTGGTAGCCATTGAAGTACCGTCATTGCACCAATTCTCTGGTTGTCACCGCCTTTCGTAGCCGTCTGTGCTCCCCAAGGGGCCGCTTCAGGGATGCCATTACCATTAACATCACCCTGATCAGCCGGAACATTGTTGTATTCCCACGAGGTAACATCTTTTTGTAGCGAGGGTTGGTCTTGAACGGCAACGCCAAACGCAATACCAAATGTATCTGAAATAGGGTCGATATAACTGAAATTAGCGCGATAACCTTGGGAGTCGGCTGTGGGAATATCGTCAGCTAAAGGGTAACTCATCAAGTGCCCGCTGATGTTGACGGCCCTTTCATCTTTGGTCAAGGGTTCAACGAACTGCATGTTAACTAGGCCAGAGATACCCCCTTCAATATTACTTGCTAAAGGGCTTTTAAATACTTCAACTGAGCTAATAAGCTCCGCAGGGAATTGTTCATAACGAACACTACGACTTGGTTCACCGCTAACAATTTCTCGGCCATTCATGGTTGCAAGGTTAAGGCGCGGCCCCATACCTCGAATAGAAATCTGACTCGCGTTTCCGCGATCACGGTCTGCTGCAATACCCGGTAAGCGCGCGAGGGCATCAGTGATTGTCACATCGGGAAGTTGTCCCAGGTCATCCGTGGAGATAATTTCTACCGTCGAATCAGCTAACTTCTTATGCTGTAGTGAACGGGTTAATGTGCTACCGAAACCACGGACAGTGATAACTTCGGTTTCGCTGATATCAACTTGTTTATCAACATCGGCCGCTTCTTGTGCTGAAGCAATGCTGATATTTAAGCATTGCGCTACCGCAAGTGCAGTCAAACCTAACTTGAATTGTGTCTTCATTCTATTACCCCCAAGGTAAATTTTTTAATAGTGTCTTGAGTCGTGTCGAGTGTGTTTTTAGCGTCTTGGTAGGCGTTTGTAGGGATGGCTACCATAAACAGTAACAACTTTATAACATATTTGGGTAAACGTTTACCATAAAAATATTCAGAGAAATTGAATGTTTTATAGACGGTAATAAATAGTAGGCTGAAAACAAAGAATGCTGTCGAGGTGAGTTTGAGCGCTGCACGCTAGATTTTTAGGGCTCTACAATAACTTTTTGAATGCAGAGATTTTACTTAAATACAGAGCTTTCAAGTTGTTTGTAGAACGGTGCGGTATGGGAGGAAGGAAAACGATAATGCCCTAATAATAAATATTAGGGTTTATCGTTTTCCTTTGTGCCAAACAGGAGAGTCCTATTTGGTTTTCAGGGACGCTCTAATGCGATGCTCGCTACAAATTAGCTACAGCGGATGCGGGCAACAGCCGATTTCCAGCCGTCATAGGCTTGATCACGTTCTTGCTTGGTCAATCTTGGAGTGAAAACGCTATCACTCTTCCAACAATGGGTTAAATCGTCGATTGAATTGAAGACACCAGCCTGTAATCCTGCTAAGAAGGCAGCACCAAGAGCGGTGGTTTCCGTAATCTCAGGGCGCTCTACTTCAGCGCCCAATATGTCTGAAAGAAAGCCCATAACCCAATCATTACGCGACATACCGCCATCTACACGAATAGTTGTGGGGCGAGCGCCATCGCTTTCCATTGCTTTTTGCAGGTCCTTAGTCTGATAGCATACAGACTGAAGTCCCGCTGCAACGATTTCGCTAATGCCTGTGTCGCGGGTTAAACCTAAAATTGCGCCACGCGCGTCTGGATCCCAATAAGGCGCGCCCAGGCCAGTAAATGCGGGTACTAGAAACACGCCATTGTCTTCTCTGGCACGCTGCGCAAGTGCTTCTGATTCAGCGGCATCGTCGATAAGTTTTAAGCCATCGCGAAGCCATTGCACCGTGGCGCCAGCCATAAATATACTGCCTTCTAATGCATAGGTGGTTTTGCCATTAAGTCGGTAACCTACCGTGGTAAGTAAGCGGTTTTTTGATTGCAGGGGCGCATCGCCGGTATTTAAAATCATAAAGCAACCCGTTCCATAGGTACTTTTTGCCATACCTTTTTCAAAACAGGCTTGGCCTACCAATGCGGCTTGCTGGTCGCCTGCAACGCCCTGGATGGGGATGGCCCTACCAATAATCTCTTCTTTAATAACGCCGAAGTCAGCTGCACAATCCATAACTTCAGGTAACATTGAGGCAGGGATATTGAATTTACTTAATAGCTTTTCATCCCAACACTGGTTGTGAATATCAAATAACATGGTGCGCGACGCATTAGTCGCGTCGGTTTTATGCGATTCACCGCCGGTTAGACGCCAAATAAGATATGAATCCACTGTGCCAAAGAGCAGATCGCCGTTTTCTGCTTTCTCGCGGGCGCCTTCCACGTTATCTAATATCCATGCGATTTTCGTGGCCGAGAAGTAAGGGTCGAGTAAAAGCCCTGTTGCTTCGGTTATATAAGAAACAAACGCCTCGTCTTCGCTAAAATCACGGCAGTATTGTGCAGTGCGTCTGTCTTGCCACACGATTGCATTGTATACGGGTTTACCTGAGTGTTTATCCCATACCAAGGTTGTCTCGCGCTGGTTGGTAATACCAATGGCGGCGATGTCAGATGGAGCGACACTACATTTGTTAAAAACTTCTTTCAGAGTAGATACAACGCTTTCCCAAATCTCTTCGGGATCGTGCTCCACCCAGCCGTCCTTTGGATATTTTTGAGAGAACTCTTGTTGCGCAATGGCATCAATGCTGCGTTTCGGAGAAAAAATAATACTGCGAGAGCTTGTTGTGCCTTGGTCAATGGCAAGAATATGTTGTCCCATAAGGTCACTCCTGAAGATAGTTTTCGTAGAGTTTGCATTATTTACACGGGTTTAACAATGCTATATTTTCGAAAACGAACATTTCATGTTCGTTTAATCGTGGGAACTTTGTCTTTAAGCACGTATAATTAATTATAATTTTAAATTCATCAGGACTCGTAATGAACCAAACACAAAGACACGAAAAAATTGTTGGCCTTATTAAGCAGCATGGTTTCATGTCTATTGATGATTTGGTTAGTGCTTGCGACGTTACGCCGCAAACTATTCGACGAGATTTAAATCAACTTGCTGAAAGTGGCGTAGTGAGCCGTTACCACGGCGGGGCGGGGTTAAATAGAAGTTGGGAAAATACCCCTTATCAAGAGCGAAAGACCCAAAACAGTGAAGTGAAGGAGAAAATCGCCGAAGCTGTGGCGGCAATGATACCCGATGGTGCTTCATTGTTTATCAACATCGGTACAACCACAGAGATGATTGCTACAAAGCTGCTCAACCATAAAAATCTCCACGTTGTAACGAACAATATTCACGTTGCTACTATTCTTTCCGCCAAAGAGGATTTCTCTGTCATTATTGCTGCAGGTGAAGTGCGGTACCGAGATGGCGGAATTATTGGTGAGGCTACGTGCGATTTTATCAGTCAGTTTCGTATGGACTATGGCATTATCGGTATTTCGGGAATAAGTGCAGATGGCGCATTACTCGATTTCGACTTCAGAGAAGTAAAAGTTTCACAGGCCATATTGGAACACACCCAACACGTTATTCTTGCAGCTGACTATAGTAAATTCGAGCGTCGGGCTATGGTAGAGCAGGGGCATATATCTCAAGTAGACTGCCTTGTTTGCGACAAAACTCCTCCACCGGCTATCAGTGACATTATTGAAGAAAACAATATAGCTTTTGTTAAAGCTTGATTACCTACACCTAATACTGCGCTGCTCAGCCTAATAATTTCACTGCTTTATTTTTTCATTCGTTTAAACGGGTTCGTTCTCCTTTATAGCCTGTCATTTAACAAGGCTCCCTCTTCTATTTTACCCTCGTTTTTTCTTGTTCAATCTCGTTTCCTTAACTTTCTTTAATTTCCTTAAATGTTCGTTTCTGTTCGTTTTGTGTTGACATGTTTTCTTTTTGGTTGTCAAATAGCCAACTATATAACGACCATTTGGGGTAACGTATGATTCACAACAAACAATCTGAAAAAACGCTAGACGTTTTAGTCGTAGGCGGCGGTGTAAATGGCGTGGGTGTAGCGCTTGATGCAGCGGGCCGAGGGCTGTCGGTTGCTTTGTGTGAAAAAGGCGACTTAGCTGGTGCGACATCATCTTCAAGCAGTAAACTCATCCACGGTGGTCTTAGGTACCTAGAGCATTACGAGTTTCGTTTGGTTAAAGAGGCATTAGCTGAACGGGAAGTACTGTTGAAGAAAGCGCCGCATATCATGTGGCCTTTGCGTTTTCGTCTTCCTCATCAAAAGCATCTACGTCCAGCCTGGATGATTCGAATTGGCCTATTCATGTACGATTCACTGGCAAAGCGCAACATGTTGCCTCGCTCGCGCAAGCTTTCAACCACCAGTGAAAGCCCTTTAGTTAGCGATATTTCAACGTGTTTCGAATATTCTGACGGTTGGGTAGATGATGCGCGCCTAGTGGTACTTAACGCGTTAGCTGCCCAGGATCAAGGCGCTCAAATTTATACTCGAACCGAGTGTGTTAAAGCAGAAAAACAAGATAATTTGTGGTGCGTAGAACTTAAAACCGCTGAAGGGAAAACGTTTACAGTCAAAGCGAAGTCGATTGTGAATGCGGCAGGCCCTTGGGCTGTTTCTTTCCTTGATCGCCTGGTAAATGTTAACAACCCTAACGCCATGCGAATGGTGAAAGGTAGTCACTTCATTGTACCTAAGCTATACGACACAGATGAGGCCTATATTCTTCAAAACAAAGACGGCCGAATAGTGTTTGTGATCCCTTATGAAGGGGATTTCTCTTTGGTTGGCACGACAGATGAGGACTTTAAAGGTAATCCGTCTGATGCTGCGATTTCAGATGAAGAGACGGAGTACCTTGTCGATGTGGTTAACCACTACTTTAAAACAAAGATTACCCGAAATGATATCGTGCATTCATACAGTGGCGTGCGCCCTCTTTTAGAGGAAAAAAATGCGTCTGCGCAAGAGCTCACCCGCGACTACAAAGTTGAATTAAAAGGTGAAGCTGGAAAGCCTGTCTTACTTAATATTTTTGGCGGAAAGATAACGACATACCGAAAGCTTGCTGAGCACGCGGTTGATAAACTCGTAACCTGTTTTCCAAAAGCGAAAAAAGCGTGGACGAAAGAAGTGCCGTTGCCGGGAGGCGCGTTTGAAGATCAAGCCTCGCTGGTTTCAAAACTAATTAGTGAGTTCCCGTGGCTAGAACAATCTATTGCACAGCGATACGCCCGCCAGTACGGTTTGTTGTGCTATAAGTTTCTAAAAGGCGTAACGTCTGTAAAAGAAATGGGTGAGGATTTTGGTTTCGGCATGTATCGCGCTGAGGTCGACTACCTTATCGATTGTGAATGGGCTTACACAATAGAAGACGTGCTATGGCGAAGAACCAAGCATGGGTTGCGTTTAAATAAAACGCAGCAAGAGGTCTTGGCGCAGTATATTTCCAGTAAAGTTGCCGATACGACCGACACGGTTGGTGTAACAGCTGCGAGCGCGTAACCTTTTAAAATCACCAAAGCCGTGAAGCCCACTTTTGTGGCTACACGGCCTGATGCTTTTTTAGACAATAGGTCGTCAGGTAGCAAACAGGCCAGTCTCTCTCTAACCTAACCATTATTTACGCGTGTAAGAAACAAGGACGTTATGGCTCACAATCAGATCAGAGAAGTGGTATTTATTCGTCATGGAAAGCCGCTTTCTGCACACAATGAAAAGATAAACTCGGCATGCTACGCAAACTGGGTTCGTCAATATAATAAGTCGCTTCTTGACCCCGCTAGCCACCCTAAAAAGACAGTACCTCTTGAAAATAGCTATATCGTGACAAGTCCGTTGTTAAGAGCCAAGCTCTCTGCTGCATATTACGGCGTAACGGAAGTAAACGAAGAACTGCCTTACTTAAAAGAGATGGATATTCCTTATTATAAACTCCCGTTTACTTTGCGCAGTTGGCATTGGGTAGTACTAAGCCGTGCACTATGGTTTTTAGGGGTTACAGGTCGCTTCGAAAGCTTTAAGTTTGCTAAGCAAAGAGTGAAAAAGCTTGTTTGCCATGTTGAAAAATTGAGTGAAACACATCAAAGAATCGTGCTTTTCGGGCATGGTATGACTAACTATTACGCAGGGAAATTTTTAATAAAAAACGGATGGGAGCTTAAGCAAAAAGATCGCGATTTCTGGGGTGTGACTGTCTTGCAGAAAGCAGAGGCCACTAATGCGAATGCATAGACAGACGACTTTCATTTAAGGATTGTTTATACCGTACTTTATATTTCCTTCAGAATGCCGATAGAATAGCGAGGCAGTGTGTATAGCGCTATCTAATATAAGTAAAGGCAGAGGGAACATCGGTGAAAAAAAACAAAGAAAAAATATCTTCCACCGCAAATCTTATTAAAGCCGCAGTGGCCATCTTGTTTGCAATATCTTTAGGTGTTGCTGTTAACGTTTTGCACACGGGGGAAGAAGATACCACAACGACAGCCTTTGCCACTCAGTTAGATACCTTCAAACGTCACGTTGTTTCTTCCCACTGGCAGTGGCGAGTACGTCAACCTACCACCATGATTATGCTTATCCATTACGATGAAAAGGGCAATGAGGTCAACCGAAAACCCGTTCGAATGAATCACGAGGGTTGGCCTACTGCAGACTTATCCGACCCTGGTTGCGAAAAAATATGGAAATCCCTAGTAGCAAGCCCGCTGCGCGTCGACGGTTTTAAAGTTCATGCAAGGTATTATGCTGAACTCGATGAGGGGGAAGACAATTACTGGTGCCGCTATAGCCTAAGTCGAGGCGCTCATTTTGATTACTACCCTGCAACGGGTTCAGTAACGAATCTAAATGAATAATTACATACCGTAAACTGAGTCTATTAATATAAATTTATACTTATGTAGGTGTTTGTTCTACTTAGATAATTAGTCTACTTTTGTGTTAGTGCCATGTAACTGATTGGCGCGTTAAGGTATTGTCGATTATAAGATACTACTGGATATTAACGAACTAAGTAGACATATGCTAACGGGCTTATTCTCTTCGCAAACAAACAAAACAACGCTCACAGTAGGGGTATCGGTGAGTGCCGCTGAGCTGCATGTTGTTGCCATCGATTATGATAATAGCACTGTGTCGCTTAGTTCAGTTTCGTCTGTACCCTTTGACCCACGTCAATCGCTTGATAAACAGGTCAATGATGCATTAACGGCATTTGAAAAAGCGCCCTGTCGCGTATCTGTCGTACTTTCCCAAGATATGTATCACATGGTGCAGGTAGAAAAACCAGATGTACCAGAAGAAGATATTACCACCGCGTTACCGTGGACTTTGGGTGATCTTGTCCCTTATGACGCGAGCAACATTGTTTTAGACTATATTGATTACCCTGTTCAAACCCGTACTGGTGCAAAAAAGATAGATGTATTCGCTGCGGAAAAATCTTCGCTTTCAGCAGTAGTCGAGAGTATGTCTAAGAAGAAAGGGCAAACCTTAACCCATATTCACACCAAAGAAGTGTTAGCGACTGAAATGGTGCCCGACGACGACTATGCACGCTTACTCATAATACAAGAATCTAACAGCGAACCGTTTTTGATGATCGTCCGCTCTCGTGCAATATGGTTATCGCGACGTCTACGAGGGTTTGTAAATAAGGCAAACGGTAACGCAGACCTGTCACAGCTAAGCGATACACTTGGCTTAGAAATTCAGCGTTCAATGGACTTTTATGAGTCTCAGTTGAAGCAGCCGCCTTTGAAAGAAATCCTATTTAAAACACAGTTTGATTGTATGCCAGTGATAGAGCGCTTAAAACCGTTTCAACCGGCAGCGATGAATGTATTTTCGCCTGAACTTGATTTGTCTGATGTGGTTGACCCTTCGTGTCACTTTGCGCTGGCTAGTGCCCTTGTTGCAGCGAGGGAAGCGCATTGAAAAGAACGATAAACCTTTACCACCCATCACTGCAGCCTCAAAAAGAGCGACTCCCCCTCGCAAAAGTACTTTGGGTTAATGGCGTTGCCTTTGCCGTAATGCTTACAGCTGTGGTTTTGCTCAACGTAACTTTAAGTGGCAAGCAGGAAACGCTAAAGCACCAGACGGCGGCGGTGAGTCAAATAAATGACGAAATAAAAGCGTTAACCGCTGCACTTGAGAAGAAACGAGATACCAAAAACTTACAGCAGCAGTTAGCGCGGGTAAATACGAAAATAGAAAACAGAAAGCAGTTACTGGCGTACCTTGAAAGTGGAGAGCTTTCCTTCGATGCAACAAAATACGGTGAAGTGATGGATGATTTAGCGAACTATCACAACCAAAACCTATGGTTAACCCGCATTGATATAGATACGCAGAAAATTCGCCTATCTGGGCAAACAATAGCGCCTTCATCAATACCCCAGTGGCTTAAAAAGTTACAGCAGTCTCCTTTTTTTCAAGGTAAAGCCTTTTCATCGGTGAAATTTGATGAAGTGGAAGATACCGACAACGTAAAACAATTTTTAATTTCTACCGACTTTGAAGGAGAGGATGATGAGCCAGTACCAACAACTCTCTGAAAAGTTTTCGGCCCTTGAGGGGAGAGAAAAGCAGCTTATTTTATGGGTGAGTTTTGGCCTCATCGTATATCTGTTCTTCTGGTTTGGTATTTTGCCCGCGCTTGACGATTTATCAACAGCCGACAAAGCAGTGAAAAGAAAAAGCAGTGAGTACAACGCCTTGGTTATTCAACGAGATGCCGTTCAACAGGCGCTTTCTATCGATTACACGCAGCGCACCCAGCAAGAGCTGGATAGCGCAAGAAAAGCCTTACTTGCGATAGATGAAGAGCTACTTTCATTGAACGAAGGGTTCGTGGCAGCAGACAGAATGCCGGAATTACTGATGACGCTATTAAACGAAGAAAACAACGTGCGTTTGGTTAATTTCAACGTTGAGCCTACTCAAATCGTTCGCTTTGGCGAGGGAGAGTCGCAAAGCACGCCGTTTTATCGTCATAACATGCGCTTAATTATTGAAGGTAGTTATTTTGACCTACGCGGCTATTTAGCGCGTCTTCAAGCGTCGCCAGAAAAGGTGATAGTAACTGACTTTGCTTACCACGTTGCACAATACCCAAACGCTACATTGGCGCTTGGTCTGGCAACGGTTAGCAATAACGAAACCTTTATTTCGCTGTAAGGAGTTATGGTGAAGCTATTTAAAATTGTAGTTACAGCGTTAGCGATAGTCAGTGTGACCCTGCCAACCGCATCAGGGGCGGTAGACCCAACCAAACCGGCGGTTTCAAAGGCTTCTATGCCTGGCGATAAAAATACCATTGCGGGCGAGTTAACGCTTCAATCTATTTTTAAACGCAGTACAGGCTATAGCGCCATTATTTCGGGAAAGTCCTACCGAGTTGGCGACACGCTTGACGAGTACACCATTTCGAAAATTAATCCTAAAAATGTGGTTATCACTGACGGACGTCAGCAACAGACACTAAGAATGTATGCATATGAAATTAAAAAGTAGTCTCACTTTACACGCATTTTTTTTGACAGCGGCGCTTGTAGTAAGTGGTTGTCAAACTTACGGTGTTGGCGAGGAAGTGAAACCTCATATACGTGACGAGTTAAACCGCTCGCAAAATAAGCCCACCGGTGTGCCAACGCCTCCACCTCAGCTTAATCAGGAATTGTTGTCGGAAGTTGCTCGTTATCAAGCGCTTCCAGCACCAACATCGCAAAAGACCTTTGCAGTGTCAGCGAATAACGTAGACGTGCGCCCCTTCTTTGATGCGTTAGTGGAAGATACACCCTACAGCGTAGCGGTTCACCCTGCGGTATCTGGTCAAATTAGCCTAACGCTAAAAGAGGTTGCCCTTGACGATGTATTAACCATTATTTCGAGAATGTATCCGCTAGATGTCTTCTTAGAAGGCAAGGTTATTCAAGTTATGCCGTCTCAATTAAAAACAGAGTCTATTCCGGTTAACTTTTTAATGATCAAACGGTTTGGTGTATCAAACGTTAGCGTTATCGCTGGTGGCGTAAGCGAACAAGACCAAAATAACGGCGGCAATAATGGCGGTGTCAACGGTAACAATAATATAAGCGGTAACTCATTAGGTGGACAAGGCGGTATTGGCGGTCAAGGTGGGCTTGGTGGCAACAATATTCAGCAGCTTAATGGCTCTAACATACAAACCACCAGTGAAAACGACTTTTGGAGCGATTTAAAAGAAGCGCTTAAAGTACTGGTTTCACCCACCGAAGGTCGCCAAGTTGTGGTTTCTCCGCAGGCGGGGCTTGTTACCATACGCGCATTGCCAAGTGAAATTGCGGTAGTGAAAGACTTTTTAAATCAAAGCCAAGAAAGCTTACAGCGCCAAGTGGTGTTAGAAGCGCGCATTATCGAAGTTACACTTAATGATGGTTATCAACAAGGCGTGCGCTGGGACCGAATTGCTAGCGGTTTAACTGGCAGCGTCAATTTTGGTTTTAGCGGTGGCGCACTGGCGTCTAATTTCGCCGCGAACACCGCTGCAGGCATCGACCCTGCAATCAATGCAGTTAATGCCATTGGTAACACCATTTCTACTGATATTGGCGGGGTCTCTACGTTGCGTATTTCCCGTGGTGACTTCGACGGTGTTATAAACATGCTGCAAACCCAGGGTGATGTGCAGATGTTGAGCAACCCTAGGGTCACGGTAACAAACAACCAAAAAGCAGTGATTAAAGTAGGGCAAGATGAGTATTTTGTTACTGACGTTTCTACCAGCGAAGATCAGAGCACAACGAGTACTGAGAACGAAAACGATATTGAGCTTACCCCTTTCTTTTCAGGTATCGCACTTGATGTAACACCGCAAATAGATAGAAGCGGCTCGGTCATCCTGCACGTTCATCCGTCAGTGACGGAAACGGCAGAGCAAACTAAAGTGATTCAAGTGGGCGACCAGCAAATTTTACTGCCCCTTGCACAAAGTAATATTCGCGAGTCAGATACAGTAATTCGTGCCCGCGATGGAGAGATAGTGGTTATCGGTGGGTTAATGGAAACCGTTACCAGCGAGCAAGAATCTAAAACGCCTTTATTAGGCGACATCCCTTTTATTGGTAATGCCTTTAAGAACAAAGCGAAAACTCAAAGTAAGCGCGAATTGGTTATATTAATTCGCCCTTCTGTAGTACAGCCCGACACCTGGGAAAAGCAGCGCCTTCGCACCCAGTCGTTACTTGATCAATGGTATAGAAACTAACCATGTACCAGGGCTTTTTTCACTTTACCGAGATGCCGTTTTCGCTTACCCCGAATACGGACTTCTTCTGCGCGCTAGCGCCGCATAATGAAGCGTTGAAAGTCATTTTGTCGGCGTTGAGTATGTCTGAAGGCTTTATCAAAGTAACCGGTGAAGTTGGTACGGGTAAAACCCTACTGTGCCGTAAGTTAATCAACCACCTTTCTGACAAATTTGTGGCTTGCTATTTACCCAACCCTTACCTATCACCAGATGAGCTTCGCTTAGCGTTTGCAAAAGAGCTCGGTATTGATGTCGATACTACAGGCGATATTCGGGGCTTGCACAGCGCCATAGAGGCCAAGCTTTTAACCCTTAAAAAAGAGGGCCGACAGGCGGTGCTGATCATTGATGAAGCACAGTCGCTAAGTTGGGACGCCCTAGAAATGCTTCGGCTGTTTAGTAATCTCGAAACGGAAAAAAGCAAGCTGCTTCAAATTGTTTTATTTGGTCAACCTGAACTTGACGATAACTTAAATAACCCAAAAGTGAGGCAAATTCGCCAGCGTATTAGTTTTTCATATAGGTTACGCACCATGACTTCTGCTGAGGTTGATTATTACATTGGCCATAGGTTGACCACGGCAGGGGGGAGCGAACACTTAATCTCCAAAGGCTTGCGTGCCTTTGTTGCTTTGGCTACTAAAGGTACGCCAAGGCTGGTTAATATTGTCTCTCACAAAATCCTTCTTCGCGCTTATGGTCAGGGTAAAGCTTCAGCGAACTGGGCGCATACGGTTAGCGCCGTATTAGATACCGACGATTGCAAGCGCCGTCTTGTACCGAGGCAAAGCATTATTATTTTGTCGCTTGGCGTAGTCGCCGCGCTGGGTATGCTTCACGTATACGGGGCGGCTAGCCTATGAGTATCTTAAATGACACGTTAAAGTCATTGGACAAGCGCAATCAAAGCGAAGACTTTGGTTTACCTCCTACGGTTCACCTCGCACAACGACCTCTTTGGCCGAAAATTTTCATCGGCATCGCAATTATTGCCTTATTAGGCTGGTTTGTATTAAGCGCTGTGCTTAGTAACCGTGATGACGGTACTACTGTCAGCAGTACAGAGGCAGATAAATCAGCCGCTCAAGCGCCGGATTCAACGCTAACAAAAACCGAGCGTGTGCCGGGGCTCACCCAAACCGGTAAATCGGCAGGATCCGACGAACAAGCGGAAGGCCAAACCGGCACTACAGGCCTTGAAGCCAATGATGAATTTGAGGGGATGCGGTCAAGCCCCTTATCAGAAAACGATATAGCCCTTCAAAACTCGCCTACCGATGTGGCGGCGCTCGTCACTAATAGCGTTGATGAGACGCGAGAAGACGATGAAGCGCAGTACCGAGTGGGCGCTTCAGATAGTAGGAAAGATACACCAATCGAAACAATACCAGTTAAAGCAACGCCAGCCGAATCTGCACCAGACGAGGCAGCACCGGCCGAGACAGGCGCGGCAGAAACAATGTTAACTGAAACAAAGTCAGCTGAAATAATATCGCGACCGCCTGTGGTAGAAGTGGCGCCTAAAACCCCTCAGCAGCAAAGTGCAGTGCACTTAGAGGCTGGCTTAAAGGCTTATAACTTTGGCATGTATGGTGAAGCGCAGAAAAGCTTCACCCTGGCACTTTCTACCCACCCTGAAAATGACGAAGCCCGTAAACAGCTGGCGGCACTTTACTTTGGGCAGAACAATAGCCTACAAGCGCTGCAAGTTCTGTCTGAGGGAGTGATGCTTTCGCCTCAGAGCTTAATGTGGCGGGAATTGATGGCGAAAATTTTGATGCAAGAAAGCCGTTTTGAAGAAGTGCTAAACCTTATGCCAGACAGCTTAGACGCCAAAGCGTTAGCTGAAGGACGCGCCGATTACTTAATTATAAAGGGCACGTCAGCCCAGACCATTAACAAACCAGCACAAGCGGTGTCGGCATTCAGTGCCATGACATCGCTACAGCCCAATAACGCGAAATGGTGGCTGGCGTTAGGGGTTAATTACGATGCGTTAGCAGACGAGCGGCTAGCAATATCGTCTTATTCCAGAGCGCTTGCCATAGGCGGTCTTTCTTCTGCGTCAGCGAAATATGCTAGCTCGCGTCTCACCGAATTACAGGAGCAACCTTAATGCAACCTCGATTAAAGATGCGCCTTGGCGATTTATTAGTCCATGAAAACATTGTTACCAGCGAACAGCTTGATAGCGCATTATCGGCTCAGCGTTCATCAGGCCGGAAACTCGGTGATACCCTTATCGACTTGGGGTTCATTAGCGAACCTCAACTGCTTCGTTTTCTTGCACAACAGCTAAACATTCCATTTTTAGATATTACACAACGCCGTATCGACCCTGAACAAGCGCAGCTTATTCCTGAAGCCTATGCAAGGCGCTACCGCGCGCTGGTGCTTGAGGCTGATGATGAGGAAGTACTGCTAGGTATGAGCGACCCCACCGACTTAGGCGGTCTTGATCAGTTAGGTCCGCTAGTAGCGCCGCGCAATATCGAGCTGGCAATAGTTCAAGAAAATCAGATGTTAGAAGCGTTTGATTCCGTTTATCGTCGTACCCAGGATATAGCGTCATTTGCAGAAAAGTTAGGTGAAGAGTACGCCGATGAAGCCGACTTTGAACTCTCTGCCTTAGACGATACCACCTCTGATGCCACCGTAGTAAAGCTACTTCACTCTATTTTTGAGGATGCGGTTCAGGTGCGAGCATCAGATATTCATATAGAGCCAGATGAAAAAATTCTTCGTATTCGCCAACGTGTTGATGGGGTGTTACAGGAAAATACATTAAACCAAGTAAAGATTGCTTCGGCACTAGTACTTAGATTAAAGCTGATGTCGGGCTTAGATATCTCTGAAAAGCGCATACCGCAAGACGGCCGCTTCAATATCAAGGTAAAAGGCCACGTCCTCGATGTGCGTGTATCCACCATGCCGGTGGCAAATGGTGAAGCTGTAGTGATGCGTTTGCTAGACCAGTCTGCGGGCCTGTTAACGTTAGACCAAACGGGAATGCCCGATGCTATGGCGGAAAAGTTTCGCGCCGCTATCAACCGCCCTCACGGCATGATATTGGTAACCGGGCCAACAGGGTCAGGTAAAACGACAACCTTGTACGGCGCACTAAGCGAGCTTAACAAACCTGATTTGAAAATTATTACCGCTGAAGACCCCATTGAATACCGCTTACCTCGCATTAATCAAGTTCAGGTGAACAGCAAAATCGGCTTAGACTTCGCGGCTATTTTGCGTACCACACTTCGTCAAGACCCCGACATTATCATGGTGGGGGAAATGCGTGACCAAGAAACCGTTGAAATTGGATTAAGAGGCGCGTTAACGGGCCACTTAGTATTGAGTACGCTTCACACCAATGACTCTGTAACCAGTGCTATTCGTCTTATTGATATGGGAGCGGCGCCCTATCTTGTGGCTACGTCGTTACGTGGTGTGTTAGCACAGCGACTTGTGCGTAGAGTGTGTGAGAACTGCAAGCAAGAAAAAGCGCCTTCTGCGCAAGAACAAGCCTGGGTTGGCTTTTTAAAACCTGAACTTACAAACGCTAGTTTTTACAAGGGGCGAGGCTGTAACAGCTGTAATCATACCGGTTACAAAGGACGTATTGGTGTCTTTGAGTTTTTAGAAATGAATGAAGACATGATGGAAGCGCTGCGCGACGACAATACGCAGGGTTTTGTTGATGCAACAAAGGCAAACAAAGACTTTGTTCCGCTGTCTCATATGGCGCTAGATTATGCGGCAGAAGGCAAAACTTCTTTAGACGAAGTTTTCAAAGTGGCTGAGTTTGTACCAGAGGTTGTGAACCACTAATGCCTCAGTTTAGTTACGCGGGTAAGTCGGCACAGGGCGGGCCTTTAAAAGGCATAATTGAAGCTGCGTCAGCGCAAGCCGCGGCGCAAGCCTTACTGTCGCAAAACATTGTACCCATCTCGATTGAAGAAACAAAAAAAGTATCGGGTACGAACAACAGTAGTGGATTTGATATAGGGAGCTTGTTGGAGCAAAAGGTAGGGTTAGATGAAATGATCATCTTTTCTCGCCAAATGTATTCGTTGCTGAAAGCGGGTATTCCTATCATTCGGGCTATAAAAGGGCTAAGTGAGAATGCCTCTCACAAACGCTTCCAAGAAATTCTTAAAGATATTGCCGATCAGCTAGAGCAAGGACGAAGCTTATCTTCGGCTATGGTTAAGTACGAAAAAGTGTTTACACGCTTAACCATCTCAGTGGTGGTTGTGGGCGAGAACACGGGTAAACTAGACGATGTATTTTTGCAGCTGGCACTGTATTTCGAACGCGAGCAAGAAACCCGAAAGCGCATACAGTCTGCATTGCGTTATCCCACCTTCGTGTTAATCGCACTTGCCATCGCTATGTTTATTTTAAACCTGTTTGTAGTGCCTGTATTTACGCAAATGTTTGAGCGCTTTGACACCGAGCTTCCCATAATGACCCGCGTATTAATCGGAACCTCAAACTTTTTCGTTAACTATTGGTGGCTAATTTTAATCGTATTAATCGCAACAATTATCTCTGTTAAACAATACGTTAACTCGACTAATGGACGACTCAAATGGGACAAATTTAAACTAAAGTTGCCTGTTGTAGGCAGCATTATTGAGCGATCATTATTAGCAAGATATAGCCGAAGTTTTTCAATGATCTTGCGTGCAGGTGTGCCGTTAACCGCTGGGCTGTCATTAACCGCCGATGCCGTTGATAACGCTCACATGCAGATGCGGATTAAAACAATGCGTCAAGGCATAGAAAAAGGCGATAGTTTGTTACGCGTTTCGAAAAATAGCGAACTGTTTTCTACACTTGTATTACAGATGATTGCAGTGGGCGAGGAAACGGGGCGTTTAGAGCAGCTTTTAGAAGAAAGCGCCGATTATTATGAACGCGAGGTCGACTTCGACCTGAAAAGTTTAACGGCCAAGATAGAGCCTATATTGATAGGGTTTGTTGCGGTAATGGTGTTGATACTGGCGCTTGGCATATTTACACCTATGTGGAACATGATGTCGGCGGTAAAAGGCGGCTAAGTGTGCGCGATTATTACTGGGGAATAAAGTGGCTGGCGCCAAAACAGGGTTATTGAACTTTATTGTGATTGGCATGCTGCTGACTGTTGTTGCTGCATCGGTTGTATATCACGCGACCCCCGTTATTGAAGAAGCTGAAAAAGTTAACAAAGAAAACGCCGTTGCCCAGTTTCAACGCGTGATTATGTTGGCAAGGGCGCAGTGGATAAAGACCAAACAACAAACGGTGTTGATCTACGAAACTGAGTTTGATGCTAGCGGCAATATAAGACAGCACAAAGACGTTGCGGCCGAGTTGTTCGTTAACCGAAAAGGATGGCCTGAAGGCTTTAAAGAAGGTCAGGGAAAGGCCTGTGAATATTTATACACGTTGGCAACGTTAAGAGAGGCCGATGTGTCATCCGAAATATCGGTTAGCGATAGATACGCGAATGGATATTTGCAATGTGTATTTCGCATTCAAGACAAAATTTGGTTTGAGTATAACGCTGGTAGCGGCGTTGTGAGGGAAGTAAACAGGTAACTAAGCGTTGGAACAATCGCTTATTTTGTAACTTAGGAGATGGTATGAACACCAAACAGCAAGGCTTTACGCTTATTGAGCTTATCATTGTTGTCATTATTTTAGGCTTGCTTGCGGCAACTGCTTTACCGCGCTTTATCGACGTTACTGATGAAGCCCGTGAAGCCAGTGTAGAAGGTGTTGCGGGTGGCTTCGCTGCTGCCGTTGGCCTTGTAAGAGCACAATGGGAAGTAGAAGGTCGACCAAGCGGCAATAACGGGAATGGTAACGGTACGGTTGTCACCTATGACCAAACTCAAGTTGGAGTTGATGGCACCATTGGATACCCAACAGGTAGCCCAACAGGCAACACGCTTATTTCGACAGTGAATGCGACTGAATGTAAAAACGTGTTTGACCTTATTCTTCAGTCATCACCAACCAATACTACGTCAACTAATGACGCGGTGGTCGCAGATTTCAGATATGCAGTGCGCGAAGACGATTCGGGAACAAATGCGCTTTGCGTTTACTATCTTGTCGAGTCTATGGGGTTACCAAATACCTCTGCACCCGCAGACGGTACGCCCGACGGCACCAGCTTCGACGGTTTCACTTACAACCCTGCCACTGGCCAGGTTACTGTTTTTTAATCAATACTCAGGAAGTCTAATTATGCAAAAAGTTTCAACACAAAAGGGTTTTACCCTAATCGAGTTAATCATCGTTATTGTCCTGCTGGGTATCCTTGCGGTAACAGCAGCACCTAAGTTTTTAAACCTTCAAGATGATGCACGTGACTCTGTATTACAGGGCATCGCTGGGTCAATTGAGTCAGCCGCCTCCATTGTGTACGGAAAAGCGCTTATCCAAGATGCAGCTGGTAGCGCAGATTCGTCTGTAACTGTTGACGGTACAACATTAGACGTTGTTTACGGTTACCCAGATGCAAGCGATGTTGCCAATTTAACAGCCATCATTGAGGTCGATTTGGGCGCAGAGAGTGATTATGCTGCTGTTTCAAACGATACAGATACAGTGACAATATACTATACTGGCGACTATGATGAAGCGCCAGATCCAGGCGCTGCATGTTCTCTCTCGTATGTTAACTCTGGAGCTGAGGGCGAGCGTCCAGCTATTACGGTTACGCCTTGCGAAGGTTAATGTGAAGAAAAACGGTTTTACACTCGTAGAACTTATTATAACCATCTTGGTTATTGGGGTGCTGGCGGTAACCGCCGCACCTCGCTTTCTTGGTAACGACACCGAAGAGGCCATTGCTCTTCGCGACCGAACCCTTCAATTTGTACGTAATATGCAGCTTCGCGCCATGCAAAACGTACAAGACATTAGCTGTGTGAAAATATCCGCGTCAATTATTGCACCGCCTGCTGGGCACGACTGTGCAAATGCCCTATCTACCGCCTTCGATAGTGATCAAGTTGTCAACGCATCCAGCACCGATTTTACGTTTCAAACGGCAGATGAGAACGGCGATAGCTTTTCTCAAATCCAGTTTGACGGCTTTGGCCGCCCACGAAATATTGCCTGCGCCACCACCTGCAAAATTCAAATAAGCACCTTTGCGATGTGCCTTCAAAATGAAGGGGCAATTTATGCGTGCTAAGTTACCTAAGTCACAAACCGGTTTTACCTTGCTAGAACTGGTGATTGGTATTGTTGTATTTACCATTAGCCTAACTATTGTGCTGTCGCTTATTGTTCCGCAGGCAGAACAAACCGCAGAGCCATTTCGCCAAGTAAAAGCAGCTAAGTTAGGTCAGTCTTTAATGAACGATATTTTAAGCCGCTCTTATGATGAAAACAGCGACCGAAGCCCGCCTTTTGTCACCTGCGTGGATAAACCTGATCCGTCTAATGCCAGCGATAACTTGTGTTCCGACGCTCTAGGCCCGGACGCCGGTGAAACCTCTGAAGAAGCTTATGACGATGTGGATGATTATAACGGTTATTCAATAAGTAATGCTGGCGGGAATTATAATGGCTTTGCATACAGAGTAGATGTTATCTATGACTCTTCAATAGATGTTACTTCTGCTTTTCCAGCAGTTGTACATTGCCCAGACCCGGAAGAGCCAATTAATGCCTGCGTCCCTCCCGAGCAAAAACAATATAAACGTATCGATATCGCAGTCACGGCTCCAGATGGCCAAGTTTACACCTTCCGCGCGTATCGAGGGAGCTATTAATGTCCCTACCAATAGCACAGTACCAGCGCGGTTTTACGCTTATAGAGCTTATTTTAGTGATCACCATTTTAGGCGTAATTAGTGTATCTGTGGCGCAGGTGATTTCTTTAAGTGCGCAAATTTATATAACCGGTGCAGAGCGTACTCGCCTTGTTTCAGAAGCGCGCTTTATTATATTGCGATTGGAAAAAGAACTTCGAAATATTGTGCCTAACTCGGTCTCTTTTGACGCTAGTTTAGGGTGCTTAACCTACTATCCAATTGTTATGAGTGGTACATATACCGAAGACCCTTTCGATAATGAGCTGCATTCTGTTGTATTTGAAATGAAAGAGCCTACAGCGGGAGATAAATTAGTTATCTACCCAACAAGCCCGCAAAGTGTGACTGACAACAGTGTTGACTATATTGAATCTACTGTCGCCACCGATGATGAAGGTAATAATTTGGAGCATCAATATATTATTGAGTTAGGAGCCGTAAACACTCAATCCTCACCGGGGAAACGCTTTTTTTTGTTTAATGAGAATCCAGTGTCAGTGTGTAAGGAGACCACTTCGCAAGGCGAGGCCTTGGTGCGAAGAGAAGGAACGAGTACAGGTATTATAGCTACTAATGTAAGTAGTTGGAGTGCAGACGTAATAACGCCAAGTTTGCGACAAAACGCTTTGGTTGATATAGACATGACGCTCACCAGTAGTAGCGACGAGTCTTTAGCTTTCTCGCATGAGGTACATTTCCCCAATGTTCCCTAATAGACAACATGCGCTATCGCCCTCTCAAACTTTATCGAATCAGCGTGGCTCTACCACCATTGTTGCGATAATTATTAGCGTTGTACTGCTAGGTTTAGGTATTGCTTTATCCAATCAGATTTCATCAAACATTCGTCAACAATCTGTTGAGTATTATGGCGCTCGTGCTTACTTAGCGGCGCAGAGCGGTGTTGAAATGATGATATCTCGGCTTGTCGAACTAGATGACCCACTGTGTCCAAACGAATATAAGCTTCCGCTTCAAAGTACGGTTTCTTTCCCTAATTGTGTTATCAGCGTTAAATGCGATGAGGCTTTAGATGTAATTGAGCCTGATGTCGCCTCGGGAGAGATAGATGTCTACGAGTTCACCGCAACGGCAAGCTGTAGCAGCGGGCAAATTGATACCTCTAGAAGAGTAACTGTAGAAGTAAGGCAGGAACAATTGTGAACTTTAATGTTGTTTTAAAAAGTTGTTTTCTCATATTACTTGGGCATTCCTTATTTATTAAGGTACACGCCGTTCCCCAAATCGAAGGCCGGTTCATTGAACTTCAAAATACCTACAATAAAGCTGAGTGGACAACCATAAGCTTTTCGCAGGTATACGATGATCCGCCCGCGGTATTTATGCTTTCAACAAATCAAGGTTCGAACCCTGCCATCGTTAAAATTCGCAACGTTACCAGAACCGGTTTTGAAGCCCTGCCGCTTGAGCCCTCTGGTGAAGACGGCCCTCATATCACCATGGGGGGACATTATTTAGCAATTGCCTATGGCATTCACGAGTTTCCTGATGGCGACATTGTTGAAGTAGGCAAAATGGAATTAGATGCCGATACTATCCAAGCTTCAACCAACTCCCCGTGGTACGCACCAACCGGGCCCTTACTGCCAGGAACGGAAGATACTCGATATGCACAAGTGCCGCTGCAAACAGATTTTGGTGAGCAACCGGTTTTCTTTCACTCTATTCAAACCGTTAATAATCAAATTGATGTGAATGGAAAGAAGCCGCCCAATGAACATTTACTGCCATTTCTAACCATTGCAGCTAAATATGAACCGCCGTCATATTATATCGCCTTTGAAGCATCGGAAACCGATTATGAGCCCGTAACGCGCACCGAAACGGTTGCCTATATGGCCACCACTGAAGGGTTTGACCGCAGGTTCTTCGATGACAACGGTGTAGAGGTGGTTTGGGAGGCTGACTTTGCAGATGTGCGTATTCAGGGCTGGAGTGACGGCTGTTTTCGAAACAACTTTAAAAACAAATATGATCAAACGCCATTAGTTGCTGCAAGTAAAATTAGCCGCAATGGGGCAGATGGCGGTTGGCTACGCAGTTGTCAAGTGAGTAATACTAGACTAGGTCTTCGCGTTGATGAAGACCGAAGCCTAGATTCAGAACGAAATCACGCGGAAGAAGACGCCAGTATTCTGGCGATGACGTCAGAGTTTGTATTTAGTGGTGAAGTGCCAAGTTGTGAGATAGCTTTTCCCGGCGCTCTGTCGACTTTTAACGGCTCAGGTATATTTTTATCTGCTAGAAGTCGAATTATTGATGAAAATAATGGAGCCTTAACTACTGTAAGCTACGATACCGATGCAAGAGGAAATGGTCGCAACCTTCCTGATTGTGGCGTTGATGCAATTGATTGCTTCGCCACTAACACTGATGCGCTAACTGCTTCTCAGGCAAAAGCGATACCCTCTGTGGCGATTGAAGATACAGGACCTGCGATCTTAGATAGAGAACTTGGAGGCGACTACTACTTTAAGCGTGAACAAGTATCTTTCGTTGGCAGTTACAACATCATTGCTCCTACACGTATCTTTTTGGCAAGCCCTTCAAGCTTAACTCAAACTCGCCTTATCATGGAAAGTGCCAGTATCAATGTTGCGGATGGCGCTTATTTAGCAATATACGTTGAAGGCGATGTCATACTAAATAATTCAAATCCAAATGCTTTTGTTATAGCGACTGGTGAGATTAACTTTATCAATATTCAAGATGGTCTATTAGTTGGTCGCTTTACCGCAGGGGGAGGTATAACCACTGGTGGGCAACTATTCCTTAATGCCACTCAAACGGTGCCAACCAATATTCCCGGCATATGCGGACGCGAGGTTATTGAAGTACTAAATCACTATCGCTACGAACTAGTGGATAACAAAGGCAGTAGCTGTGCGGCGAAAGAGATCACGCTTAAAGCCTGTGCAGATGTAAATTGCGACCTCATTTACTCTCAGCCGTCTACGGTTAGTCTATCTCCTCAAAATAGCAATAATTTTGAGTGGAGCGGAAGCGATGTCGTCTCGTTTACAGGGCAAATTTCGTTAGCGTTAGACAGCTTGAAAGGGAACGATACAAAACTCGCAACGTTAGGTGAAACGCCATCGTCCCAACTACGCTGTTTCATTGGCGGAAAAGATGTTGGTATCGAAGGCTGCAAAATTAATTTTGAAGACGATGGTTTAGTATTTAAAAACCTCACAGACAATAACACTACCATTGTACCCCAGCTATCAGGTAAGCCTTCAGACCAAGGGTTTAACAGTAAAACTTATGTAATAGAAGCCTGCGGTAATTCAGAATTTTTGAAAAACAAAATCGTCGATGTCGACCTGAACTATAGCTGTTCAAGCTCTAGCAACTGCTCGAACAAGCTAGCGTTGTCTAATAATAACAATACGTACGAGCTTGGACTAACGCCAGAAACCGTTGCGCTTCAGTTCGATGGGAACTCTCGCGCTGAGTTTTCAGTGCAGTATCCAGACGCGGGTGAATTATCGTTATCAGGTACCATCACTGACAGAACTTCGATTTCAGGGTCGTCTAATATTTTCAAAGTGCGCCCCTTTGGTTTTGCGATGGACATTCTTAATGACAGCGGAACAAGCACAAACCTCAACGGGTATGCTAACAGTGCCAATGGCACCTTGCTTAAACGTACCGGCGAAGACTTTGTGGTTGGGCTGCGCACAGTACAGTGGGTCGACGGTGAAGACAGCAACAACGATGGTGTTCCCGACAACTTTGACGACTTGGCGAATAACAATACCGCTGAGCATTTCACAGGCACGGTAACCTTAGCGCCGCAGCAACGCCTGCCTGCGGGCGGCACAACGGGCGCGTTAAGCACATCAAGCGTGCTATTTGATGATGAAGGGAAGGTGAATGTTAGCCTTAATTACGACGAAGTTGGCACCATTTCGATTAACGCACAAAGCACCTATCTCACAGACACAACCGTATTAGGCAAAGTTAACAACGTGGGGCGTTTTGCGCCTTCTAATTTTGCGCTTTCAGGCTCAGTAGATGCGGCGTGCACGGCTAGTGGTGCCTTCACCTATTTTGACCAGCCACTCGCTGATGTGAGTTTTTCGCTTACTGCGCTTAACCATAACGGCAGTCGCACGGTGAATTATTATGATGGCTTCGACAAACTGACGAATTTAAGTTTGCAGGTGGAGCATGCCGGCAGTCTATTGAACCGGTTAGCAAACACCAGTGCTATCACATGGCCGCAAAACGCGAGCGCTGGGCAAATTAGCTATGCAGATTCAGATATTGCGTTTAGCCGGCTAAGCGGCGCAACACTAGACGGCGCTTATTTAGATGCCAACATCGTTTTAGTCGCCCAGAGCAGCCAACTCGACGGTGCCAATTTTAACGGGTTAACGTGCTCAGGTACCTGCGTGGCTGATATTGGCGGAGCGGTAAGTTTCGCCTACGGCAGAGCAACGCTTATCAACAATTATGGCGGTGCCGATGAAGCATTGTTGCTACCTATGCGTACCCAATATTGGGATGGGAATAACTGGCGCATAAACAGCTATGACAGCTGCACAGGCTTTGAACACGATAACATCAATGATAACTCAGGTGAGCTGGTATCGTCAGAAAACGGCAACCTCAGCGAGGGCGCCTATGAGGTGGGTACGGGAATGCGCGTGTCATCACCTAATGGGGCAGGGAATTACCCGGTAACTTATACGCCAGATGCATGGCTATTGTGGGACTGGGACGGTGACGGGCAGGCTGATAACCCGCCAAGTGCTACGTTAACCTACGGTGTGTATAGAGGTAACGACAATATTATTTATAAACGCGAGCAAATTAACAATTAGAAAAGTAGGGGCTTTATCTGGTCTTGACGCCGTGCCTAAAAACCACCATCGCGACCTCAATACAAAAAGGCCTGGCTAATCGGCCCATTGTTTTTGAACCTTCCGTTTTTCGCGGGGTCATTAGTGGGTCTAATGTAGGAATTAATCGATTAACGCGTAGATGCTATGCCTTTATGGGGTAGACGCCGAATTTGCTTGTTAATAAACTAGTTATTTTGGCTCTAAGTTGCAGCATTGCTTGCCCAAAATTGCCCCCATTGTTAAAGTGTGCGAATAAATATCGACTTCACGTTAAAGCGTCGCCATCTCACCTTTGCAAATACGCGTTAACACAGAAACAGGAATACACTCTTCATGTTTAAAAAGCTTCGAGGCATGTTCTCTAATGATCTGTCCATCGACCTCGGAACAGCTAACACGCTGATTTATGTAAAAGACCAAGGTATTGTTCTAAACGAACCTTCAGTAGTGGCTATTCGCCAAGAGCGCGCAGCTGGCCCTAAAAGCGTTGCAGCTGTGGGTGCGGAAGCTAAGCGTATGCTTGGTCGTACACCGGGTAATATCCGTGCTATTCGCCCCATGAAAGACGGTGTTATTGCCGACTTTTATGTTACCGAAAAAATGCTTCAGCACTTTATCAAACAGGTTCACGATAATAACTTCTTACGTCCAAGCCCTCGCGTTTTGGTCTGTGTTCCTTGTGGTTCAACCCAAGTCGAACGTCGCGCGATTAAAGAGTCTGCACTAGGAGCAGGCGCGCGAGAAGTCTTCCTTATCGACGAGCCTATGGCTGCGGCAATCGGTGCGGGCTTACCAGTGTCTGAAGCGCAAGGCTCTATGGTTGTTGATATCGGTGGCGGTACTACCGAAGTTGCTATCATCTCACTAAACGGCGTGGTGTACTCATCTTCGGTTCGTATTGGTGGTGATAAATTTGATGAAGCTATCATCAACTATATTCGCCGTAACTTTGGTTCACTGATTGGTGAAGCAACCGCCGAGCGTATTAAGCATGAAATTGGTGCTGCTTACCCAGGTGAAGAAGTTCGCGAAATTGAAGTGCGCGGTCGTAACCTTGCAGAAGGTGTACCACGTGGCTTTACGCTAAATTCCAATGAAATTCTTGAAGCCCTGCAAGAGCCGCTTACCGGTATTGTTTCGGCCGTTATGGTGGCACTGGAACAGTCTCCACCTGAACTTGCCTCTGATATCTCAGAGCGCGGTATGGTGCTTACTGGCGGTGGCGCATTACTTAAAGACTTAGACCGACTACTCATGGAAGAAACGGGCATTCCAGTGGTTATCGCTGATGATCCGTTAACCTGTGTAGCACGCGGCGGTGGTAAGGCATTCGACATGATTGACCTTCACGGTGGCGACCTGTTTAGCTACGAATAAACAGGAAAGGCAACCGTAAGGTTGCCTTATTTGTATCATGGATACTATTTTTACTCGCGGTCCTTCCTTAAATATCAGACTTACGCTGGCCCTTGTGTTGTCAGTAACGCTGATATTTGTCGATCACAAAATGGACGGGTTCAAATCTACGCGAGTGTATCTAAACTCTTTAATGAGCCCCCTTCAGTATATCGCTAACCTCCCCGGACTTATGCTAAGTGAAAGCGCCCAGCGTCTTACTTCACAAGAGCAACTATTGACCGAAAATCAAAAGCTCAACAATCAGCTTTTGCTAATGAGCGAAAAGCTTCAGCAATTCGACGTGATCGAAAACGAAAACGCACAGCTTAGAGAATTACTGCAAGCGCCAGTACGTGAGTCATCCAGAAAGATGGTTGCCGAGTTAATGGCCGTTGACAAGAACCCCTACAGTCAGCAGGTGGTGATCAACAAAGGCGCGATAGACGGGGTTTATCCGTCTCAACCGGTTATTGACGACAAAGGGATTGTAGGTCAGGTAATGGAAGTGGGGTCAACGAACAGCCGTGTATTACTGCTTGCTGACGTTACTCACGCTATCCCGGTCCGTTCTCTTCGCAACGACATTCGTTTTATTGCCACGGGGAGTGGCGCCTTAAACGAATTATATCTTGAGCACGTACCGCACAGCGTTGACATTCAAGAAGGCGATACGCTTATTTCTTCTGGGTTAGGAAAGGTTTTTCCCGAAGGTTACCCGGTGGCTACCGTTACCCAAGTGGTACGCGATGAAAGCCGCCCCTTTGCCCGTGTAATAGCCACGCCTTTGGCGAACTTAGACAGGCTTCGTCACCTGCTATTGCTATGGAAAAAAACTAATCCTGAGCGCGATGTAAAAGATGAGACCAAGGGCGAGATGGTAAACGAGGAAGAATCGACCGATGCGTAAACGTAACCTCGTGATCTGGATTAGCCTATTAGTGGCACTGGTTCTACAAATTGTGCCCCTACCTACACAAGTTGACCTTTACCGGCCTGACTGGGTATTAGTGGTGCTGGCCTATTGGAGTATGGCGTTACCGCATCGAGTGAACGTGGGGATCGCCTTTTTAACGGGTGTCGCCATGGATGTTTTGGTAGGCACTACCTTAGGCATCCACAGTTTTGCGCTTAGCATTTGCGTTTATATACTGGCTGCTAATTACCAACGGCTGCGTAATTATTCCGTATGGCAGCAAGCTATTATCATCGGCCTTCTATCATCGTTATATCACCTGATGACATTTTGGGTTCAGCACCTTCTGACCGATATTTATTTTCAAGTGGACTATTTATGGCCGGTGTTAACTTCTATGGTGCTATGGCCTTGGGTATTTTGGTTACTTAGACGTACACGTAGACAGTTTTCTATTTCGTAATTCGAACGCCTTTTTGTTAATTCCAAGGGTAAGACAATGACAAAATCGGTAGTGTTAGCGTCGGCATCACCAAGACGCACCGCGTTGCTCAAGCAAATGAACATAGCTCATACTATACAACCCGCCGATATTGACGAATCGCCGCGCCTGAACGAAACGCCACTGTCGCTGGTCTCACGGCTTGCTGCTGAAAAAGGCCTGGCGGTGAAAGCGAAGTTGGCGTCAAAGCAAACGTTGACTGACGATACGGTCATTTTAGCCAGCGATACCCTTATTGCTTTTAACGGTCAAAGCGTAGGTAAGCCAGAAAACAAAGCCGACGCTAAACGCATTCTCACGATGCTTTCTGGTAACACTCACGAAGTGCTAACAGCTATCAGTGTTTTGAATAACACTCGTCAGCAAACCCAAGTCATTACAACGTCTGTAACTTTTGCAGCATTGACGAATGAGCAAATTACCGCATACTGGGAAACTGGAGAACCTGCCGATAAAGCAGGAAGTTACGCTATTCAAGGTATTGGCGGTGAATTTGTGGTCTCAATTAATGGCAGTGCAAGCGCCGTAATCGGTTTGCCTCTTTACGAAACCCGTCAATTACTCAACGAATTTGGAGTTGTGTCGTGAGTGCTGAACTGCTTATTAACGTTACCCCGTCAGAGTCGCGAGTAGCGCTTATTGAAAACGGAATACTGCAAGAAATACACGTTGAACGTCATACAAAACGCGGTCTTGTGGGTAATATTTATCGCGGTAAAGTAAGCCGGGTACTGCCTGGTATGCAGGCTGCGTTCGTTGATATTGGCCTTGAAAAAGCAGCATTTTTGCATGCCTCAGATATTGTTATTCACAATGAAATTGCTGAAGAAGTCTCGGCAAGCCATATTCAAAAGCAAGACATCCGCGAGTTGGTGCGAGATGGCCAAGACATCGTCGTTCAAGTGGTAAAAGACCCTATCGGCACCAAGGGCGCGCGTTTAACCACAGATATCACCATACCCAGTCGTTACCTCGTATTTATGCCGTCGGTCACTCACGTTGGCGTATCGCAGCGCATTGAAGAAGAAGTGGAACGAGAGCGTTTAAAGTCGCTGGTACAAGAGTTTTGCGATGAAAACGGAGGCTTTATCCTACGTACTGCTGCAGAAGGTGTAGGTAAAAATGAACTCCAGTCTGACGCGGCGTTTTTACGAAGGTTGTGGGACAAAATACAGTCTCGTATGAAAAAGCGTAAGTCGAACGTGCTTTATGAAGATTTACCGCTTGCGCGACGGGTGTTGCGAGACTTTGTTGGTACTGAGCTAGACAGAATTCGCATTGACTCGAAATTATCATTTAATGAGCTTCACCAGTTCACCAAAGAGTACGTGCCAGAGATGAATGGCAAACTAGAGTACTACACCGGTGATCGACCTATCTTCGATTTGTACGATGTTGAAAACGAAGCGCAACGGGCATTAGAGCGTCGCGTTGATTTAAAATCTGGCGGCTACTTGATTATCGATCAGACCGAAGCCATGACCACGATAGATATCAATACGGGGGCCTTTGTTGGGCACCGTAATTTAGAAGAAACGATTTTTAATACCAATACTGAAGCAACGCAAGCCATTGCGCGTCAGCTAAGATTACGCAACTTAGGCGGCATGATCCTTATCGACTTTATCGATATGATTGAACCAGACCACAAACGGCGTGTCTTACATTCGTTAGAGGTGGCGACGAACAAGGATAGAGCCAAAATTAATATTCACGGTTTCACTGCGTTGGGGCTTATTGAGATGACCCGCAAGCGCACCCGTGAAAGCATAGAGCATATACTGTGCGGCGAATGTCCGGTGTGTAAAGGCCGGGGCACAGTTAAAACCATTGAAACCATTTGCTTTGAAATAATGCGTGAAATCGTTCGCGTGAACCGCGCATACGATGCGGATAAGTTTGTGGTTTACGCCTCACCAAAAGTGGCAGAAGCCCTAATGGGTGAAGAGTCTCATATGCTGGCAGAACTAGAAGTATTTGTATCTAAACAAATTAAGGTACAAACAGAAACATTGTACAACCAGGATAAGTACGACGTCGTCATGATGTAATGCATTAACGTATACAAAGGCAAAATGTGACAAATTTTTCGTCGGTAGCCGCTTATCTACTTAAGAAGTTTTGGCTGCTACTTGCCGTATTGCTTGTACTTTTCGCGCTAGTATTAAGCGCTGCACGCTATGCTCTGCCGCATATTGAGCACAACAAACATTTGTTGGAAGACTATATTAATGAGCAGTATGGCGTAAACCTATCAATAAAAAGCGTGCATGCGGTTTGGCAGCGCAGCGGCCCTAGCATTGTGCTAAATTCGGTATCGCTCGCCAAAGATGAAGCTTCACCTGTTGCCTTAGACATTCGACAAATTTACGTTGAATTAGATTTCTGGCAATCACTGCGCGATCAGCTTATTTCTTCTACCCGTTTTGAATTGCGGGGCCTTCGCCTAGATATCGATGCCGATCGCCTTTCCGGCGGTGGCAAAAATAACTTCCCTGTGGTTAACGCGTTAGAGCGCTTGTTCTTAGAGCAATTACAAAGCTTTTCGTTAGAAGATGGGGCGGTGTCAATTACACATCTTAACGAGACCAATTCTTTCGACATTGAAAGCTTATCCTGGAATAACCGTAAACAGCGACATCAAGGTTTAGGCCGGCTTAAAGTTGCTGATTTAGCGGCAAACTCAGCCTCTTTCATTATTGATATTAACGGCACCCGTGAAGACTTTGACGGCGTCTTTTATGCCAAAGCTGAAGAACTCGACATTTCGCCTTGGGTTAGCGACCTGATAAAGACCAAGCGTCCACTGGCTCAAAGTCGTGCTAATTTTGAGGTGTGGGCAAATTTTGCCAACAATGAAATTACCAGCGTGCAGGCTGAGCTTAATGACAGCTTGTTAGAGTGGGGCGATGGGCGTGCAAAAACGATAACCGGCATCAGTAGCGGTAGCTTACAAGCACTGCCTAATAAGAAGAGCAAGCGTGGCGGTTGGAACGTTAGGGTAGATCAGCTTGTACTGAACTCAGGTAACGAGACAATGACGACCGACCTTATTGGTAGTATCAGTGCAAATGGCGACGCGCTCATCAATACGGTTAAGCCTGTTCAGATCAATCCCTTTTTATTGCTATTGCCACTTTTCATGGATGACACCGGTGAAGACGAAATACGCGGGCTGAACCCGAAGGGAGAGCTCGCCACATTGCAACTTCAATGGCGCAGTGGTACCCCCTCTCTCGCGGCCAAAATAGTTGATTTGCAGTGGGATAAAACAAATAAAGTACCGGGGTTATCTTCTCTCGATGTTGACCTATTCTGGTATAAGAATAACGGGGCTATTTACTTACAAAGCACTGATAGCGTATTAAGCGCGAGTGGGGTTATCAAAAAAGACCTCAAGATTAACGCGCTAACCTCGCAATTTTATATTTATCCCGAAACGGCAGAAGAGCCCAACAAGCAGTGGGTCGTCAAAGGGGACAATATGCTCCTCGATAGTGATGCCGTTACCCTTAAGCCGCAGTTTAAACTTAATACAGCGACGGGATTTATGTCGCTTTATATAGATATAAGCCCGATAGCGTTAAATACAGTGAGCGACCTTTTCCCTGCTGGCGTTATGGGGGCAAACACAGATAAATACCTAACCCGGGCGTTTACTGGTAAAGGCGACATCGAAAATGCTCGCGTGCTGTGGCATGGACGTACCCGAGATTTTCCGTTTGAAGACAACTCAGGAATTTTCCAAGCCTATGTGGATATCAAAGATGGCGACTTTCTTTTCGCACCAGATTGGCCTGCACTGAATGATTTAGACCTTTCGCTATATTTCGTAAACAATGCACTGGTAATGGAAAGTCCTAGCGCCACCTTAGCGGATATGAAAATAAGCAATATGTCGGCGGCCATTCCAAGCTTTAAGCCAGGTGCTCGTTTAGCGATTTATGCGACAGGCGAGGGAACGGGAGACGCATTAACCGACTTAATGATGAACTCCTCGTTGCAAAAGTCCTTAGGTAATGTGCTTAACAATGAAGTGCAAATTAGTGGCCCACTCTCGGCAGATATTAAGCTAGATATTCCATTTAAAGGCAAGGACGTGGTGGCATCGGGTACTGCGCATTTGTCGAATAACCCCGTCTATATCGCTAGCACCAAAATGCTTTTCGACAACGCATCAGGCGATGTGACCTTTACCAACGGGAATATCGACGCCAATGCGCTACAAGCACGGTTTCTCAAGCAGCCTGTAGCGCTCTCCTTAAGTGGAAGGCAAGGGGACACTTACGACCTTCATGTTGAATTAGGGGGCCGCTGGCACGTGCACCCCCTTGCAAACTACGTGAATACAGACCTCACTGATTATATTGATGGGGAAAGTGACTGGAAAACCGTTGTTGATCTTACGCTGTCTAATAGCAGTTTTTCCTACACCGCCAATTTGAAAGCTGACCTAACGGCAACACAAAGTGTGTTACCTGCTCCATTT
The DNA here is from genome assembly GCF_000020585.3 of Alteromonas mediterranea DE. NCBI lineage: Bacteria > Pseudomonadati > Pseudomonadota > Gammaproteobacteria > Alteromonadales > Alteromonadaceae > Alteromonas > Alteromonas mediterranea. The sequence goes on from NC_011138.3 coordinate 290,874, forward strand.
GATACGCCTGCAGGCACCAGCCTCCCTTTATCTATTGTCAGTGAAGGTAACGGTAAAGCGTCAAACATCGAAGCGAGACTAGGAGAGCGCATTCGTTTTGACGGTGTTCTGCCGCATAAAGAAATGCAATTCTCCCGCGCACATTTAGCGTTAGGCGAGAGCGACATTGCCAACATAGGGACTGGGTTTAGCATTAGCGCAAATTTAGCTGAAGCCGATGTACAAGAGTGGTTTAGCACGATTAATATGCTGCTTTCTGGCAAAGGTAAAGCGGATAAGCAAAAATCGAACGCTGAACTTACGAGGGTTGATACTGCGCAAAAAGATGAGAAACAGGTTAATTTGTTTGGCACCCCATCACGCATTTTCGCCAAAGCTGAAAAACTCAATTTTGCGGGCCACAGTATTAAAGATGCTGAGCTTAATGCCACAGAGCGCGATAGAGATTGGATTTTAAATTTAACCTCGCCACAGGCGCGCGCTACCGTTCGTATTAACAGCGATTTAGAACAACAAGGTATCGAGATAAATGCCGATTATTTATCGCTAGAAAAACCGAGTGAAAACATTGCCACCTCCACGACCGCAGATACCTCACAGACTCCGCCGGTTGTTGCCAACAATCAGGCCGTTTCAGACGATGAATCGCCGTATGATATTGACCCCAACACGTTGCCGCCTATTTATTTTTACTGCCAAAGCTGCGGTATACACGGTATAGATTTTGGGGAGATTACGCTAGATATTGCGAAGGAAGATAACGGCTTAGCCATTCGCCAGCTTTTAGTGAGGTCGGATGATACTAACATTACCGCAAGCGGTTACTGGAAGCATGTTGGTCGGGATATACAAAGTGCGATAAAAGGCTCGCTAACGTCGCCTGATGTAGGCCAAATGCTTAAAGAGTATGGTGTAGAGTCTGGCATAAAAGACTCGAGCGCAGAGGTTAAGTTTGATATTAGCTGGCCTAACGCGCCAATGGATTTCGGGTTTGAAGCGTTAAACGGTGACGTAGAATGGTCGCTGTCAGATGGTTATTTGACCGAGCTTAGTGATCAGGGCTCACGTATCTTTACACTCTTTAGCCTTAACTCGCTGGTCAGAAAGTTAAGCCTCGATTTTAGAGATGTCTTTGCTAAAGGCTTCTTTTACGATGATATGGGCGGAACCCTTAAGGTTGTAAACGGGAAAGCCTATACCGATGATACTGAAATTGACGGTGGGGCCGGTGAAATTGAAATAACGGGCTTTACCGACCTCAATACCGGCGGCCTAAATTATAACGTGTCATTTGCGCCAAACGTGACGGGTAATCTGCCCTTTTTAGTTTATTTCTTGGCAACGCCACCTACAGCACTGGCAGCCCTTGCTATTGATCAGGTATTAACGTCGGCGAAAGTCATCTCAAATGTGAACTATCGCGTGACAGGCACCATAAAAGATCCTAAGTTCGATGAGGTTGAACGCAATAGCAAAGACATCAGTTTGCCTGCACAAAATGCGCCTGCACCTGCCAATCCCCAAGACAGGCCATTAACGGAAGATGATGTACGCAGGCTTAAAATGGAGGTGATCGATGGTTAACTTAGTTGCACTACAAATGACATCCACGCCACATGTGGAAGAAAACCTGAATATTGTCGAAAAAGAAATGGCAACAGCGGATATCGAGAGAGATAGCCTGGTCGTGTTACCGGAGTGCTTTGCCTGTTTCGGCGGCAAAGAAAAAGGTCAATTAGCGGTAGCTGAAGTAAAAGGCGATGGGATAATACAGCAACGTTTATCGGCGCTTGCTAAGCAGCATCAATGTTACATTGTGTCAGGGACGTTTCCGGTAAAAACACAAAACCCTGATAAATTTTCTGCTGCTTGTATGTTATTTGGTCCGAATGGCGAGCTTTTGGCTGATTACCGTAAAATTCATATGTTCGACGTATCGGTAAACGACAATACAGGCAGCTATAAAGAATCTGCTACCACAGAAGCAGGTAATGAGGTAGTCACTGTTCGAACGCCAATTGGCAACATTGGGCTTGCGGTGTGCTATGATGTACGCTTTCCAGGGTTGTTTTCTGCAATGGGCGAAATTGATATTTTGGTACTGCCCGCGGCTTTTACCCAACGCACCGGCGAGGCTCATTGGCACGCTTTACTTAAAGCCAGAGCCATTGAAAAGCAGTGCTATGTGGTAGCCCCCAACCAGAGCGGCGTACACCAAAATGGCCGCGAAACTTACGGACACAGTATTATCTTGTCGCCGTGGGGCGATACGCTTGGGGAACGTAAAACCGAAACAGGGTTTGTGTCGGCTAGCGTAGATATTGCAGAAAGAGAAACCATTAAACAGAATATGCCGGTTGCCGAACATAACCGATTCAGGAGTCATTTTGTCTAAATCTGTTGAGCGTCATTTATTATCTGACTCAGGCCTAGATATTACTAAGCTAGAGCGCGCGCTAGCGACCATTCACCGCCACGATACCGACTATGCCGATTTGTATTTTCAGTCGAGCCAGCACGAAAGTTGGGTGCTAGAAGACGGCATTATCAAAGAAGGTAGCTACAACATTGAGCGCGGTGTAGGCGTTCGCGCCATTAGCGGCGAAAAAACGGGGTTCGCTTATTCTGATGAAATAAGCGAAGAAGCGTTAACTAAAGCGTGCAAAGCAGCCCGAGGTATCGCACCAAGCGGTGGTACGCAGCAGGTTGCAGCGCTGGGCCATAAGCCCGTTGAGGCCCGTTACAGCGAAAATAACCCCATTCTTGCTATGCAAGATGCGGAAAAGATTGGCTTACTAAAAGCGGTAGACGCTTACATTCGCAAGCAAGAGCCTTCTGCCAATCAGGTAGTGGTAAGCTTAAGCGGTGTATATGAAGAGATTTTAGTTGCTGGTAGTGATGGCACGTTAGCGACCGATATTCGCCCTCTGGTGCGCTTAAACTGCTCAGTATTGTTAGAGCAAGGTGATAGACGCGAGCGCGGTTCAGCCGGCGCTGGCGGCCGTTATGCCTATTCGTTCTTTAAACAGGACGAAAATGGTAAACCTTACTTTGAACAACTAGCCGATGACGCGCTTCACATGGCGCGTGTTAACATGCAGTCTGTGGCATCGCCTGCAGGCGCTATGCCTGTGGTATTAGGAAACGGTTGGCCTGGTGTATTGCTACACGAAGCCGTCGGTCACGGCCTTGAAGGTGACTTCAACCGTAAAGGTGCGTCAACGTTTAGTGGGCGTATTGGCGAGCGAGTAGCAGCCAAAGGCGTAACTGTGGTAGATGATGGTACATTAAACGACCGTCGTGGCTCGTTATCAGTAGATGATGAAGGTACGCCAACGGCTCATAACGTGCTAATTGAAGACGGTATTCTTAAAGGCTACATGCAAGATAAGCACAATGCGAAACTAATGGGTGTTGCACCCACCGGTAACGGTCGTCGTGAATCTTACGCCCACTTGCCTATGCCCCGTATGACGAATACCTACATGCTGGAAGGCCAACATGATCCGCAGGAAATTATTGCCTCTATCGACAAAGGGATTTACGCGCCGAACTTTGCTGGCGGGCAGGTGGATATTACTTCGGGCAAATTTGTATTCTCTAGCGCTGAAGCTTACCTTATTGAAAACGGTAAAATTACCGCGCCAGTGAAAGGGGCCACCTTAATTGGTAACGGCCCAGAGGTTATGCAAAAAATCTCAATGATCGGCAACGACACAGCCTTAGATAAGGGCGTTGGTGTGTGCGGTAAAGACGGTCAAAGCGTACCTGTAGGCGTTGGCCAGCCCACGCTTAAAATTGACGAGTTGACCGTGGGCGGCACAGCCTAAGATTTCTTTCCCGGCGAACTCAATTCGCGATCTATATTCAAAAATAAAAAGGTTGGGCAATTGCACCAACCTTTTTTGTATCTGGGCTCAGACGCTTAATCACTCTTCGTGAATAACGTCTTTCAAATACTGAAACAACTCTCTGAACGCTTTAGGCGGCGCATTCTTTTCACGCTCTTTTTTAATTTGGCGGTGAAATTGGCGTAGCTTTTGTCTATCTAGCTCAGGATATTGTTCGATGAGCTTCTGTATTGCCGGGTCGCCTTGCTCGATTACCGCTTCGCGGGCTTTTTCTAACGCATGGAAAGCCGCGTTAGCAGCCTGATGCTGGTGCGTTAACTTCGCTAGCGCTTCTTCTATGTCAGTCGTATCGCGATTACGCAGTGCCTTACCAATAAACTGAAGCTGGCGGCGGTAACCGTCTTTCTTCTTATTTACCTTACGGGCAATAGCAACTGCATCGGCCAGCTCTTCATCCATAGGGATAGTGGCAATGTTTGCATCAGTTAAGTTAACCAAGGTTTCACCTAGCTTGTGAAGCTCTTTCGCTTGGCGTTTTAGCTCAGTTTTACTGACAAACTCTTCCTCTTCGAACTCATCTGCTTGCGCATCTTCGAAGTAAGGATCTTCAGGAGAATTGTATTTCTGATCACTCATTTCAAACTCATTAGTGTTACACTTTAGCTAAATTGTAACTATCACAGTCGAATTAAGACAGCGAAACTTACTATGCAAATTGAGCAGCAGTTAGCCGACATTCAAAATGTCGTAGATGATGTACTAAAATTAGCCGTTTCAAAAGGCGCTACGCAAGCCGAAGCCAGCATGTCAAAAGTGCAAGGCATTGCCGTATCTTCACGTATGCAAGAAGTTGAAAACGTTGAGTTTACCAACGACGGTGGCCTAGGTATTAGCGTATATGTAGGCAAGCGAAAAGGCAGTGCTTCTACTGCTGATCTAAGCAAAGCAGCGTTAACATTAGCGGTAGAAAAAGCCGTAGATATTGCACGTTACACCAGTGAAGATCCTTGTACTGGTTTGGCCGATGCTGACCTGATTGCTACTGAATTCCCAGATTTAGACCTGTATCACCCCGAAGAATTAGATACTGAAAAAGCCATTAAAACTACCATTGAGGCTGAAAAAGCAGCAATGGATTACGACTCTCGCATTACCAATTCAGATGGCGCGTCGTATAATGCAAATTTAGGTATGCGCGTTTATGGCAATACCCATGGTATAAACGCAGGTTACCCTAGCAGCCGCTATTCTTTAAGCTGTATGGTCATTGGCGCACAAGATGACGACATGCAGCGCGATTATGCCTACACCGTAAGCCGCAAGTCTTCACTGCTTCAATCGGCAGCCTCGGTAGGTATCGATGCCGCAAAAGCCACGGTAGACCGCTTAGGCGCCCGTAAAATTAACACAGCAAATGTACCTGTGCTTTTACATCGGGATATCGCATCTAGTTTGTTTGGTCATTATGTAGGTGCCATTAGTGGGGGTAGCTTGTACCGTCGTTCAAGCTTCTTACTCGATAGCTTGGGTAAACAGGTATTTCCCGAATGGTTGAATATTGAAGAGCGCCCGCTTATTAAAGGCGGCTTAGCTAGTTCAAGCTTCGATAACGAAGGCGTGGCGTGTGCTGACATGACGATTGTCGACGCAGGGCAGTTGGCTACATACCTTTACACCACTTATTCGTCGCGCAAACTTAATACCCGCTCCAATGGTCATGCCGGTGGTATTCACAACTGGCTAGTAGGTGATACGGGGCATAGCGACGCTGACCTTCTTAAAGAAATGGGCACAGGGCTATTTGTGACCGAGCTTATGGGGCAGGGCGTTAATGGTGTGACCGGTGACTACTCACGCGGCGCTGCGGGCTACTGGGTTGAAAATGGTATCATTCAGTACCCTGTACATGAGGTAACCATTGCCGGTAACCTTAAAGACATGTTTAAAGGCATTGTCGCGATTGGTGCTGAAAAGGATGTACGCGGCAGCGTACAGACGGGCTCAGTGCTAATTGACCAAATGAAAATAGCGGGTAGTTAGAACTAGCTCGTTTTTCTAAATACAGGTTTTATCTATAACGCAAAGAAGGTTGTAGATAAAACCGCTGAAATATAAGCTATCACGTGTTGTTACAACGAAACGCAGAAGGCGACAGCCCTGTCGACTTTTTAAAGCGTTTTGAAAACGTAAATACGTTGGCATAACCCACGTAATTGGCAATATATGAAACGGGCCACTGCGTACTTAGCAATAAACTTTTGGCGCGTAACATTCGCAAATGAATAACGTGCTGTTTCGGGCTCCGTCCAAAGGCTTGTAAACAAAGTCTGTGAAGGTGGGGCGCGGAATAGTGCGCCTTTTCGCTTAAGCTTTTCATATCCCAATCAAACTGCAGTTGCTTGTCTACAGCAGAAAATAAGCTATTAAGCCTGTTGATTTGACGTCTTTCTTTTTCATCATTGGGGTGTGTGTGCCCTATATACACATCAATAATTCGACAAAGGTAGCTTGAAACTATCGTTGTTGCGGCCCGCCGGTTTTCACTATCGTGCTCTAAATATAACAGCTCCATAGCGTGGTGCAGGCCCTCTAATGCCGCATTATCTACAACAACTGCGCAATCTTTCTCGAATGCTTTCCAGCGCTCCGTGTCGGCTAGGTTTACCCAAATGATGTCCCACTTTGCGCTAACAATACTCACTTCAAAGCTTTGATTGGCCGGCAAGACGATAAGCTGCCCTTCGTGCAAAGCGAACTCGCCCGATGGCGTTCGAAATTTGCCCTCCCCATTTATACTGTAAAACAAGGTGTGATTGGGCGGGGAAATACGTCCTACGGTATAATTACCTGATAAGTTAGAGCATCCAGCAAGCTCTATTTCTATATCGCTGATCTCTGGCGCATTACTGCTATCAATAAAGCGTTCAAAGCAGCGCGGGCCAATATCTACTATGTCTCTAAAGGGAAGTTGCATAAACGTTAAATAATAGCTTTGGATAAATAGATGAAAGATTAGAGCATAAAGTAAAAGGGAAAACTTCGCTATATTCCAACTATTGATAATAGAAAGGATACGAAATGAAAACCGTTGCGCAGATAGTGGCTCAAAACGATTGGCAAAACCCCGTGGTATTTCAGAGAAACCGAGTAGGCGGCCACAGCCCACATCACGGTTATAAAACGTTAGAAGATGCCCTACATAACGCCAATGCGCAAAAGTACCTTTTAAATGGAGAATGGGACTTTTGTTTGTTCGACGCGCCTGAACAGGTGCCCGAAAGCCTGCTGGCCGCTACATTAAGTGCCGAAGAGCGGGCAAAATGGCAATCCATTGTTGTGCCCTCAAACTGGCAACTAAAGGGCTACGATAAACCTATTTACTGCAACGTTAAGTATCCTTTCCCGGTAAACCCACCGATAGTACCCAGTGAAAACCCTACCGGATGCTACCGAACCACGTTTAGCGTAACCAGCGCGCAGTTATCTCAACGCAACCACATTGTATTTGAGGGGGTGAACAGCGCCTTCCACTTATGGTGTAACGGTGAGTATGTTGGCTATTCGCAAGATAGTCGTTTACCGGCAGAATTCGACATATCCAATTTGTTGGTCGAGGGCGAGAACCGCTTAGCGGCCATGGTCATCAGGTGGTCTGACGGCAGCTACTTAGAAGATCAAGACATGTGGTGGCTAAGCGGTATTTTCCGTGATGTAAGCTTAATTACAAAGCCACGTCAGCACATTCAAGATGTGTTTGTTACGCCCACGCTAGATGCTTGTTATCGCGACGCTACTGTGTCTGTTCGAACGTCAATTAAAGCGCAGTTACGCTGCAAAGTAGGTATTCAGCTTTTCGATGGTGACACGACTGTTACCGAACAAATCGTTACGGGCACCAACAATAAGCGTGTCGACGAGAAAGGCGGGTGGGACGATGTCGTCTTTCAAACCCTAGAAGTTAAAGAGCCAAAACACTGGACAGCAGAAACCCCTTACCTTTATCGCATTGTTGTATCGCTGATTGATGATAGCGGTAATGTGATAGACCGTGAAGCCTACAACGTGGGTTTCCGAAATGTTGAAATGAAAAATGGGCAGCTTCTTGTTAACGGCAAGGCTGTGCTTATTCGCGGTGTAAATCGTCACGAACACCATCAAGTAAAAGGCCATGCCATCAACGAAGATGATATGCTTGAAGATATTAAACTATTAAAGCAGAACAACTTCAATGCGGTGCGCACTGCGCATTATCCTAATCACCCTCGCTGGTATGAACTTTGTGATGAATACGGGCTTTATGTGGTTGATGAAGCCAATATCGAAACCCACGGTATGTTTCCAATGGGGCGGCTGTCCCGCGACCCGCTATGGGCTGGCGCTTACATGGCGCGTTTTACCCAAATGGTAGAACGCGATAAAAACCACCCCAGTATTATCATCTGGTCGTTAGGCAATGAATGTGGTCATGGCCCTACGCATGATGCCATGTATGGCTGGGCAAAATCTTTCGACCCGTCTCGGCCTGTTCAATATGAAGGTGGCGGTGCCGACACTACGGCTACCGATATCATAGCGCCTATGTATGCACGTGTAGATACTGACGTAGAAGACGACGCTGTGCCTAAATGGGCAATAAAAAAATGGCTGTCGCTACCTGGTGAAAACCGGCCCGTTATTTTATGCGAATACGCCCATGCTATGGGGAATAGTTTGGGGAGTTTTGATGAGTATTGGAAAGCCTTCAAAGACTATCCACGTCTTCAAGGCGGCTTTATTTGGGACTGGGTTGACCAAGGGCTGACGAAACACACTGATAGCGGCGACGCGTTCTGGGCTTACGGCGGTGACTTTGGCGATACCGACAACGACAGACAGTTTTGTATCAACGGGCTGTTATTCCCTGACAGAACCCCACACCCGCATTTATTTGAAGCGAAATATTGTCAGCAACACCTAAGCTTTTCGTTAACGGAAGAGACTGACAAGTGGCAGCTTAGCGTAAAGAGTGACTACCTGTTTAGACATACCGATAATGAGCTGCTTCGCTGGCAGGTGTTAGAGAATGGTAAACCCATCATAGAAGGGGAGTGCCCCATTTATGTTGCACCACAGCAAGCCCAAACCGTTAGTATCGCGCCCGAAATCAATTTTAAAGCCGGCGCACTCTATCACCTAAATATCGACGTTGTATTAGCTAACGACTGTGCATGGGCGAAGGCAGGCCATGTTATCGATACCGCGCAGCTTGCGCTAGCTAACAAAAGCGGGCTAATTCCTTTTGTCTCAACCGCTAACGTCGCAAATGAAAATGCTGAGTCTGGAGTGACGGTCAAGGCAGAAAACACCACCTTATTAGTCAGTGTGAAAAATAACGTATTTAGTTTTAATAGCGAAAGTGGGCTTTTAACCTCGTGGCTACATGAAGATAGCGAGATGCTCAGCGCACCGCTAGAAGATAACTTTTTTAGAGCCCCGCTTGATAACGATATTGGTGTAAGTGAAGTTGATAACCCCGACCCAAATGCATGGGAGTCGCGCTGGCGCCGTGCTGGTATTGGAAAGTGGGACCGCATCTGCACCAGTGTAGACGTAGAGCAGAGTACCTTTGATGTGCGCATAACGTCGTTATTTGAGTATCATTATAACGACAAGCTCATTGCCGCAACCAAGTGGGTTTACACCATTAACCACCAGGCAGCGTTAACCGTAGAGGTAGAAGTGTTATTGGATGATAGTTTACCGCCCATGCCTCGAATTGGTTTGCAAGCCGCGGTACCGGCGCCCCGTAGCAACGAGCAAGAGCGAATGCGCGTTACATGGCAAGGGCTAGGGCCTTTCGAAAATTACCCAGACAGGAAAGCGGCAGCGCGTTTTGGTGAGCACTCGTTGTCGATAGCCGATTTGCAAACACACTATATATTTCCTACTGACAACGGTTTGCGTAGTGACTGTAAACAATTAAATATTAGTGGGCTAAGAGTGAACGGGCAGTTTTGCTTTAGTGTAAGCGAGTACGGCCAAGTGCAGCTAGATACTGCAAAGCATACTAGCGACCTCATGCCGCAAGACTGTGTGTTTGTGTATATTGATCATGCACATATGGGCGTAGGCGGCGACGACTCGTGGAGCCCTAGCACGCATAAAGCCTTCTTGATAGAAGAGAAGTGTTACCGTTATTCGGTGACATTCTGTGCGAAGGTATGATGCACGTTTAGGAAGCGTAATGAGCCTGTTGAGCGGTATTACTCAACAGGTAATGAAGTTGAGCTCAATTTAGCCATTGACGAAATGCATACCCACAAAAAAGCCGCTACATTGTTGTAGCGGCTTTTTTAATTCTTGAACCGGCTCTCAAAGAGGGCTAGCGCCTTTTAATATGTGATGGTTAACCATCAACCTGACCGCAGAAGCGGTAGCCTTCACCGTGAATGGTTACGATCAACTCTTCATCTGTCGGGTCTGATTCGAAGTGTTTACGAATACGGCGAATGGTTACGTCTACCGTACGGTCGTTAGGACGAAGCTCACGACCTGTCATTTCCATGATGAGCTGTTCACGAGTAAGGATTTTACCTGGATTGCTAAGGAACAGGTGTAGTGCGCGGAATTCACTACGCGGTAAGCGGAACTCTTTACCGTTAGGTGAAATCAAAGAACGGCTGTCACCATCAAGCGTCCAACCGTTAAAGTTTACACGGCTTGGTAAATCGTCGTCTTCTGAAGAGTTGGTTGTGCGAGACAGTAAGTTGCGCGCGCGAATAGTTAATTCACGTGGGTTGAACGGCTTTGTCAGGTAATCGTCTGCGCCGATTTCAAGACCTAAGATACGGTCAACATCGTTATCTCTGCCCGTTAGGAAGATAAGGCCAACATTTTTACGGTCGCGAACTTCACGCGCTAGAATCAAGCCGTTCTTTCCAGGTAGGTTAATATCCATGATAACCAAATTGATAGCGTGATTCTCGAAGAAATCATGCATTTGATCGCCGTTTTCGGCTTCAAATACATTATACCCTTCCGCTTCAAACAAACTCTTAAGCGTGGTACGGGTTACCACTTCATCTTCAACAATTAACACATTTGGCGTCTGCATGGTGTTCTACACTCTTTCTAAAATACGATTTAAGCAACTAACTGGTTAAAGTTTAATATTCATGCACTTGATTGCAAGCAACTTGTGAATATTCTTACTGTTTAGGTATTGGGGTTAGCCAATAAAAATCAAGAAAAGTTCATACTTTATACAACTATTCTGAGGTTTTCGCATTAACAACGGGGAATATTATTACAAATTCCACGCCATCACCTTCTTCGCCGGTAATTGATATTGAACCGTTGAGGGCTTGCGTTACCAAGTTGTATACCAAGTGCATCCCCAATCCCGAACCACCTTGCCCACGCTTTGTTGTCACGAAGGGGTCGAATATTCGCTTGCGAATTTCAGGGGGAATGCCTTTACCATTATCGGTATAAACAAGCTTGAGCTTATTGTTACTCACCAACTCGACACGAATATCAATCGTGCCTTTTTCCATAGATTCAAACCCATGAATAACTGAATTCATAATCAGGTTAATCAAGATTTGGTTTATTGGGCCAGCCTTCGTTTCAACGCTAAGGGTAGGGTCGCAATTTACGTTGATGTTGTGTTTTAATTTTTTGAGTCGAGGCTGCAATGACAGTAGTATCTCATTAACTAGCTGTACAACGCAAAAACTTCGGCTAGTTTCTGACGTTTGATCGACTGCAACTTGCTTAAAACTGCTAATAAGCTCGGCAGCTCTGTTCAAATTGCGATAAATGATGTTTAAGTTTTCATTACTCTCATCTAAAAAACGCTTCATTGCGCTCGCTTTTAGCGTTTTATTTTCAAAATCTTTTTGAATAACGGCTAATCTGTCTAACATCATGGTCGACGCAGTGACGCCTAAACCGATGGGGGTGTTTACCTCATGAGCGACCCCCGCCACCATATCACCAAGTGACGCCATTTTTTCATTTTGTACAATTTGGCGCTGGAACTGGTGAAGCTTTTCTAGCGTTTGGATTAACTCTTGATTAGCGTCCTTTAAGGCAGTGGTACGATGGCTAACCATATCTTCAAGGCTAGCATTAAGCTTGCGATGCTGTTCTTCGGCTTCCCGTTGCTTTTGCATATACTCCTGCATGCGATACAGCATGACATTAACGGCGTCAGCAAGAATATCTAGTTCTTTGATTGTCGAGCCGCTGGCTCGCGCGGAATAATCTCGTTGCCGAGAAGTACGCTGTAAGAAATTCGCTATATTTTCCACAGGCCCGGTAACAATGCGCTGCATTCGCACCGCCGAATAAAAACTAATGGCCAATAGCGCGAGTGCTACCGCCAAATTAAGCCAAATAGACTTTCCAACAAGCTGATTAAAGTTGTCAGACGATACCCTTAAATAAACCCAGCCTAATGAGATGTTGGTTTCTGTGTCGAACACCTTGGTGCTTAGCTCTAGGTACTTACCGTTATCAGCCAGTTGAGGCGCCATAAAAAGTGCTGACAACTGGTTTTCTTTGCCACCCAGTAATAACTGGCCTTCTTTATTATATGAAGCAAAAATTTGAGGCGCTAACGACTTGTTTTGCGCCTTATAAACATGAGCGTTTAGCACGTGTTCGGCCGCAGTAAGGTTGCTTAAGGCTGCTTCAATACGTTCCGGTGTCTCGTCGTAAAGGTATGTCGCTGCGCTTCTGGCGACAAGTTTCGCAAGCATGAGCGCATTAGATTCAAGTTCGTGACGGTAGGTTTTAATTTGTGTGTAAACGGCAAGGCTAGACAGCACCGCAAGGGAGAAAGTGGTAATTGACATTACCACCCAAAGAAAAAGGCTTTTTATCGAAAGCTTGACGGCTTTATCTGTCATATCCGTTTTGGCGTTAGGTCCATCCGCGTCGTCCATACATCAATAGTGGCGCAAAATTGTGCAAAAAGAAAGAAGCCCATAAACAATAATTAATATAGGCTGAGACCGCTAGTGCTGTGTTGATGCATAGAGTTGCTGATAGTCTTTTGCGGCGGCTTCCCAAGTAAACCGTGTGCGCATTCCCCGTTGCTGCATTTCTCTGAATTTCCCTGCATCTTCATAAAATGCCAGCAAAGCACGGCGAATGCAGGATAGCAGGGCATGTGGTGTAGGGTCGTCAAACACAAAGCCGGTGCCATTGTCGCTGTTACTGTAGTCAATAACCGTGTCTTTTAGGCCACCCACAGAACGAACGATAGGTATTGTACCGTACGCTAAGCTGTACATTTGATTAAGCCCACAAGGTTCAAATTGAGAAGGCATAAGGAAGAAGTCTGCACCCGCTTCAACTAAATGTGCATGCTCTGAACTAAAGCCGTTAATAAATGCAAATTGGTCGGGGTGTTGCTGTGCAAATTCCCCAAGATCCATACACACTTTTGGGTCGCCCGTCCCCACAATGACCATTTGAATATTGTGTTTAATTAAATCATCCAATATAGGTAGGATATAGGCAAAGCCCTTTTGTTCTGTCAGGCGGCAAACCATACCTAATAGCGGTACTGCCGCTTTTGGCGGTAAACCACACTTTTCCTGCAATACCCGTTTACACGATGTCTTAGGGTGGAGGTTATCGACACTGTAGTTCTCAGGTAAGAATGTGTCAGTCTCTGGGTTCCACTGGGTGTAATCACACCCGTTAAGAATACCGCTTAAATCAGCTTGGCGATTAACTAGGCGCTCGTGAAGGCCGTGGCTGCCTAAGTCGGTGAGTAACTCTCTGGCATAGTTAGGGCTAACGGTGGTCACCTTACTGGCAAATTCAATACCGCTTTGCAGCATGTTGATATAGCCACCGTGTACTTGCGCTAAAATATGAGGGTGGTGGCGAAGGAAAGGGATAGTTTCCAGCTTATGAACCCCTTGGAATGCGGCATTGTGAATGGTGAAGACGGTTTTAGTCTCTTTAAAGAAACCAGATTGTTCATAGGTGAGCAAAAATGGCAGCATCGCGGTGTGCCAGTCGTGACAGTGAATCACATCTGCTCGTGTATCAATGGCTTTTAACGTTTGAAGTACAGCGCCGCTGAAGAAACTAAAGCGTTCACCATTGTCTTCATACCCCTCAAAGGCATTGGCATAAAGCCCCTCGCGCATAAAATGAACAGGCGAGTCGATAAAATAAACAGGGATGCCGTGCCATAGCATATGGCGGATATCAAAGTGGTAAACTTGGCCTTCGGTAAATAAGGTTTGCTGTTCAGTTACCGTAGGTAAGTTGAGCTGGTCAGCAAGTACTTGATAATAGGGCATGACAATAGTGACGTCGTCACCAAGCGCGTTAAGCGCTAGTGGGAGCGCCTTTCCAACATCTGCCAGACCGCCGGTTTTTACCAATTCTTCAACTTCTGAAATAGCAAATACAATGTTCACAGGTGATCTCCAGAGCGAAAAGTGCTTCATGCTTTTTATGCGTATAAGCCGAGCACTTGTCATACAACTAATAAGTACGGAAAAAGCGCTAAGGGCCATTGTGTGGTAAATACAATGGCCGCACGCAACAGGTAGAAAACTAACCTAGCACAAGCTTAATGCTTTTTTAATTACAAAGTCGCTTGGTAAACGGAAAATTGAGACGTTTGTGCTGTGGTGTATACCGTTTGAAAATGCTCAGATAATAAGCCAGGGTAAGGCAAAAAGCGGTTGGCGACCATTTGCATGGTACCCCCACGGGTTAAACGTGCTTTCGCATCTGAAATGAAACGTTTAGTCACCGTGTAGTCAGTTTTAATACCCGTGTGAAATGGAGGGTTGGTAACGATGTGCTGTACCTTGTTAGTCATGCCGTGCAGTCCATCGGCAGCATACAAGGTCGCTGCCAGCTGGTTTTCCGCCAAAGTCAGTGCGCTACAGTAAATAGCAAGGGCGCTGACATCGGTCAAATGCAGCTTCAAGTGTGGGTATTTAAGCATGATATAGCTCGCTATAACCCCGGCACCGCAGGCAAAGTCGAGTACGTCGCCGCTGAGCGACGTAGAGAGCTTTTCTAATAAAAGCTCCGTACCTGCATCTAGTTCTTTATAACTGAATACACCCGGCATAGAAGCCACTTTCCAAGACGTACCTTCAACGGCATACGTATTGGTATCAATCCATGCTTCGGCTTCAAAGGCAAGATGAGGCGCTTCAACAATAACGGTAATCAGGCTGCAATGGCGCGCAGAATCTACCTTTTGCGTTGCGCCATATTGCTGCATTAATTTGGCGGCGCTTTTAATGCCGCCTTTGTTTTCACCAACAACGTGAATACGGCCATTTTGACCAACCATGCTGGCGGCCATTCTTAACAGCATCTGAAAATGGGTTTTTGCTTTAGGTAAAGAAATCATCACATCAGTGTGTGACTTTTCTAGCGCCACAAATGGCGTAAATATATGGGTGTGGTTGCCTACCTTTTGGGAAACCTCGAAACCTTTACTGGTAATATCTCTACTATCGAAGGACGCTGAAGGTATTACCCTTACACACTCAGCAAAAATATCAAAATACTGGTGAATAACCGTAACTTCCTGAGATTTTAAGCCGTCTAGAAAATAGGCATCAGACGGGTTAATAAAAGCCCATTGTCCTTCGTCGAATAGCGCAATATTACGCTCTAGTAATTGGCTTTGAGGAGATAGAATCATTATTTAGTACGCTCGTAAATCAAATCCCATACGCCATGGCCAAGTTTTTGACCACGAGTTTCAAACTTGGTGATAGGGCGGTAGTCTGGGCGAGGTACATAGTCACTATCGGTCGCTGTATTGGTGTAGCCTTCAGCATTATTCATTACCTCGGCCATATGCTCAGCATATTGTTCCCAGTCTGTTGCCATGTGGAAACAACCGCCTACAGCGAGTTTCGTGCGTACTAATTCAACGAATTCAGGCTGTACAATACGGCGCTTATGATGGCGCTTTTTGTGCCATGGATCGGGGAAAAATAACTGCAGGCGAGACAGAGAGCCGTCAGGGATCATATTTTTAAGTACTTCAACCGCGTCATGCTCCATCACACGTAAGTTCTCAACGCCTTGTTCGCTTGCATCAGCTAAGCACGCACCAACGCCCGGTCTATGTACTTCAATGCCGATAAAGTCTTTTTCTGGGGCGTTCGCGGCCATTTCAACCAACGATTTACCCATGCCAAAGCCAATTTCAACCACTACAGGTGCGCTGCGACCAAACACATCTGGCAAGGACAGAGTAGACTCTGAATAGTCGATGCCTTTTGTCGGCCAATAGTCTGCCAACGCTTTCTCTTGTGCTTTGGTAAGCCTACCTTCGCGTTTCACGAAGCTTTTCACTTTGCTTACGTATACTCCAGCGGCTTCTGCTTCCGCCTGACTTTTGAATTGCCTCATTTGCAATGCCTTTCTAACCCAATTTTCTGGTGGCGCATTATCCACTTACCCGCAGGTTATGCAACGCTATCGTGGTAAAAATGCTGTATTTTTATACGCCAATTTGTTTTGCAATAATAGACGCTACCGCATCGGTTTGCTCTAACACCATCATATGACCGGCATTTTCTATGACTTGAAAGTTTGCCTTAGGCAGTTGCGCTTTAAGTTGCGCTATTGCTGCGGCAGGTGCAATCGCGTCCTGTTGAGCAGCAATAAGTGTTGTCGGCGCGTTGATCTTAGCCAGCGCTTTAACGGTACTTTCTCGGGGCGTAGTCGCAAGGGTGTGATTAAGTAAGGTCGTTTTACCTAGATCTTGGGCCATCGATTTTACAACACCAGCAACCTTGTCATCGTTAAGGCGTGAAGGGTGAATAAAACGGGATAAATAGGCATCGTTATCGGGTTTGAAATTCCCTTGCTTAAGCATGGAAGTAAGCTGTTTTCGCTTGGCGATTTCCTCTTTTGACAAGCCTTCAGGGTTATAGCCAATCAGGGTTACCGATGCGATATTATGTGGGTTGCGCTGTGCCACCAGCGAGGCAATAAACCCGCCCATGGAGTAGCCCACTAGATGCACTTTTTCGTTATCTAGAATACGGTCTTCGCTTAATGCCAGCATCTCTTCTTGTGACGACGCCCATTGAAGGGGCACGTAGCGGCGTTGCGCTATATTTAACTGTCGCCATAGCGATAAAAAAATACGTTCATCGCAAAGTGTACCGGGAAAAAACAAAACAGGGTGCTGCACAGACACGTGTGCTCCTTAACAATAAAATGGCTAGTTACATGCTACCATAGCGCGCTTTTTTATGAACGGTTGTACGCACAAAACAAATGTACGTCGTTACACAACGGGCAGACGATATCCACTACCAAACATAGACGATTATGACAGAACAACAATACACAGGCAGCTTTGCAGAACGAGTGCTTGCATGGTTTGACAAACACGGGCGAAAGCATCTGCCTTGGCAGCAAGAGGTCACGCCGTACAAGGTATGGGTGTCGGAAATTATGCTCCAGCAAACCCAGGTCACCACGGTAATTCCTTACTTTGAACGTTTTATGGCGTCATTCCCCACCGTACATGACTTAGCGAAAGCATCCCAAGACGATGTGCTTCACCATTGGACAGGCCTTGGCTACTACGCACGAGCAAGAAACTTGCACAAAGCAGCGAATAGGTTGGTGGATGAATACAACGGTGAGTTCCCCTTTAGCCTAGAAGAAGTCATAGACTTACCAGGGATAGGGCGCTCAACCGCAGGGGCCATATTGTCGCTATCTCGCAATATGCGCTTTGCTATTTTAGATGGCAATGTGAAGCGTGTGCTGGCGCGTTACTATGCGATAAGCGGGTGGCCGGGGCAGAAAAAAGTGGAAAACCAACTTTGGGAGGTGGCCGAGAAAAACACGCCTACCAACCCAGAAGGTGGACGTTGCGCCAACTACACCCAAGTGATGATGGATTTGGGCGCGATAATCTGTACGCGAAGCAAGCCCAAGTGTGATGAGTGCCCGCTTCAAGCCGACTGCATTGCCTACGCTCAAGGCGCACAAACCGACTACCCGGGTAAAAAACCTAAAAAGGCATTGCCAGAGAAAGCGACCTTTATGATGGTAGCGCAGTTTAATAGCCAAGTGTACTTAGAACAGCGCCCATCAACGGGGCTATGGGGCGGTTTATACGGGTTTATCGAAGTGTCTTCAATAGAAGAAGGTATTGAGCAGTTTAAAAAACGAGGCGTAAATGTTGAAGAAACTAAAACACTTGAAACGTTTCGCCATACCTTCAGTCACTTTCATTTAGATATCACCCCGGTAGTGGCCGTGGTAAACTCTCCACCAACAAAACGCGTAGCCGATACGGCATTTCGTTGGTTTTCGTTGGGTGAGCCTATTGAAGTGGGTTTAGCAGCGCCGACTACCAAAATTATTAAGCAGTTAATAGGCTAAGCTATTCGTAGCTGCCTATATGAACAGCTAAGCAGAAAGTGAAAGGAAAGAACATGGCAAGAACCGTATTTTGTCGTAAGCTTCAAAAAGAAGCCGATGGCTTAGATTTTCAACTGTACCCAGGCGAGCTGGGTAAGCGTATTTTTGACAATATCTCAAAAGAAGCATGGGGCGAGTGGCAAAAGAAACAAACCATGTTAATCAACGAGCACAAACTAAATATGATGGAACCGAATGCCCGTGCATTTTTGGAAGAAAAAATGTCGGCGTACTTGTTCGACGACGTTGAGCCTACAATTGAAGGCTATGTTCCGCCTGAAAAATAAGCAAAAAAGCGCTTTTTGAGCAAACAATGTGCAAACAGTAATAAAAGCGCAAAAAAAGCGAGAAAAACGGTTGACTTGTGAAGGCGAAAACCGTTTAATACGCACCCACAGCAGGACAGGCAGCAAACGCCTAGAACGCTAACAAGTTTCAGCCTCGATAGCTCAGTTGGTAGAGCAGCGGATTGAAAAGTGCAAGCACTTCCAATCAGATTTACCAGAAAAGCTTTTGGAGCAATAGTTTTAAAGTTAGTAAGCACTTCGATAAAGCTTGCAAAGTTTTGCAAAGTTTTTTATAAAGCTTACATAGCACAGTTTAAGTGCCTCGATAGCTCAGTTGGTAGAGCAGCGGATTGAAAAGTGCAAGCACTTCCAATCAGATTTACCAGAAAAGCTTTTGGAGCAATAGTTTTAAAGTTAGTAAGCACTTCGATAAAGCTTGCAAAGTTTTGCAAAGTTTTTTATAAAGCTTACATAGCACAGTTTAAGTGCCTCGATAGCTCAGTTGGTAGAGCAGCGGATTGAAAATCCGCGTGTCCCTGGTTCGATCCCGGGTCGAGGCACCACTTATAATGAAGCCCTGATCATAAATGATCGGGGCTTTTTTATTTTCAGTAATGTAATATTAGTGGGTCGTAGTGGAACTCAAATCGGAGTAGCTATGACTCTATACCACCTATGGGCAGCATTCCTGTTGTTGCTTATATTATCTACCATGCATTCCCTATAGTTGTCTTATAACATCTCTATATTTTACCCAATTCAATTTCCATGATATTCGAGCACCTCAATGGCTCGTAATAGAGCAGTTGTCTTTAACTATTACATTGGTAAACTCATTTGAGAAAATTGTTAAACTGGGAAGTTTATAAAAATGAAGATAGAAGTTTCTGGCGGTATAAGCATACCCTATAAACAAGATGACGAAACAAAAAAATGGGTTAGCACTATCGGACACTCTTGGGATGTTACAAATAGCTATGTTGTTGACTTTGCGAAGGAAGCTGAGCAAAAAATTCGCAAGCGCTCAAAAAATCACGCTAAAATTTCTTTTCCACCTAAGCCAAAATCACTAGCTAGTAGCTTTCACAATCATTTAATTAGTGAAGGCAAAATAAGCTTCTTTGATTTTGTCAAAAGTATGCAAACAGAGAACAGTATTGCGCTAAAGACATCGCGAGTTCAGAGTAAAGTTGTTCAGATCTTTCTCAAATACAAGAAGGAGAGAGAAGATAGTACAGAAGACAACACATCGTATGTTGAAAATCTTTTAGTTGTGTTGTTAAAAGATAAGTCAGCACTTCGTTTTAACGATGATGGAGCTCCGAGAGGCACAAATATAATTGATTTCGAAGATGTAATGCAAGGAGCCATAATTAACATAGGTGAATTCGTTGAATCTATTTCAGAAAAAAAAGATATAGACGTTTCATTCATTAACGGAAGTGGCGGCACAACTAATTACTTTGTTGATTTTTTTGATGCAGATAATTTGATTAAGAACAATGAGAGCGTTACTAACGTAATTGATGCTTTAAATAAATTTTTAGAGCATAAAAAATTAGATAGAACACAGCGTGAAGAATGTATAAGTAAAGTTGTTGGAAGAATTGACTATAATGAAAGGCAAAGTTTCGCAACTAAAGTTCATGAGCTGAGCGCTGTGATTTATTCTACGCTTCGAAAAGAAGAAAATATTGAAATATCTTCATCATCATTCGAAGATTTTATACATGAATATAACTATAAAGTTAATGAAGAATTTAAAGTGACAAAGAGTGATAGGGACAAACTTGTCTTTATTTCTTTGGATACTGAAGTTGGTGAGTTAAAACTTAAAAAGTCCCTATTTAAAGGAGTGGGTAGGAAAGGGAATGTTGATTTTAATAGCAACAATAATGAGCTAACTGTAAAAACGAAAATAAAAGACCCTGCTATTATAGAAGAACTTAAGAAGTTACAAGATGACTAAAATATCTGCAAATTTAAAGCAGTTTTTTTGTGAGGGAAAGTTGTTTGTAAACGGAGATTTTTTGACATCAAAGGAATTGGAGGAAGAAAAATTTAAGCAACTCTTTTCTCCAATTAACCATCAAAGTTACCATTTTGATGTTAATAGTAATGTTGGGACAGTCTCTGTTGAAGAGCTAGATTTTATTTATGAAGATTTTCATGATTTATTAGAATCAGCACTATCATACAATGAAGGAGCTTACCCGGATGAAGTAATAATCTTAAGTGCTGGAAACTCTTTCGTGAAAGTTGATGATTTTATGAAGAATATTAATGGTTGGTTCGAATTTTTTCGAATGACTGCTGATCATTTTTTTTCGAATGACCGAGAAGAGAGAAGTTTTTCCTATGTATTCATAGATCATAGATCTAATAAATCTTCTACAGTCGTTACTTTTAATCCTGCTGATATTTGCTCATCAGTAATAGAAGGTCTTGTAGATTCTATTACTGACCCATCGAAGTTGTTAAAGTCATTAAATAAGAATGATGCACATAAAGGTGAGAAGCTTTCGACTATGAGGGTTTCTATTATCGATATGGTGAAAAATAATGGTTTATGTTTTGTTGATTTTTTAGAGTTTGGAGAAGAGCTTTTAAATAAGTTTCACATCAATTATGAAACTTATTTAAAAAGTTTTTCGTTTGAAGACTTTGTTAAAGATTTGGAAGAGGATGTAGGTGATTTTATAAACAAAGTGGAAGAGCAGATTCAAGGTTTTTACATGCAAGCATTAGCTGTCCCTGGGGCTGTAATACTCGCTTCAGCTCTGCGAGGTGCCGAAAAAAGTGTCAGTCTGGCATTAATTTTTAGTGCCTCATTAGCTCTTTTGTTAGTTTTCAGATCCTTAATAAGTAAGAAGAAGTTTATAAAACGTATAGCGGAAAATACCCAGACGAAGCTGCAACTATATAAAAGTCGTACAGCCGATATTAATAACAATTTCGCAAAGAGCATTATTTCAGAGAAAATTGAAGCTGCAATGACTTCAGTAACTGAAACGGAGAAGGATAGTATCAAAGATATTAGAAATCTAAGGGATATAATTATTTCGGTCATAGCAATGTACTTAATATGTGCAACTGTATTTTGGAAGTTTTGAACAGGGCGCATGAAAAATGGCGTGAATGTTATAAGTTATCGTTTAAATTGTTAGATGTGCGTCTCTTCCTCTGTACTAGTTCTGGCTTTTAATTACTTTAAAAACTGACAGCTTCTGCCCAGATTGTAGAAAATTGCCTTCCCATATCCGGTATATGTCCTTTGCTTTTTCGATATAAAAAACAAATAGGTTTTTGAACACACCCGCCTGAAAGTCAAAGTCGAGGTTTTAAGCTATCTTTGCAAACGAGCCAATGCCATATCGCTTTGGCTCTAAAGCAGAACTTGAAAATTACTTGAAAGCTCATCCTACGAAGAAACAAACTCAAAAAGCCTTAATTGCTAACTCACCTGCACCTGCTGCTTTATCCATTCCGGATGATGCTTGTCACTATGATGATCACGAGCTTCGAGTACTGACAGTTAGAGAAATGGCTCGAATTCAGTCTTTTCCCGACCAATTTGTATTTCGTTTAAAAGTTACTACTGGTGGGAACATGAGAAAATTTGAGGTTCCTCAATATACTCAGGTAGGTAATGCAGTTCCACCAATACTAGGGGCTGCACTAGGTAGCTGCTTATCTCGGCTTTTATAAAAAATTATTGGAGTTTTATGGGGGAACGAGCGCAAATCTAAATTTCATGTAGTTCCCTGTCAGCTGAATTTTCCCCTATCTTTTAGTTTTGACTCTTTGAACTGTTTATAAACCTCCGCTTAAACTCCTTTTTTCTTGCCTCAGGCTCGACCGCTTTAAGTCCAGTGCACTTGTGAGTAGCATGCGCGTCCCATCCAAACGGCCATCGTTTAAATTCATGCTGATGACAGGCAGGACAAGAACGCTTATTTTCTGCATTGGAGACAACCTGTTTTGTCTTGGTTATGGGAATGGGCTTTGTCGGTGGCTTTGCAGATATACCGTTTATAGGCTTAACTTTTGGTATCCAGATAGCATCGCCTTTCTCTGGGTCACCAAAACAGGTACGCTCCATTTCGGGTAAGCTGGCTACCCATGCGGCACTATAGGCGTCCACTCTATCGTGCATCGGACCAAGACACATGTTGGCTGCTTGTTCCCAGTCTTCGTTAGTTATCGGCCAACCCGTATATTGCGACATGGCAGATAATTGTAACTCGGCCTGATTCCCTTTGCTTTTATGGATATCAGCAACGCCTAATTGTTTCACTGTCGCGTGTGGATAGACTTCTATGCACTCAGCTACTTTGCTTAGCCGCTCGTTCAGTGCAAAACCTAATAGCATAAATATTTGATGAGCATGTGGCAGGTTTTGTATTGGCTTATCTGCTTGCAGATGATCAATACCCTTTGCCTTAATGGCTTCGAAATCGTCTCTCGATGGCGTTGTGTAACAACTGATGCCTGCCTTATCGAGTGCCTGTTCCGCGAGCCTGCGTTTAAGCCGGTTATCTCTTGGTCTAAGTGGTGAGTCAATGCCAATACGAACAGGATTCAACTGATAGGTGACGCATACCGTTTCAATGTAGCGCGCGACATCGCTTGCAAATGCTTGATTTACTTTTTCGTGCAGTGTTAGAGCGTTTCCCAACCCTCTAGGTGATTTTATTTGGTAATTAGCTAATGGAAACGGCAATAATTGTCCATTTTGTCTGGTGCAAATCACCAGCGGTAAATACTTATCTTTCGCACAAGCGACATCAATGCCGATAAACACGTCCATGTTTACCTCTCCTATTTCTCAAAAACCTACCGTCTATTGTTAGACGATACTACACGATTGAAATTAATACCCAATCAAGATATTGCCTGAGTTAATATATTTTTGATATTTAACAAGGATGTTTGATTATGCCTAGAAAAAACACATCTTTTGCTGACCTTCTTTTCCAAGCGCCATGGTGGGTTTCAGTTACAACATCGGCAATTACCTATTTATTGATGGGCCATTTGCTGCCTTCTATCGAGACGAATAATCAGCTAATCAATATGGTATTTAAGGCGCTCGCAGTTCCTGCGCCTTACTTTGCAATTTTCATATTACTCATTGCTCCATTTTCATTTTTTAATGCTCGACGCAAGGCCAAGCAATTAGATGCTCAAAAGAGTATTGAAACTATACGTCAGCTGCACTGGCGCAACTTCGAAGAACTAGTGGCAGAAGCCTATCGTAGACAAGGGTATCGAGTAACCGAAGGTGGGTTTGGTGCTGACGGTGGAATTGACCTAGAGCTTAGGAAAGGCGATGAACGAGTCATCGTTCAGTGCAAACAATGGAAGGCACAAAAAGTTGGTGTCAGCGTGGTACGTGAGATGTTTGGCGTGCTCACCGCTAGCAATGCAAACAAGGTTATTATTATTTGTTCGGGTAAATTCACCCAGCAAGCTATAGATTTCGCCTCTGATAAGCCCGTTGTACTCATTGACGGAGACGAGCTGCTTTCACTTATCCATGATGTGCAAACGGAGCCAAAGGTAGAGGAGATAAAAAAGACCACTTGCCCTAGGTGCGGAAGTGATCTTGTTGAACGGCAAGCAAAGCGTGGAGCCCATGCAGGCAATACCTTTCTA
The DNA here is from genome assembly GCF_000020585.3 of Alteromonas mediterranea DE. Lineage (NCBI taxonomy): Bacteria > Pseudomonadati > Pseudomonadota > Gammaproteobacteria > Alteromonadales > Alteromonadaceae > Alteromonas > Alteromonas mediterranea. The sequence continues at coordinate 315,106 of NC_011138.3, forward strand.
GGTTGTTCTGCCTTTCCTAAATGTCGTTACACAGAATAAGTATTTTTAAGGATAAAATTGATGAAAGACTTGGATGTTCATAAAAAAGTAGCGGTACTAATTGATGCTGATAACGCTCAGCTGTCGAAACTTTCTGCCATTTTGGATGAGATATCAGCACACGGCCATGTTCTCATCAAGCGTGCCTACGGGGACTGGTCTATTGATGCGTTGAAGAACTGGAAGACGCCTCTTAATGAATTAGCCATACAGCCGATTCAGCAATTTGCTTATACAACGGGTAAAAACGCAACAGATGCGTCGATGATTATTGATGCGATGGATTTACTCTATTCTGAAAAAATAGACGCATTTGCTTTAGTATCCAGTGATAGCGACTTTACTAAGCTAGCGTCACGTTTGAGAGAATCAGAGAAGTTTGTGTTTGGCGTAGGTGAGAAAAAAACGCCAGTGTCATTTCGCAACGCCTGTGATGACTTTATATTCACCGAAAACCTAGAGGCTGGTCAGGTTTCTAAATCAGGTAAACCTAAACAGGAGCAAAGTAGCGCTGGTAATGGTGCAGAAGAGCTAATACCAGCAATGCTTAAAGCTTGGGAGTTATATCAGAATGATGATGGTTGGGTGAATGTTAGTCCAGTTGGTAATTTTCTAAAACGTGCAAAACCTGATTTTGACCCAAGAACTTATGGTGCAGCAAAAGTGACCGATATTGTTTCCAGTCTGCCTACCGTCTTTGAAATGACGAGACAGAAAGGAAAAGGGACGACACAAATTATCTTGTACCGTCCTATCTTCGCGACCACTTAGCCTAATCTAATTCCCAAGGAGGAAGATCAACGTTTTCCATATTCGACTTTAAAGGTTTCTTTTGCTTGGTTTTGCGTTTTGTCTTGAGCACTATTTTGCCCTCGTCCAAAAAGCGTCTGTAGGCGCGTTTTGCTTCTTCGATAGACGCGAAACCTTGGTAACGGCTTCCTGAATAGCCATTCACTAGGGCTTCAGCTTCTTTCCACGATTTGTAAACTCCCGGCGTTCGACCTTTAAAGACTACGTAAGCGGCATACCTGTTGGTGAAGTTGTAATTGGAAAAGCGTCTCGACATGATTACCTCCTTTGGATTGTCAGCTTTCCCAACGTGTTTACACTTTTATGTTTTGTAGCTACTCGGATACCGATATCGAGAAGACATCTAATTCCAGCCAGTAATGTAAGAAGTTACCTTCCCATATTTGGTACATATCGGTTGCCTGCTCAATAGGAAATACACCAAACAAGTTTTGAAAAACACCTGCATCGAAATCAAAGTCGAGGTCTTTTGCTAGCTCTGCATAGGGGCCGCTTCCTAGATAGGCGAAGTCGGTGACGTAGCAAAAGTGCAATGCGTTATTGCGTTTCTCCAAACGAATCTCTACAGGATGAAAACCACCATTTTCAGCTGAGTAATTAAGGTCTCTGAAGTTAATTGTCACGCTTGTTTGTGACACGCTATGCTGCACAAGTAAATCGACGAGTGCTTGTGCAAATCGCTTTGAGACAGGCAAAGCGAGTCCCTCATAATGAATATGCATAATAAAAACTCTTCTAATTGAAATCTATGAATGTGAGTGCTGCCTAGCGCGTCTGTACGACGCTTTCAAGCAACTAAGTAAAGAGCAGCTGACTAGCAATTTGCAATGTCTTCTACGTCGCTTTCAGTAGCGTTATTCGTTATGCTTCTGAAACGCTAGTGCGACTTACTTTTATAAAATAGACAGCACTCGATTCTTGGTTCGCTATCGTTGTTCGCGCAATCAAGCGCTAAGGACGATAACTGATGAGTAGAGCAGGGGGCTAACTACGATTTTGCTAACTTTGCGTTGGTCGGAGTCTTCCCCTTTGCGACAGTCTTTGGCGGCGATATTAAGAACTCATCAAGCTCTCCTTTTTCTACCGCGCTTATCAAGAGGTCGATGACCTCGGGAAGCTTTTCTTTAGCGCCAACATCTATGGCTGGTTTCCCCTTTTGTAACTCGATTGCTCTTATGCCCACTTTTACTTCCAGGAAATAGTGGTTATCTGTGTCGTAGTACCAAGGACGAACAGTAGCCTGCCAACGTTTTTTAATCCGCTCTCCTGTTTCTGGATCTTTGACTGTTTTTTCTTTGTATGCCACGAATGGTGTGCCTTCAAGCATACAAGTGGCGAGCTTTTTTTGCTGTTCAAGTCGGTTGATTAGCTTCATACGCTTGTTCAATACCGGTGGCTTTTGCTTGATTTCAGGACGAGCGATAACCTTGAGCGAACTCAATACAGATGTAGTCATAATGTTTACCTTTAAATGTTAAGGGCGAATAAAGCCCATTGGTGTGTGTTTCTGCTTACGCAGGTTTTCGTCTGCCAACAGGGTGATGGCAAAGTCACGAATTTGAATTTTGGGTTGAAACTTCTTTCGACGAGCCAATAGAGCGAAATCACCGGGTGTAAGGTTGCGCAGTGAAGATAGCTTTTGTGTCTCAGCTTCCTTGAGCGTTCTAACTTTAGTGAGTTTTTTGTACAACTCTACTACTTGAGTAGACGTAAGGTATTGGCAGTCTAGTTTGAAATCGAACCGACGTAACACGGCTTTATCAAGCTTGTCGGAAAAGTTAGTAGCAGCGAATAAGGGCTGTGTGAAACACTCTATTTGCGTTAAGAACTCATTAACCAGCTGATGTTCGTGATGAGCAGTGAGCGCTTCACGTGAGCTTAGTAAGCTATCCACTTCATCAAGCAATATGACTTGCTCCTCATCATGAGCGCGCTGAAATAGCTCAGCCACCTTTTGCTCACTTTCACCCACCCATTTACTTAAAATATCAGAGCATTTAACACGCAGCAGTTTCCTACCATGTAGCTCTGTCAAATAGTGCGCGAAAGCAGTTTTGCCTGTTCCTGGAGGACCTGAGATTAATGTCCTCGCTGGTTGGTTTTGCTTAAGTGCAAACGCTATCTCGTTGAGATACTCCTTTGACTGCTTAATATTTAAGTAGCTCGTATCGAAAGGTAGCTCACTTTTGTACTCAAGTTTATTTTGCCATTGCTCCGTTGCTCTTAGTGACGCTTCGACAACTTGACCGATTACAGCTTCTGCGCGAGCACGTTTAGCGTTTACAGCGTGAGCGACATGTGTTGCGTTAGCAACAATTGCTGGCGTAATGTTCTCTGTTTGACTAATCATTTTTCGTGCTGACGGAGAAACACTCAAGCCGTGATAGTAAGGCCGCGTTATCTGTTCGATTTCTTCTGGTCTTAACGTAGGAACGTCTAATACGAGCTTGAATCGCCTTATAAAGCTTGGCTCAAGATATTGGATATGGTTTGTAATCCAAATGCAGGGAATTTCGTTTTGCTCAATGAATCGCTGTAGATGTTCTTTACTGTATTGGCTGTCAGCACAATCGAATAAACTCTCGCATTCATCTACCAGCAACATAGCGTCCGCCTTACGCGTCAGCAATGATTGAAGTAACGCTAAATAACGTAGCCTTTCTTTGTTTGGAAAGCGGCTATTGAACTCATCTTCAGAGAAATTGCTAGCAAGTGCAGTAGAGCGAATTTCGTAAAGTGTTCTATCGCAGTATTTGGCAAGTGTCCTCGATAACTCTGTTTTACCTGTTCCTGAAGCTCCATAGAGCAAAATACTTGCTCCAGACTGTCTAGACTTACTAGCAGCAGTGAGATATTGCGACAAAAGCGCAGTATTCACGTGAGGAAAGTCATCCAATGTGAAGTTTGCATCGGGCGAAGGATGCAGCAACGGTGCTATAAGTGTTTCCCTTGAGGTGATTGTTTCACTTAACAACGTTCGAACAAGTGCTTTTGGCATTGCACCATACTCGAAGGACAAAAAGTCTGTATCAGGCAGAAAACCATAATGATTGAGCTGTGCAGTTGCGTGAGAAAATAGTTCGTCACTGATGCCTGAAATGTCTTTGAGGATTTCGTTTAACGAAAGGTGACTCGTTTGCATGTGCACCTCAGAAGAAAGCGCTCTAATCCACTTGTTAACCTGCGAGAGCAAGGCGAACTGAATCAGTAACTCGGTTTGCTTAGGCAAGTCCATCACGGTTCTGATATAGCGACAATTTGCTAAAAAGGTTTTCGTTACCTGAGGCTGAGTATCAGTAATAGTGAGGCAAGCTTTGTAATTGACGTTTTTGCTTCTACCTATGAAAAACGATTGGGTAGATACCTTGCTACCACGTAAGTTACTGGCAAGACTTTTACCGAGTATATCGGTATCGACTAAAGGCAGATAGTTGAGCAATCGCTTGCCCCATTCACATGCAAGGTAATTAAGCTCACTCGACTTATTGAGTACTTTATAAGACATGCTAGCGCCCCATTATTGATAGGAAAGTAGAGATGCAGCTTCTTTCATCACTTTTTCATCTCGCTTGTCGTACATGATGGTTGTACTGATATCCTCATGCCCTGCCATTTGGCGCACAGTGTTTATATCTACATTTTGTTCAAGTAATCGTGTGATAAACGTTCGTCGAAGGTCATGCGGCGAGACTCCTTCTATGCCAATTGATGCTAGCGACTTTTTAGTGAGTGAATAGATAGAGCACGATGACAACGCGGTGTTGTGTTTAATATTTCCACCTTTTGCAACACGAACAAACAAGTGGCCGTTGCTTTTACTTCGAAGTGTTAGCCATTGATTCAGCGCAAGTTGCGTCCATGCTGGCAGATGAACAGTTCGGCTCTTGTTACCTTTTCCTTTTCTGACGATCAGAGCAGTACCTTCGATAAAGTCTTCTACCAAGAGTGCTACTAGTTCACTTCGTCGTAACCCTGTGCCTAAAAGTGTTGAGATTAACGCGTAGTTTCGAATGCCAAGAACAGATTTATCGCGTTGTAACTTTATCAGCAGCTTATTGACCTGCTCAGTTGAGAGAGGCTTTCCATCATGTTTGCCATGATTCACTTTGCTGATAGCCCGAAGTTGAATTGACTGCATTTCTGGTACGAGCCCAGACAGTACAGCTATTTTTACGATACTTCTGATTGCTATCATTGCTCTGTTGATAGATCTAGCTGACCAACCCTGAGTGATAAGTTTCGTTTTGATATAGGTAGCTTGTTGAAAGTCGATATGATGATATTTATCTTCTCGCTCTTCATCAGTCCAACCCATCATGTCTGCGATGCTATTTAGTTGTGAAGCAATAGAGCGCTGACTATTAGGCGCAAGTCGACCTAAATACAGCGCATAGGGGCAAGCTGCATTCATAAAATGCTCCGAAGTTGTAGTTAAAAGTATTGAATTTGAATGGAAGTGCTTAGAAAGCGAAAAAGATAATATCAGGCGATATTAGTGATTTATATGGCTGTTTTGTCCCAGTAAAAAATAGTTATTTTGTTGATTTCCCCCAGCGCTTAGTGAGATCTATTTTGTTGAACCGCTCATTGAGACGGATGTGAACAATTTTGGCATCTTTAGATAACAAAACTTCTTCCTTCGTGTACTTGAAGCCTATCCTATTTACAGCGAGGTTTTCTTCACATAACTCTGTACAAGTTATGTAAAAGAAACTGTGTAGTCTATTGAGCAAACTAATAAGATGTGATGTATCCAAGTCCAGCCGACATTTATTAGCAATGTCTAACAGACTTTGCTTTTCCAAAAAGTCATATCCAAACTCACAGTTGCGAGTGCCGTGAAAGTAGAGCACCCCATTTTCTCCAATTTGTGACATATGGAAGTCAGACATTGGTATGAGAAGAAAGCTTTGGCTTCCTAAGTTGTGCTCAAGTAAATCAAACAGTAAAAAGCCGAGCCGAATATCGTCAGCATCAAGTCTCGGATTTCTGACTAAATTTTTTAAGTAAAGGTCGAAAGCTTTCTGCGGGGATTTCATTCTACTTAATTCAATATTTACATCGCCACTACGACCTAGCCCTGTCGCTTGTTCTAACGCCTCACGTTTAGTGTTGTCTGGCACCAGTCTGATTCGGTTTTCTTCCGTACCTAATTTCATAATCATTTAACTCCGAACTATTGGAAAGTTTTTTATTTTAGCTTTTTCAGCCTATCAGTTTTTTTTGTCAATAAGAACAATAGCTTAAATAGATAAATTTTCCCTAGCATAAAAATTGACTGGCACACTTTTAAACGTGTCAGAAGAAAATAGAAAAAAAGCACGACCTATTGTTTTTAAGTTGTTGATATTGAGTGATTTTTTTCTTTTTTTTGTGGGCTGTTTAATATGCTTTTTTCACTGAGGACAACACTGCTACACATCCGGAAAATAGGTTTTGATTTAACACATCGAATGGTCATCAAAGTAATTTTTTGGAGTATAGCCAATGAAAATAAAAACATGTATTTCTACATTAAGAAAACTACAGTTCAATCGTATTAAGGATGTTGACGAGCTGATTGAAATAACTGGAATGGTGTATGAAGACTTAATATATGGTGTATTTAATGGGGAAAATTCATCAAGAAAAACATTCAAGAGCGTAGCTGAAGGAAAAAACTGGCTAAGAGTTAAAAATAACGAACGCAAAAATGTCCTTATCAGAAATGACGTGTGGCCCAAAAATAGGGAATTAAAGGGCATTCAAGGTATGTTTGAGATTGTTAATGTGGAAGAAGAAAAATTTCTTAAAAGTGTCTCTCATGCCTCAGTCATTACAAAAATAGGAGAAAAAAAGTACAGTGTAACATGGTTCGTCTGTCTAGAAGACGAAGAACAGCATGTGAAGTTAGCTGATGCCATAAAAGCAGAAAAAGAAGGTTGCATTAGCGCAAAAGTCATATCCTATTTTCCCATTCGACTTCCAGGCTCAAAGAACTGGAAGCAAAACGCTTTTGCGCAAATGCTTTGGTTTAAATATCAGCCGCTTACGCCAGTAGAGTTCGTTCTTAAGAATGAGCTAAAAGTATGGGTGTCACCATCTAAATTAAACGCGGATGAGGGGACCAGAGAATCTTTACCAATTGATTCTCTCCCTGCATTAATGCAAGAAACTGTAAGAAGCTTTAGCAAAGCCTATTGTTGCCCTCCTGAATTTGCTTTTGCTCCGCTTTTGACAATGATTGGTTCTGTCATAGGTCATAAAATTCACGTAAAACCTGAGAAAAATAGTGATTTAGTTATAGCGCCAAATTTTTGGGCTATATCAATAGGAGACTCGGGAGCAGGAAAGTCACCTGTGCATTTGCGAATGAGGGAGTTTTTTTGCCCACTGAATGATAAGGCCCTGTCAGACTACGAAGATGCTATAGAACGGTATGAAGCGCTGAAAAAAATAAGAAAAGAACGTGAGAAGACTGTTTCAAAGCATATCAGACAGCGCATTACCGCTATCGATAAAACCTTAGACCCTATAGAAAAAAGAAAGATGGAGGAATTACTAGCATCTGAAGTAAGCGAAAACTCAAGACAGCCTCAAAAGCCGACGTTAGTACGTTATACAACCAACAAGGCAACGTATGCCGCCCTGCAACACATGCTAGGCGAAAATCATAATGGCATTTTGATGGACCTTGAGGAGCTAAAACTATTTATTTATCAGCTTCGAGGCTCTAAAGGGTTTGAATATCGTTCATTCCTACTGGAGTGTAATTCGGGGTTTGGTCAGCATGATATCGATAGGCTAAACACGGGCACTACGTATGCCAGTAACATGCTCTTGTCGATTTTTGCAACCACCCAACCATCTGTTATTTATCCGCATATTCGAAATACCTTAAAGGGAAGTGAGGAAAATGATGGACTGTGGCAGCGCTTTAACATTCTTCTTCATCCGAAAACTACTGACAACGTTTCATCTGCTTCCGGAGAAGTGGAAGTATCATTAATTTCGAAAGTACAGAGTCTCTTTAGTTCAATTAATCGATGTGATTTCGGTTTCCAGCCAAATCTTGGCTTGAAAGAACGCAGCGTTTGCTTGTCAGAGCGAGCATTGGGTGTTTATAAACAGTGGTACCGCGAGATTACTTCCTTCAAGAGTAACAAAGACGTACATAATGTGTATCAAAACTACCTATTAAAATATAGAACGCTAGTGCCTAAACTTGCACTGCTTTTTGAAGTGGTTGAAAGTTTTGACGATGCGAAACAAGTTGTCGGCCCTATAAAAAGCGTTTCCGAAACCTCAGCTAAAAAAGCCGTCAGAATTGCAAAATTCTTGGAATCTCATGCTCGCCACGTTTTTGATGTTAGAACAAATGTTGATACTGCTAATGCGATACTGATTTTAAAACGAATAGATCGACTCCCGTCCAAGTTCTCGGCTCGTGACATAGCGCAAAAGAATTGGAGCGGGCTAAACACAAACACCGATGAAGTGAACCGAGCCATTATGGTTTTAGAGTCTGCATTAGTGGTTAGAAAGGCTACAAGTTGCAGACAGAAACCTTTGTGGGAAGTGAATCCTTATATCACTGAAGCTGGTGCCCAATGATATAAGCCTTAGTAGTTGTTTGAGGTGCATTTTTAGTTCAACAAAATGCACACTCAACACCTTCATTTTTAGTTGTTAATGTCTGTAATACCACTGTAACTATCTAATAATACACACTACTAATATACGGTATAGGCAGACACTTCTACGTATTAAAAGAGTGTTTTTATGGCAGATCGCAAAAATACACAGTCATGGATTCGTAGCACTTTTGCTAAGTCTCGCTATGAACTTATTAACGACAAATACAATTCGCAGTTGTTGGCATTGCTTGATTTGGAAAATTCTGTTCCTAGTTTTATGGGAATTGATTGCGCTACAGCATTGTTGCAAGACATGGCTTTATGCCAGTACCAAGCAAAGTTACTGCGAAAATATAGTAGTGAACCACAACGATATCTGACTCTCGATTGTGATGGGATTACTCTCACGGTTAGGTGTTCAAAGGTTGATGTTGATAACGTACTAAAACCTATTGGTAAAGATGGTAAACCACGTATTTACAAAGCAGGAACAGCTGCAAAGCCAGCTGCCTTTAAAGTTCTTACCGTTTCAACATATGAGTTAAACAAAGGCCCTACCTTAGGTAACGGCAAGCCGCGTTACTCACACGGATTCGAGCTTCGCTTTTACGGTGATAATTATAAGTCCTTGTTCTTATATTTAGAAAGCAGCGAAAATAAGTCCGGTAAGCATTCTCTACGATTATCGTTTAATCCAAATAAGCTAACACGGGATGAAATAAAGCAGGCGCTAATTCATGTTCAAAAACGGATTGGTGGTGAATACCGGTATATGCAATTGTTCAGCAAGGCCAAAGTGACAAGAATCGACTTCGGCATTTTATTACCTGGTGTTTCATCAGCGTTTGTACAAGCGTTCAGAAATAACGCGAAACGTATCGTATCTGAGTGTATACCGTTTGATGGTCAACGAGTTGTAGAAACCACTTATCTTGGCAAAAGGCAGAAATCCAGCCATTGCATCGTATACGAAAAACTGCTGAAAGAAAGTAAGGATTATTCAGAAGTCAAAACAGCAATCGATTGTTTGGCTGTCACTACGCGTATTGAGTGGCGACACTTACCTAACCGTGAAGGTCATAGTTCCGAATTAAAGGGTTTGACTGCATTTCCATCACGACTTAAGCAAATGAGGCTAATATCTCCTAATTACTTTTACCTACAAAGTAATGACATTTTGCAAACGATGCTTACAGACAAGCGACAGGAAAGTGTAAAACTAAGGAGAAGTCATATACGACGCGTATTAAAAAGCAAAGGTAAGAGAATGTCAGTATATAAGATTGAACCGACGTGGTTAGAGCAACAGCAACAGTTGCTAACCGGGAAACTGGTCGAGTTAATATTGTATCCAGAATTTGAATGCTAAGCCTATAAAACAGAATTTAGTATTCGAAGTAAAATACTAATTTATCAGAAACGAAAAAGACAAAGCACAACTTCAAGGTACGCGAAATAATAAAGATAACTTGTGATTACTTTCAGTTTACTTAATACATAGTGTGGGTTAGATGAAAATCAAAAAAAAATGTCAAATGATAATGCGTATTCTTGACTTACTGCATTCTGACTTGTAGTGCAGCACGCGTTATGACATTCATCTATTCACCGTTTCGGCAATTTAAATTCGATGATAGACTGGTTAAAAATACAGTTTGTGAGAAATAAATTAAATGCAGCTTAACCTTTCAAACCAAAGTGAATTTGAACCTATAAGTCCAGCGACTGAAATGGGTGCCTATGAAGCTTTATGGGCAGAACAAGGTGCGACATTCAAACGTATTGCAGAAAAATTTAAGAGTTCACCTAGCTCTCTACCATCTGACTTTGTTGAACCCGATGAAATTGAGAGCTACAAAAAGGAAGCTTTAGGTCTTATTCACAAGGCTGGGGTTGAGGATTTCGGTATTCGTATTCATGGTACCGCTGAATATATGCCGAAATTAAGAGATGCCAGATATCCTATTGAATTGATGTACTATCAAGGATTTTGGGATCTTGCGAGTTCTCCATCAATAGCAATTGTTGGCACACGTGAGCCATCGGATGATGGAATCAAGCGTACTCGAAAGCTAGTCAAGTTACTCGTTAAAGATGGATACACGATTACTTCAGGGCTAGCCAAAGGAATCGATACTGCCGCGCACAAAACTGCGCTACAAGCTGGCGGGAGAACAATGGCAGTGATTGGCACACCGTTATCTGAAAACTACCCAAAAGAAAATAAGAAGCTTCAGGAGTTTTTGAGCAAAAACTTTCTTGTGATCAGCCAGGTACCTTTTGTTCGTTACTCAAAGCAGACACCGATGTATAACAAGCTTTTCTTTCCTGAAAGGAATAAGTTGATGTCGGCAATTACTGAAGCGACTGTCATAATTGAAGCAAGTGAAACTTCTGGTACTTTAGTTCAAGCAAGAGCAGCCTTGGAGCAAGGACGAAAGCTATTTATCTTAGAAAGTTGTTTTCAAAACCCTAACATTACTTGGCCAAGCACATTCGAAAAGAAAGGTGCTATCAGAGTGAGAGAGTATGATGACATCAAGGAGCATTTACAGCCTTGACTTTCCGACTTCAAAAAGTAGATGAATTGAGTCTTCGGGATCACTATCATCTAACCGATAATGATGAGTGTTGGTACTTTGGCGAATATACCGCCTATAAAGATTGGTCTTTTAGTGAGACCAATCAGCTTATTAAAAACTTGAAAAAGAAAATGTCCGTACAAGGCACTAATCAGTGGCCTTATAAGTTACGGGCAATTGAGCATGTAGGTGACTTGTTGGCAGTGTAATCGATACTTCCAGGCTTCAAAGGTCTTTATTTGTCCCTATTCCACCCTCAAAGATCGTTGGTGATCCTGATTATGATCCGAGGATGAGACAGACATTAGATAATGCTGCTGCAAAATTGAATTGTCGCCTGCCAATCGCAGAATGTATCACGCAAGTCTCAAATACTGAACCTGATCATGAGTCTGTTGATAGTCGACTTTATCCTGAAGATAGGGCTGATACCTATCAAGTCCATCAGGAAACAATACCTTCAGGTACAGAGGCTATCCTTCTTATAGATGACGTGCTAACGACAGGCAGTCATTACAAAGGTGCTGAAATCGCGATAAAAAGACTATATCCGCAAATGCGGGTTCAGGGTTTGTTTGTTGCTCGCCGAGTTCATGAAAACCCTTTTGAAGAAATTGATTTGTCTGACTTTTTTTGAACGCGAATTCAACTTCAAGGTGCACTACTCGTTAACTAAAGTAGACCTACGAAAGTCATTAAGTGCATTGGCACGTTACCTGAAACCAATACGCTTTCTCGATCTGACATTTAATGTCTGTGCAATCTAGCTAATACAACAAACTTGTTGCTCCATGCTAGCAGAAGAATAAAGCAGATAAACGTTTTATTCAGGAAAACTGTTGGAACGTAGTTCTTCAGAAAAAGACCGTTTTGTTATTCCCTTTGACTACGTAAAAGTGGCGATAAATCAATCTGCTTCACTGCAATAGCGTCTCGAATAGTTGTTAACTAGCAAGTAGCTCCTGTAGCTTTCGATAATCGCTACTAAAGGATAGATCACGTTAATGTAGATTAACGTTACTATTATCTAATAATAGATTTTTCAATATCTTTTATTTGAAGGCGTGTACGTATTTCCATTAGCGTATAAGAAGCAAAAAGTTCAAACGAAAATTTGTCTAATATAATCTAGTCGATTGATATCAAGCGTTACGTTACTCTAACAGCTTGCGTATCAGTCTGATTTAACTTTTTAAAGTAATGCTTACCAACTATTCAAATAGTTTAATTTTACTCGTAAATCTACACCTTCTTTAATACCTATCCTTAGATACAAAAAAAGCGAACAAGAGATTGCTTTTTACTTCTTTGTCCAAGAAGATTGAGGGTATGGCTAAGCAAGCGTTTCAGAACCAAAAGCACGGTTGGGGCTGACTTTATGATTCTGAAAATCTCTTGTTCGAAACTTAAATTCTCATTAATCGAAGTTAATGAGAATGGCCATGACCTTTGTCAAATGAGGTTGCCTTTTCAACATTGAGGACTTTCCCTTTTTTGCTAATGCTAAAGAAAAGAGTTTCACCGTTCTCAGAGTTTATCGCTTTAACTATATATTCTCTCTCTGTCGCTTCAACTAATTCGAAATCTCCCTGTGCGACCTTATTCCATGAAGTGTCCAGCTTCCCTACAGACATTCCATTGTTTTTAAAAGTAAGTGTTTTAGCCGTTGTCTGGGCAGCTTGGATGACCTCCATAACACTTACCTCGCCATGCGCTCCTCCATGTGCGAAAGCATTAGAAGAAGCTAAAAGCGCAGATGCAATTGTTAATACTTTTATGTGTTTCATTCTGTGATTCCTCATTTTTACTTTAAACCTTCAACGATGTATTCACCGCTGAAAATTAGTTGAACATCAATATCTTTGTCTGTGTTGTTTTTCCAATACCAGCCATGTGACCCGTTAAAAGGAACAACAAAACTCCCTTTCATACTTTCAACAGTAGCGACAGTGTATGACTTAAAATAGCCAGTATTATCACCATCTGGTTCACCATGAAGATCGACATATAGCTCGCCATTACTTGTTTGCCATTCATAAGTGACCTGCTGGCTCTCCATCATGCTGAGCTTATACTCGATACCTTTACCTGCTGGAACAGTAACGACCACTGTATCTTGGTCACCGTCTGTACTTGTCTTAGCAGATGGAGATTCTCCGTCCTGATTAAATACTGTTAGACCGAGCTTCTTTCCGACACCAGTAGGGTCAATGTCATACTCAGCAGGTAAAATAAATAACACTAGAGTCACTACTGCTACTGACAATGCAATTACAGTCGCTTTTATCAGTGCTCGATTTGTTTGATTAGATTCCATAAATATATTTCTCATAAGATTTAGCTAACAAAATACCCTGTTAGTTGCATGCCAACTAACATAAAACCACCACTCATCAAGGCTGTGTTCGTTGCCGCAGAAAAACGGTCGAAACTCTCGAATTGACGCCAAAAATTAATTAACAGAAGAATAAAAATAAGAGCCATAAACTGACCAATTTCTACTCCAATATTAAAGGAGAGCAGATTTAGCGCTAGCCCATCTTCAGGTAAGTGAAACTCTTGGATCTTTGTTGCTAATCCGAAGCCATGAAACAAGCCAAAAATAAGTACAGCTTTCTTAGGGTCGGGTTGTTTACCAAAGAAGTGGGTGAATCCTCCGAGGTTATCAAACCCTTTATAAACCACTGATAAACCGATAATTGCATCAATCAGGTATGCATTAACCTGGATATTAGCTAGGACTCCAGTCATTAGAGTTAAACTGTGACCTATCGTGAACATACTTACGTAGAGCAAGACGTCTTTACTATTTCTCAGAAAAAACAGCACTCCCACTAGAAACAGCAAATGGTCATAACCCGTAACCATATGTTTAGCTCCGATATACAGAAAAGGAATTATCTGGATACCAGTGTTGTTTTCTAAGAAGTTACGTGTACTGTCGTCTACACCGTGTGCAAAGGCTTCAAACGAAGCCATTGCACACAGAGATAGAAGAAGGTACACCAAATGCGTTAGCTTTAATTTACCTAACATTTATTTACCCTTCGCTTTTCATTAATGAATTCCCAGAAATGTGCTCTTCAGACTTGTCGTTCGAATGTAAAATTCGAAATAGTGCGGGTAAGACGAAAAGCGTTAAGATTGTTGAAGAAATTACACCTCCTATTACAACGGTTGCCAATGGTCTTTGAACTTCAGAGCCGATTCCTGTGTTTAATGCCATTGGAATAAAACCTAGCGAAGCTACGAGAGCTGTAGTGATAACAGGTCTTAATCTCGTTACTGCTCCTTCGATAATTGCACTTTCGAGCAATTGGTTCCTCGAAATTAAATCTCGAATAAACGAAACAAGCACTAATCCGTTCAGAATTGCTATACCAGATAACGCTATAAAGCCGACTGCCGCAGATATTGAAAAAGGGATGCCTCGAAGGTACAGAGCAAAGATCCCCCCTGTAAGTGCTAATGGAACCCCTGAAAAAATAATGAGCGAGTCTTTTATCGAACCTAGTGCTAAGAATAAAAGTAAAACAATAAGAACAAGTGTGACTGGCACCACAATGCTTAAACGCTCAGACGCAGACTGTAGCTTTTGATAAGTACCACCATATTCAATCCAGTAACTGGCAGGTAATTTAACTTTAGATTTAATCGCTGCCTGTATATCTTGAACAAAGCTACCTAAATCTCGACCACGCACGTTGGCAGTAACAACGACTCTGCGCTTTCCGTTTTCGCGGTTGACTTGATTAGCTCCTAAAATAACTTCCATATCAGCAAGCTCTTTTAGAGGTATATGCTCACCATTTGGTAAGGAGATAGGCAAATTAGACAGCGAATTTACATCTTGGCGCTTTTCCTCAGGAAGACGCGCTACAATATCGAAACGTTTATCGCCTTCGTAAAATTTTCCTGCGACTTGCCCCCCCATAGACACAGCTACTTGTGTTTGAAAGTCTTCAAGGCTAAGTCCGTATAATGCGAGCTTTTCTCTGTGCGGTAGAAAAGTGAGTACTGGAAGACCTTTAGTTTGCTCTACCTGCACATCACGTATACCTTCAACATCCTGAATTGCCGTTTCGATTTCTTTCCCGAGTTCAGCCAAAGTATCAAAATCATCACCAAATACTTTTATTGCAAGCTCTGCTCTAACTCCAGCAAGCAACTCATTAAATCGCATCTGTATTGGTTGGAGAAATTCATACCTATTGCCTGGCACAGGTGTAACTAGTTCTTCTAATTCAGCAACTAGCTGTTCTTTAGTCTTATTAGGGTTAGGCCATTCGCTTCTAGGCTTAATAATTATAAAATTATCAGCAACGCTAGGAGGAACTGCATCTGTAGCTACATTCGCGGTACCTATTTTTGCAAATACGCGCTCTACTTCGGGTAACGCTTTTATTCTCTCTTCAAGTACTTTCTGCATCGCAATAGATTGCGATAGTGAAGTACCAGGAATTCTCAGCGCATGCATCGCGATGTCGCCCTCATCAAGGTTTGGCACAAACTCACTGCCGAGCCGCATCCCCATAAATGAAGCCAGCACAACTAATGAAAATGCAACTATAATGACCAGCCATCTCGCCTTTAAAATAACCTTCAGAGCAGGCCTATAAAGTGATACTGAGGTATTGATAATGATGTTTTCTTTCTCAGTTACCTTGCCTTTGAAAGTTAGCGCAATAGCAGCAGGGATAAATGTAATTGAAAGTACCATCGCGCTAACAAGAGCTATTACTACCGTTATTGCCATTGGGTGAAACATCTTTCCCTCAACACCTGATAGCGCAAATATAGGTAAGTAGACTGCGGTTATTATGAAAACCCCGAATAAAGCAGGTCGAATGACCTCTCGTGTCGCATCGTAAACTAAGGATAAACGTTGTTTGGCGTTAAGCTCGCCTTTTTGAGTGGCATGAGAAAGTCTCCTCAAACAATTCTCAACGATAATGATAGCCCCGTCGACTAACAATCCAAAATCGAGTGCACCTAAGCTCATCAGATTCGCTGTTGTTCGTGTTTGAATCATTCCCGTTACAGTCATAAGCATGGCGAAAGGAATAACTAAAGCTGTCAAAAATGCGGCTCTTATGTTGCCTAATAGTAAGAACAGAACAACAATGACCAAAATAGCCCCTTCAGTAAGGTTCATTTCGACCGTATCTAATGTTGTATTGACTAGTTTTGTTCGATCGTAGACAGCGTTTACGACTATTCCTTCGGGAAGTGACGCGCTAATTTCTTTTATTCGTTCACCAACACCTCTCGCGACCTTTTGGCTGTTCTCGCCTATCAACATAAAGACTGTACTCAGCACGACCTCTCGACCATTCTGTGTTGCAGCCCCAGATCTTAGCTCCTTACCTTCTTTTACTTCCGCGACGTCTTTTACTCGAACAATCTTGCCAAGGTCTGTAGGCAAAGGAATCTCAGAAATTTGTTTAAGCGTTTCCACTTGTCCAGGCAGTCGAATTAACCATTGAGCACCATTTTTCTCAATAAAACCTGCACCTTTATTTGAATTATGCTTTCCTACTGCATTTATGACATCTTGCTGAGTCAAACCGAATAACAATAATTTATCGGGGTTCAGTGCAATAAGGATCTCGCGCTCAAATCCTCCAATTGGGTTGACTTCAACAACGCCTTCTACTTGCATCAATTGTGGGCGAATTACCCAATCATGAACTGTTCTTAAGTCTGTCGGGGAAATTGGACGACCATCTTCATTGGTTGCCCCTTCCTTAGCGTCAACCGTGAACATGAATATTTCACCAAGTCCCGTAGAAATTGGCCCCAACTCAGGCTCCAGTCCTGAGGGAAGTTCAGATTTTGCAGCGTTAATCCGTTCATTGACTAATTGCCTAGCAAAATAGATATCAGTGTCATCATTAAAGATCGCAACTACTTGTGATAATCCATAGCGAGATACAGAACGCGTATAAGACAGGTTTGGAACTCCTGACAATGCGGTTTCAAGAGGAAACGTGATACGTTGCTCTACCTCCAGTGGGGTATACCCAAGTGCCTCTGTATTTATTACAACCTGCACATTGGTAATGTCTGGTACAGCATCAATTGGCAGCTTTTGGAAGTTCCAAAGGCCAAGCATCGCTACCGCGAAAACAAAAACGAGAATTAGCTTACTTCTCTCGATTGAAAATTTTAAAATAGCATCTAACATTCAAGGAGTTCCTTAGTGGTCGTGAGACGCGCCCGACTTCTCAATATCAGCCTTTATTATGTAGCTGTTGAGAGTGACATATTCTGTTCCAGAGGGAATGCCGTTTAGTACTTCAACCCATCCCTCTGCTTTTCGGCCGAGCTCAAGCATCCGAACTTCGTATTGATCACCAAACTTTCCATAGACCACCGTGAAATCTCTAAAAGCCTGAAGGGATTCCTCTTTCACAGCTCTTTCAACGGTGAATGAGTCAAAGAGAATTTGGGCAGTTATAAACTGTCCTGGTGAGTAAAAGCCGTCATTATTATTGACAATGGCGCGATAGACTTTTGCTTGCGAGCCGTTAACGGCATAAAGGCTGTCAAAAATTTTAGTGCTTATCGTCTTATCGTGACCCGGAACTTGTATATCGACGGGAGCATCTAACAATTTCTTGTTTTGGTCTTCTGGATATACGTTCAGCTCTGCTATTAATTGCGAGGTATCAGTAATAGCGACTAGTTTCTTGTCTCCCGATTGTTCGCCTACCCCAATATCCTGAAATGTAATTAGGCCATCAATCGGCGATTTAACTTGATAACTTTGCAAGCTTTCGCTTGATTGGATAGTGAAAAGAGTCTGCCCTTTCTTTACTGCTTGACCTAAAATGACATCAACAGAAGTTATTTCGCCTGGATAACGCGCAGATATATTCCTCACTGCATTGGGGGGTAAAACTAACTGGCCATATACTTTCAACCGCGCGTTAAGTTTTTTACTCGATACGAAATCGGTTTTAATGTCCATAGCCTTTGCTAGTGAATCATCTATTTTTGTCCTTCCTTCATAGTTATCGTAAGACCATTCGTATGTTTTGCCTTGGTAATTGGCAGTAAGTGAAACTAAAAAAGAGTGAGGTTCATAGATAACCATGTCACCGCGCAGATAATTGCCCTCAACATAAAAATCTATGTCATCGATGCCATCTCCCAAACGCGTGAGTTTTACGTTCACTTCAATGTCTTCAGCTGATATTCGCTGTCCTGCATAACTAGCGTATACACGAAATTCGGGAGGGGTGTCGGTTTCATAAATCGCCAGCTCGATAGCAAGGTCACCCTGTCTCAATACTCGACCATTATTAGGGCCTTTCTCTACTTCTTCTTGAGTAATTTCTTTAGCTGACTCAGCAACAGCTAGGTTACTGATTGCGGATAAGCTAATGCCAATATGGGCAAATGCTATTAAGGTAAATAATTTGCGAAGTTTCATAGTGCTCTCTCATTCTTGGATACCGAAGTACCCGTTAATCTCTCTAATTCAATGTTAAATAGTTGAATGTTGGTATAGGCATCGATTAGGCTCTTCTGCGCATTTAACAGTTCTTTCTGGACCGCAAAGAGGTCCGTATATGAGTAACTTCCGATGTTGTATGCTCGACTAGCTTGCTCATTTGCTTGCTCTAACATCGGAATGGAACTGTTTGATAATTTTTGGATTACATGGAGGCTGTGCTTTAATTTGTGAGTCAACAACAGAGCATCAGTGGAAATACTTTGAAGTAAGGCATCAGATTCAGCAGCACTTTGGCTCTGCTTTGCACGCAAAGACGTGATTAATCCTTTATTACGACCTTCGCCTCCAATAGGTATTGATATCCCAGCTACAAATGCAAAGTCGTCAATTACTTCGTTTCGTCTAATGCCTGTCGACACTTCCCAAGCGGGTGACTCCTCTACTACTGCCAAATCAATTTCAGATTCAATTTCTTGTTGCTGTAGTATGTAGCGTTGGATTTTCGGGTTTTCCTTCAATCTTTTCAAAACTTCATCTAACTCAGAAATTGAAGGAATATTTGTAAGCGTTCCAGTTACTGAAAAGTTTGTAGTGCCCTTCCACTGCGCCGCTAATGCAGATTTTGTTGCTGCAATCTCATGAACAAGATCTTCTACTTCTAGCTCGTACAAAGATAGCGAAGCGCGAGCGCGGAGTTCATCGATAGCGTTAGCTTTTGCTGCTTTTACACGACCTTCTACATTGTCCAAGAGATCTTTCGCTTGGTCTTCTGCAATCTTCGCCAACTTTAAGTTCTCTTTTTGAGCCAATAAGGTTATATACAATCGTGCTGTATTTGCTGCGATATCAACGGCTTTAACCTCTTGATCAATTGTAGTTGCGTCAGCTTTCGATGAAGCTAGATTGACCCTAGACTCGATAATGTCATTTTCAAGTAACCATGAAATGCTCAATGTTGCTTGCAATCCAGATACCCCTGAGTTGTTACCAGAGCCCAAGAAATCCTCGAGTTGCGCATTAACTACTTTAGGCGTGCCAACCTCAGCTTGAGTAATAAGAGCTTTTGCAGCCTCTGATTTATGTGTGAATACATGTAATTCAGGATGTTGTTGCAGGGTTAGACTAATTGCATCATTCAATGTGAGTATTTCTTGTGCATTAACACCAACAGACATCCCACTGATGGACATGCTTATAAGCATACCACTCACAAAATACCGATTGATGATCGGTTTTTTGCTTAATTTTTTTCCAAAAAACATAAATAAAATCCTTATGAAAGCTTTTTAAAAGCCTTCGACTAAGTTTGAAAATAAAAACCGTTCACCGATCGGTTTTTAGAATAAATTTTAATGGCTAAACACCGTTTCAATAAGATGATGAACACCGTCTAAAGAAGTCATACATAGAAAAAATAATGCAATGGCAAAAGAGAACGCTACAGTCTTATTGATAGGTGACAACTGCAACCTACCCAAGAGGAAATAGATGCGTTGCTCAAGGACATCTGCTCCGAAATTTACAACTAAAGCGCTTGATTTAAGTATGTCCTCTTGCGCATTCAGCTTTGCAACTTTAATTAAAGTGCTTGCAACGAATATCCGGTCAATTCCTTCTTCTAATACAGCATTGTCTGCATCTTGTTCCATAGCCAACACCATCTGTAGAGTTAGTAATCTTGCTACTGGTGCAAAATAAAATGAGACCAAAATACTAAAAAGCCACTTTTTCAGGGGATCATTATTTACAACATGCGCTCTTTCGTGCTTTAAAATGACATCAAGTTCTTCGGGAGTAACCTCATTCAAAAGCCCTGTAGTTATGAAGCATTTCTTGCTCCGTATTCCAGAGGTAAACGCTGCAAATTTAGGTATCTCAACTTCATATACCCCCCGGCTTAAGTTTTTTGAGAGGCAAGTTAGCAAGCTCACCTCCTGTCTATGAAGCCATAGCTGTCTCGTCTTTGAAGTCAATACAAACATCATGTAAGAGAGCAGGAGTATTATTGTAACTGCATGCCAACTAAACCAGTTGAAATCTGATATATGATGCCAATGAGCATATTGTTTAGTTTCAAATATGCTTGAGTAGACATATATATCAAGTAAGTAAAGACAGACTAAAATGCTCATTATCCATGGCATTGAAACACAAAACCAAAGCAGAGCTTTCCTTGGTTTTAACTGAACAGATGTTAACTTTTGTCCTAGTAAAGATACGCCAATAGACACAACCAAATTAGTTATTGCGAATGCAATAGTAAAAATTGCTAGCAGGTTGAAGAATATTGTCATTATTTTACTTAATCCTTGTTCACTGACTTGAGCTTTTTTTGCTCTTCTATAAGTTGCTCTAGTTTAGTTAGTTGGTCGACACTAAATTCACTTGAGATGGAAGAAAAAGCTGCGATAAGGCTGCTATCGTCGCCAGCAATAAAGTCACTAGCAACTGACTTTATAAGCTGTCCGATCAACTCGTATCTCTCGACTTTTGTGTTATAGATATATGCATGCCCCTCTTTTTTTCTGGCTAGAAGTCCCTTTTTGAAAAGGCGATCAAGTGTACTCTGGTAGGTATTTAAGCTTCCTCCCCTCACATTTATGAAATGCGAATAAAGTTGCTTTACATCAACATCTTTGTGCTTCCATAAATAATGTAGAACTAGCTTTTCAAGTTCACCAAGATTCATATTCGCCGCACCCTTTTAAAAAACCGATTAACGATAGGTATTATACATAGAGAGTACCGACCGGCAATCGGTTTTTATCTCAGTTTTTTTTCACTTCATCGTTAGGCGGAACTTATTAATAATATTATCTCACTATATTTTGCACTAAATACACCCACGCTTTCTCAACTCCTCAGCCCATTCTTTAAAGCGTTTTTCGTCGCGCTCTGCGGTCTTTGCACGTCTGTTCAAAGTTTTCTTAGACAATGCTTTGGGCTCTTCTTTGTCAAATGTTACTCCAGACAAAGCATCGGCAAACATTTCCGGCTTTACGTGACTATAGTGCTGCTCGATCATTGCTGTACTGGTTCCACATTGGCGCGCAATTACGTCCATGCTGGTTCCGTTGAGAAGCTGCCACGTAATGTAGGTATGTCGAAGAGAGTATAGCGTTCGCGGTCCTCTGGGTGACTCTTTTAATCCCGAACTTTGGAGAGCTTTCTCAAATGCCTTACCTAATTGCTTTGTGGGTTCACCATTTGCTAGCAAAAATAGTTTTTGGTTAGGTGTACGCAGTGGAAAACGTTCTCTGAGTCTAGTTAAAGCACCAATCACATCACGTTTACAAACTACTTTACGAGGGCCTGTATATTTTGTTGTTTTACCTTTGGTGATGTGAATGAAGAATTGAGCTTTAGACCCTTGCGTTTTTATTTCGATGTCCTTCCACGTTAAGGCGTCCATTTCCGTTCCGTGTCTAATACCAGTATTTATTGTTATTTCACAATAATCATAAAGTAACTCACAGATCTGACGAGTTTTTTCACTATGGGCATTAAATTCTCTTTCTAGTATTGCGTCCAATACAGCTTCGTATTCCTCTTCCGAAAATGCAGAGCGGCGTTTGCCTGCTTCACCTTTAGATGAAAGAACAGGTACTTGAGCGGCGATCATCCATTTTTGCTCAATAGCTTCTTTAAAAACGAGCTGAAGAGCAGCATTGTGAGTTAATAATGTAGAGGAGGCTGGAGACTTCTTCATCCGCCCTTTACGCCACTCATCAAATTTAGATATTTCTTCTTGGTCAATTGAAGTAATAAATGTCCGTGAAAAGTAAGGTATGTGGTAGTTTTCTAAAGCTCGAATATAGTCTTTATAGGTGCGTTTACCGCCCCCGTGTTCTAGTTGCTCTTCAAGCTTTTCGATGACGCGGTCAGC